>DYWT01000180.1 GCA_020742515.1 Sporosarcina psychrophila
AGCTAATCCTTTTAAAATCCCACGACGAATATCCCCGTCTGTTACTGTTCCGAGTAAGTACAGCTCGTCATTTACAACGGCTGCGAATTGCATAGTCGTTTTATCTATTATTTTCATTGCTTCCAAAATCGTCGTTTCAGGTTTGATTAAGACGTCTCGCCAATTTTTCATAGATTACACTTCCTAGCCCAGCATTATTTAGCAGGAATTCCTTTTACAACAGTATTAGGTATCACGTCTCTTACAACTACTGCTCCTGCTCCTACTGTCGAACCTTCACCTACAATCAACTTTTTATCAATCGAGTTACCTTGTAAAATCGTGGATCCAGTTCCTACATAGACTTCATTTTCAAGTTTTATGTTCCCCGAAACATTTGCTCCTGGTGAAATTGTAATATAATTCTCTGTGATACAGTCATGACCTACAGTTACGTTTAGATTGTATATACCGAAATTCCCTAGTTTAATATTATTTGTCATTCTAACACCCGCTGTAATAATATTTCCTTTTGAGCAACAGATATTTTCTTTCATGTCGTAACCAAAACTTGCCGAAGGATGAATAATATTTGGGTACATAAAATCAGGAAATTTTTCATGTATTTTTTTTCTGATGGCAGGTTCACCGATTCCAATTGCAAAATGAGAGTCTTTAAAATTCATTTCAGATAACTCATGTTCGCTGATTACATCGTATCCAAAATAGGTTTCTTCTTTTAGTGCATTATCAATAAATGTGATATTATCATATCCAATTTCCATACATATGTCCGCGACTTCTCTAGAGAAGCCAGAAGCTCCAAAGATATACATATTCATCATATTGGCTCATCTCTTTTATAAGTTTTTTTTGATTCCCGCCCAATGATTTCCCAATAAAATAAGGGGTTCATTCCATTACCAGGTCTTTTCATTCCAACATTTTCTGATGTCAGAATTTCTCCCTCCACAATCTCTTTTTCCGCCACTAAGCTTTTTCGAGCAATGCTATAATTTTTCTTTTCTGATTCAGTCATTTTCTTTATTCCATCACCTAAGCTACATTCAATTTTCCTGATATTATCAATCATTTCCTTCAGTTCGGGCGGTTCTAGAGATGCTTGGTGATCTGGTCCAAGCATTTTATTATCCAGCGTGAAATGCTTTTCAATAATTTCTGCTCCCAAAGCAACTGCTGCAATAGGAGCTATGATCCCATTCGAATGATCGGATAAACCCACTTTAGTTCCAAATCTCTTAGAAAGAGTCTGAATAGCTTTTAAGTTTAACTCCTCGAAAGGGGCAGGATACTCCGTAGTGCAATGTAGAATCGAAACTTTTTCTTTAATAATTTTCACATCAGTTTCGTTGTACAATCTTTTTATTTCAGCAAAATCTACTGGTGTTTTCTCAGGGAACAAATAACCATAGTTCATTACAGCTAGTGCATTATCTATATCTTCTAAAGTACTCATACCTGTTGACAAGATAATAGATTTTTGTGTTTTCGCTGCATTCAACATTAATAGTCCATTTGTTATTTCGCCAGATGGGATTTTAAAGATCGGAATATTTATCTCTCTGTCTAAGAAGACTAAGCTTTCAAGGTCAAAAGCTGTAGATAAAAATAAAATGTTTTTACTTTCACAATAGTTAGATATTTCCTTGAACTCTTCAAAAGATAATTCAAGCTTTTTCACCATTTCTAATTGACTTTCACTCTTGTCAGTCAATCTCTTCTGGTAATCTGCTTTTTCCGCATATGTACTTACAGCTTTTTCTGAAATAAATGTCTGAAACTTTACTGCATCTGCTCCTGCCTTAACAGCCACATCTACAAGCTGTTTCGCTATTTTTAGGGAGCCATTATGATTTACACCCGCTTCTGCAATGATGAATGTTTTAGTTTTCATAAATCATAAAACTCCTTTTGTATAGTATAAGAAGAGAGCCTTTTGAGCCTAGAAATAATTTTTGGAGAAACGTTCCCATCACCAAAAATTTGCTCATACGGACCTTTAAATTGAAGTGACTGCTCAATTACTTCTCGAATAGAGGTTTCAGTTAATGACGCATCAAATACCAGATTCGGCCTTTCTCTTCCTGCTTGCCGATTTCCACAGTTAACTGTTGGTGTATTTAAATATGGCACTTCCACTAAGCCACTTGAAGAATTTCCAATAACTACATTAGCATGTTTCACCGCACTCAAATAGCGTAATTGCCCTAAAGAGTCAAATAAATAGGCATTGTCATTTTTCGCAACATATTTCTCTATCGCATCATTGATATATCTCCCACCGTTATCCGCATTGGCTTTCGTAAAAACCAGATTAGTGTTCGGATAGTAATCTAATGCAGCGAGCAATGGATGTATGCCATTTATACTTCCATTTGTTTCAGGGTGATATGTAATCAAGAAAATCGACTTATTTTCGTTAAGACCGAGTTCAGTATATAGTTCACCCTTCGATAACAATTGTAGCTTTAGAATATTCTCAATCCCGAGTGCGCCAACATTCCAAACGTGTTCCTGTTGCTCACCAAGTTGAATAACACGCTTGCGATGTGATTCTGTACTTACAAAATGCCATGTCGCCATTTTTGTTATCGAGTGACGAATTGAATCGTCATACGCACCAAAAGTTAGTTCACCACCATGTAGATGTGCAATTGGCAGTTGCATAACGAGCGCCGCTTGAGCTGCTGCCATCATTTCAAAACGATCTCCGAGTATAATAAGAAGATCCGGTTTCAAGCGATCAAATGCATCGGCAAATCCCATTGTTGCAATCCCCATTGATTTCGCAACCCCAACAGCTGTATCTGACGACAAGAGCATTTCCACTTTCTCATCAATAACAAATCCATCCGCTTCAATCTGTTTATAGGTTAATCCGAATTCAGGTGAGAGATGCATACCTGTAACAACTAATTGTAATTTAAGTTCCCCATCTTGCTCGATTGCTTTCATCAGCCAATAAAGTAGTCCATATTCTGCTCGCGTACCAGTGACGACACATATTTTTCGACGCAATGATTTCACTTCACTTTCAATGGAGTACTTGGAATATTAATTAATGTGTTTTCATATCGCTCTGTAACAGTTAAATCTGCTTTCGGCATATTTTTATAGAGTTTCAATTCATGCATAGGCGTCCAAACCGGCCGCGACATAACACCATTTTCATTCAACAAATCCAACACAGTATCACGATTATGTTCTTGATCTAGCATAATTGTTTGCAGCCAGTAGTTCCCTTTCGTATTGGCTGGTTCTTTAAAAAGTGTTACACCATCTATTTTTTTTACCATGTCTTCATACTTAGCTGTTAAATTTCTCTTTTGTTCAATGAATTCCGGAATCTTTTGAAGTTGTGCACAACCGAGTGCTGCATTAATATTCGGCATTCTATAGTTATAACCAATTTCATCGTGTTCATATGCCCAACGATGTGGAACTTTTGCTGTTGTTGTGATGTGTTTAGCGTAGTCGGCAAGTTTGTCATCACTCGTTAAAATTGCCCCACCGCCGCCTGTTGTCATGATTTTATTTCCATTGAAACTAAGTGCCCCGACAAGCCCGAATCCACCCGTATGCTCTCCTTTGTAGTAGGAACCAAGTGATTCAGCTGCATCTTCGACAAGTGCGAGATTGTATCGCTCACATATTTCGACTAAAGAATCGAGATCTACCGGATGGCCGAATGTATGCATAGGCACGACAGCACGGATAATTCTCCCAGTCTCTTTATTCACTAGTTGTCCTTTTTTCATTTCTCCGATAGCCTGGATGTGTTCTTCGAGTTTTATCGGGTCCAGTCCAAGCGTTTTTTCGCTAACATCGATAAAATGTGGGATGGCTTGTAGGTATGTTGCCGCATTTGCAGTTGCGATAAACGTTAAGGATGGCATGAATATTTCATCATTTGGTTGTACACCAGCTATTTTCATAGCAATCTGCAGCGCCGCTGTACCATTGACGACAGCAACAGCACGTCTCACACCCGTGAATTCAGCTAGCTCTTGCTCGAAGCGATCAACATAATTTCCTACTGAGGAAACCCAACCTGATCTTATACAATCTGTTACATAGTCCACTTCTGTTTCATCGAAAGTTGGTTCATGGAGTGGAACAAAGTCTTTTTGATAAAGGGCTTTGATTTCACTAGCAAATGTGATCCATTGTTCGTTCATATGTTATACACATCCGTTTTATAGGAAGCTAAGTTTTGTGGATTTGTAAACCACTCGATTGTTTCTTCAAGCCCGCGTCTGAAACCTTCTTTTCCACCGTATTCCGGCGTCCACCCAAGTAAATCTTTCGCCTTTTGATTATCCGCCCAAAGACGCTCCACTTCACTTTTTCCAGGGCGAAGACGTTGTTCATCGGTTTCGATTGTCAAATCGATGTTCATAATGTCTGCAATCATTTCCGCTGTTTCACCAATTGAAACTTCAAAGTTGGAGCCTATGTTAATTATTTCCCCGATAGATTTCTCATTATTCATTACAGAAATAAACCCATTCACAGTGTCTTTAACATAGTTAAAATCACGTGTTGGGCTTATAGCCCCAAGTTTAATCATCGAGTTTCCCGCAGCCAACTGACCAATTATAGTCGGGATAACGGCGCGTGCTGATTGGCGGGGGCCATACGTATTAAACGGCCTAATAATCGAAACGGGTGTATCAAATGACTTATAAAAAGATAACGCCATTTGATCTCCGGCTATTTTCGTTGCCGAATAAGGTGACTGCCCTTGTAAAGGGTGATTTTCATCAATCGGCACATACTGTGCAGTGCCGTATACTTCACTCGTCGATGTATGGACGACTTTCTCTATGTTTAATTCGCGAGCAGCTTGGACGACATTCAACGTTCCTTTAATATTCGTATCGACGTAGGTGTCTGGTGAATGATACGAATATGGAATTGCGATAAGTGCAGCTAAGTTAAGGACATGTGTACAGCCTTTCATTGCTTCTTTTACACCATGCGGATCTCGGATATCTCCTGCAAACACATCTAGATTTTTCTTCATTTCAACTGGTGCCGAATCCAGCCAGCCCCATGAGTTAAAGGAATTGTAGTAGACGAAAGCACGGACATCATAGCCTTGTCGCATTAGCTCTTCTGTTAAATGGGAGCCGATAAAACCATCAGCTCCAGTGATGAGGACTTTTTTATTCGTTGACATTTTCTCACCCGTTTTCTATTTGTTCTTTCAGTTCCTCAAAATAAGGCTTAGCAAACTCCATGTGTAAATGTACTTCCTGAATAAAAATATTAAATGAATTAATAATGACTTCTGCTTTTTCCAGAATATCTGTTTTGTATCTAATAGATTGGCTTGCTTCAGATAATTGTTCATTTTGCACCCTGATCATGGGTTCAACGAAGCCATGATAAAATGGATTTATCTTGAGTTTGAAGAATTCTTTATCGAGGGAAGCAAATCGGTCGTTCATATTTTTTGTTTGCTTTTTTTCAACGGCTTCACGAATTAATTTTAATTCATCTAATGTATTTTGCAATATTTTATTGCAGTTTTTTTCCGCACTTGAAATCTTGTCCACCTGTTTTTTTACATACTCCATATTGTAAGAATTTAACTCTTCTGTCCACTTGTAATCAACAACTTTGGATTTAAGCCTCTCATTAATAAGTTTGTCTAAATGAGCGAACGAAGTACCTTCGATTTGGGCACCGCCCTTTGTTGTATTAATAACTTCAATACCTTTATTCGCACCAATATGCATTTCAAGTTGTAGCCGCATTCGGTTGAAGCCGTCGCTTGTTTGTATATCATTTCCGTAGACGTCTTTAACTGTAAGTGATACCTCTTTTTCTGTTTCATTCAATTCATTCTCGACAAAGTCATATTCTATTCCCAACGCATATCGTTTATTATCTTGATACCCTAAATTTTGCCCTACTAACATAATCGGATTACATCCGAGCTTGGTAAGCAATTGAAGTGTCACAACTGCAATCGATGGTGCATCTAACACTATGCCGATTGATTCTTTCGTATCAAGTAGGTGCGGTGAAATCGTATCCTGGCTAGTAATCATATGAAGCATCTTTCCTGGATACTTCTCTAACGTTTCAAACCCTACAGAACTTCCAAAAACAAGTGGTATATTTGTTATTTTTTTGTCCTTTATCTTTTGTATGACGAACTGGTTTCGTTCAGATGGGTCATACGTGCAAGTCGCATCTGGATAAATCCCATTTTCAATTAACGCATTGATTGCCGATCCAACCGAAAAAATATAAGCGAGCCCATTTTCTTTGATATATCGTAAATTCTCAAATTCCCCATTTAAAGATGGTCCCGCCGCTACAATGATCGCAGGTTTTCCTTCGAAAGCACTTCTGTCAATGTCATGCAGGATATTCGGTGTCTTCAAGACAGTCGGGAAGTTTTTGATAGAGTTGACAGTCCAACGTTTTTGGAATGAAAGGTTCGTTACAAGGACGCTTTGTTTATCTTTCAATGACACCAATGCCTTTTGCAAAATCACCTTAATTTGATCACCGTACAGTGATTCATAGACGGGTAACGTGTAAATACGAAGCTGACTGTTAGATGACTGCAATAATGCAGCGATTTCTTGATGCAACTTTGCTTCATCACTTCCCGTGAAAATAGTACCAAGATTGCTTAATGGGAGGTCATTTAGCTTTCGGTTCGATAAATAACTGACAAGTACTTCCTCATTCGGTTCATAGATGGAAAATTTCATTGTTGGATATTGTTCAGTAAACCTCTGGATATGGTACCCTAATCCAGAGCCAACGAAGAGGATATGTTTCGAGTTCCCAATATTCTCTAACTGGCTCATTAGTCGTTCTGCTTCCTTTTCCGGATCATATTTACTATGTATATACTGAGTTTTCCCGTCAATATCGAGTTTTAATGTAGGAATTCCTGCCCTCGACGTTTCAACAATGGTCTTGAAATCTTCCTGATTCTCTTCGAAAGTAGAGAGGTTCATCAATAATTCACGATTCCGAAGTCTTAACACATTTCTATTGTCAACTAAGATCATGGCGCGTACCTATAGTATCGATTGTTTTTCCAATCTCAGTTTCTAATGAAGCAAACATCGGAATAAATTCATATTGAATAATGTCAGCAATAAGGATATTATCACTATTTTCTACGGCTTCAAAAAGGTTCAGAATTTCAGCTTCCATTGACTGTGACAGTGCCATGCACTGATTCCAATTCGCCGGACGTTCAATACTCTTGTCAATAACCGCTAACATCTCATTAAGCCACTGAAGCCCTTCCATAAGCTGACTGAAGTTATAACGGATTTCAGAAGACGGATTCGAGTAAAAACCATCTGGAAGTGAAGCGAGTTCCGGTTTAGCACGATTCAAATAATCCTCCGCTGAAAGAAGAATATCATTCAAAAATTCCTTCTCTGTCTTCGCAATTACTTCAAGTTTTTCAATTCTATCAACGTTCAAATTTAAATAATCTTCATGGTCTTCGTAAACTCCAATACCATCCGCAATAAAGTGACTGAAATAATAACTTTCTTTAAGTAATTCATTTATTTTAGCCACGACTTCGTCCGAAGACGGTGTCTTGTAAAATTCAAATTGATGCTCCTGAAAAATTATCTTCACAGCTACATTCCTCCAATAATTTACTTCCCTAAGTAATCATATTCACACTCTTTATATCGGCTAAAATATGTGGAATTCAAATAGAAATTTGCCAGAAGTTATTGGTATAGATGTTGCTCTTTAACTGTGCTAGATTATTATCAAAAAGGACAAGTGACTTCCGCAAGAAATCTAAACAATTATCGATGGTAGATAAAAAACTATTTCAAACAAAAAACGAAGATCCAATTTTTTAATTGTATGGCAGGCGGAACTTATATTAATAATTGGGTGCATATTTCTTTAACAGACTTTTAAGAGATGTATCTGGGAAAAAATGCACATAAAAACACGGTCGATTGCTCGGACCGTGTTTTTGTTATTGATATTAACGAAGGAGTTGTAAAACACCTTGTGGTTGTTGGTTGGCTTGCTTTGCCGCTATGTCTTTCGAGCATAGAATAGACTATATCTTCACCCTCAAGTTTCCTTGTAGGGGCTGGGCGCTTCGGGCGGTGTTGTCTGCCCTACGGATTTCATCGTCATGGCTATTTGCTTTAGACCGTATATCCTAGTCGTTGAACGTTCTCCACTCTTTCGAGGCAGGAGCTTCGCTGCTGATTATCCAATTCCACTTTTTTTCAACCGTTCACGTTGGCCGTTTCCAGCTGCGTTGTAGGAAAGTAGACTTTAGGAAGTTCCAGCAATTCACCCAGTTATACTCTTACCCGTTACCAGATAAGACGCCCTTGAATTGATTACCTAAGGAGTTGTAAAACACCTTGTGGCATCTGATTCGATTGAGCAAACATTGCTTGTGCTGCTTGCGTAAGAATGTTGTTCTTCGTAAAGTCCATCATTTCTTTCGCCATGTCAACGTCACGGATACGTGATTCTGCAGCCGTTAGGTTTTCTGTAGATGCACCAAGGTTGTTAATAGTGTGCTCAAGGCGGTTTTGTACTGCCCCTAGGTTAGAACGGTTTTCAGATACTGTGTTAATTGCTTCTTGAACAATTTTCAAGTTAGCTGCAGCCGTCGCGTTAGCACCCGAACCGCCACTCAATGCTGTTAATCCATCTAATTTTAGTCCGGAAACAGAGTTATCAGATAGTTTTAACGTGATAGTTTCACCACCATTAGCTCCTACCTGGAACTTAACTTCTCCAGCTCCTGATGTTAGAAGCTCTTTCGTGTTAAATTTAGTCTGCGATGAAATATCACCAATTTGTGCTGTTAGTTGCACAATTTCAGCTTCAATTTTTGCATTATCATCTTCTGTAAGTGTTTCGTTACCAGCTTTTGTATAAAGCTCAGCCATACGTTGAAGCATTGCGTGCGTTTCGTTCAATGCGCCTTCAGCTGTTTGGATAAGAGAGATTCCGTCTTGTGCATTTGTAGAAGCTTGTTCCATACCGCGAATTTGGTTACGCATTTTTTCAGAAATTGCAAGACCTGCTGCGTCGTCTCCTGCACGGTTAATTTGAAGACCTGAAGATAGTTTCTCCAAGTTCTTTGAAGCTGCGTTGTTGTTCATACCTAGTTGACGGTGTGTGTTTAGTGCTGCGATGTTGTGATTAATTCTCATGATTAATTTTCCTCCTTGAGTTGTGTTTGATCCACATCCTTGTGAACCTACATTTTGATTGTTGCTCGCGGAGTAAGAGCCGGCCGAACTCTTATCTGCCGCTTACAATACTAATATCGGACAAGCATCTGTAGTGTTTAGCTTTTTTGATACTATTTTTAGTTTTTCTTTGTGAGTTGTGAAAAAAGTCTAGCATCGAGTGCTGTTGCTTCTGTGTTTGATTCGGAAATAGAGAGTACCAGCTCACCGCGTAGAATATCTATTGATTTTGGTGCTTCGATACCGATGCGGACGGTGTCGCCTTTCACTTCGAGTATTCGAATTTCGATGTCATCACCAATTTTGACGGTGTCGTTTATTTTCCGTGAAAGTACGAGCATGTTAGTTGCCCCCTTTTTCAGCCGTTAGTGTGCCGATTTGATGGCGCATTGAGAATGTAGAATTGTTTAGGATCATCTGTTTTGCTTTTTTGGTTTTGGTTTGGAAAATGAGTGGTGCTTGTAAATTGATCGTCGATGTCTCGAATGGGTGTTTTAAAGAGAGGACGCCTAAAACAAAGACGTCTTGTTCTTGTTGGATATTTAACAGGTCAATGGTTGGTTCGTCGACGTCGAATGAGTAGCTCTCGAAAAGGGTATATGGGTTGACGACGATGAAGGCGACATTAGGTGCTTGGGTTGATTGGAGAACTTGAAATGTATTATTTCCTTCTATTGGAAGGAGTGCGAATTCTTTTTCGCCTTCAAAACCTGGAATACCTTTCGGAAAATTCCAGGTTTGATCTGGTTGGATTTTGAGTTCACCGTGGAACTTTGTTTGAATGTGCATAGAGTTCGCTCCTTTAACATTATTAGATTAGCATAGTTTTAGAGTTAACAAAAGACCGGCAGTTGCCGATCTTTTGGGTGAATGGGGTGTTACAGTTGGTGGGGTGGTAGCTGGGCACCACATAGCTACCCATGTGCTATCACCATTTAATATCAATCTGAATAGATGGATACGGGTTCATTTCACCCGTCACTTTACCTTGTGTATAGTTGTGGATTGGTTTATTCAATTGGACATCGATGATTGGTTTTTGTGGTGTTGCTTGGATATTGGTTGTGCCAGGTTGGGCGGACATTTGGACATTTAAGCGATTGCCGACGAAGCGGATGCCAAGTGGTGCGGGTGGCGGTGTTGCGTTTTGTTTGGCGATATCTGCAATCACCTTGCCACCCTGTTCTATTCGCAAAAGTTGTTGACCTTCTTGTGCGCGTCTTGCTATGCCTTCCATTACTCCTTGTTTACCGTACTGTGCATTTTCCTCTATCCGTCTTCTAACACTTTTCATGTCAATGTCTGCACGTGCTTCTGTTGTATCTAGTGATAATTGTGGTCTTGTTGATGAGATTTCTAGAGTTGCAGCCGGTTGTTGTATATTCATTGTTGCTCTAGGTTGTTCGATTTCTTGGGTCGGTTTGATGGTTTGAAGTCCTAAGATACCTCGTGTTGTTTGAATTTGTAATTCAGGAATGTTCATAGGGATCACCTTTCAAAAAAAGCGTTTGGAGGATATCCAAACGCTTTTAGGTATTTTAACGTAAGAAGTCTACCAGTGATGGTTGAATAATACGTGCACCGACGGAAAGTGCAGCACGGTGAATCGATTCTTGTGTAATCATTTCCGTAATTGCTTCCGCTTGGTTGACGTCTTCATTTTCACTCATTTGTTTTTTTGAAATACCTTCTTGAGCATCAAGTCGATTTTCCATCATTTCAGCTCGGTTTTGGCGGGCACCAATGTCGGCTCTTGCAGTAAGAACTCCATCGATTTTCCCGTCAATTTCAGTCATTGCTGTACTAAAAGCAGCATGATCAGGATTAGGATTATTCAACAAATCTTCAAACACCTTATCAATACCAGCGAATAGTTCAAGCCCGTTCGTGTTCACCTGTAAAGATACGCCATCGAACACTTCAATTTCTACAGAGCTATCAAAACCAGCTGTTCCTGCTGCTGGATATCCGTTAGCCTTATCATACAATGGTGTAGACGTTTTTGTTCCACTAAAGATATACTTATCCCCTACTTTGCTGTTTGCCATATCTTGAATTTGTTCGCGGATTTGCTTCAGCTCACTCTGAATCTTTTCACGATCTTCAGGCGTAAGAACATCATTTGCCCCTTTATTAACAAGCTCACTCGCACGACTTAGTGCTTTCCCAACAGTATCGAGGGCATCGTCCGAGCTATCTAACCTGTTATGCACTTCACCTAGGTTCCGTTGATATTGAGCCACTTTATCAACTTGTATACGATAGCCCATGCCTTTCATGACAACGACAGGATCGTCTGATGGGCGACTCACCTTTTTACCTGTATAGACTTGCTCCTGTAGTTTGCCCATTTTATTATAGCTCGTGGAAAGATTCCTCAGCATATTGTTGGATAGCATTGATTGTGTAATACGCATTTAACTTCCTCCTTCTTACATTCCTACGCGGCCCATACCGTTAATGATTTTATCAAGTGTTTCATCAACAACAGTGATCATCCGTGCCGAAGCGTTATACGCTTGTTGAAATCGAATCATGTCAGTCATTTCTTCGTCCAATGAAACCGCACTGATAGATGCACGACGGTGTTCGACCGCTCCTAGTAATGTTACCGCATTGTCTGTGTTTCGTACGGCTTGTTCACCATTGACGCCTAGTTTTCCAATGACCCCTTGGAAATAAGTTTCCAAGGTTGATCCACCAAGACCCTTTATTGCGGAAGATTGAATATCCGCAAGTAATTTCGCATTTTTACCATTACCTTCTTCATCAAGCTCAGTAGATGCTCTAAATAAATTTGGATCAGCAACAATTAGATCATTCACTTTAAAATTACCTGCTGAAAGTGGTGAGGTTGGATCTTTCGGTACAAAAAACTCTGTTGGCACTCCAATATTTCCTTCTTTTGGAAAACCTGAAGCATAAACCTCATTGAACTTCGTTGTAAATGCTAGCACCATTTTATCTAATTCGGCAATCATATCAGGGTAAAGTCCTTCAATGATCTTATTGCCAGCTGCATCCACCTTTCCAGTATCAGTTCCATACGAACTCATCAACGATTTCAACTTACCGTTATCTAGAAAGTCTGCGTGTCCAGGCATATGTACTGTGCCATCAGCTGCTGTTATTTTCATTCCTTCAATTGGATTATTACTTTTATCGTTCCCAACAAGAGATGATGGGTTCGTTTCTAATGTTGCGGATTGGTTACCTTTTACAAGTTCTATTTTCAATCCTTCTTTCATTTTCAATGTAACCGTAACCGAACCCTCTGCAATTGCAAGTGCACGTCCACCTGATTTGTCATAGTTTGTCTCAATGGGTACATACATAGCCAATTCGTCTAGAAGCATATCTCGTGCATCATATAAGTCATTTGGCAAATAGCCGTTTGGCTCGACTTCTGCAATTTGGCGGTTCAGTTCTGATATTTGTTGAAGCATGGAGTTTATATCTTGTGTTGAGATGTTAATTTCGTTGCCTAAGTTTGCTTGTATATCAGCTAACGATTTATGCATATAGTTGAATGAATCTGCTACTGCTTCTCCCCTACGAACGACAACCGCACTTGCACCACTTTCGGTTGGATTAGTTGCAAGATCCGATAGCGATTGCCAGAATTGACTCAGTGATTTTTGTAGTCCGTGCGCGGAAGGCTCGCTCAAAACGTCTTCCATTTGAGAAATTGCTTTGGCTTTTGCTTCCCAAAAGCCAAATTTGTTCGATTCTTGTCTATACTGTTGGTCAACGAAGCCATCTCGGATCCTTTGAATGGAGCCAGCTTGTACACCTGTTCCAAGGAATCCAGGCATTGTGCCAGTGTTTAGACCGATTCCTGGGTAACCCGCAGTAGATTCCATATTGACTCGCTGGCGTGAGTAGCCGAGTGTATTAGCATTACTGATGTTATTTCCTGTTGTGTAAAGTGCAGTTTGCTGTGTAAACAGACCACGTTTGCTTGTTTCAAGTCCCATAAATGTAGACATTATTTTACCCCCTCAGGCATTTGTATCAAAGGTTGTTTGTTTAGTTGATACTTTGTTTCCGTTAATTTCTGTTTTTGAATAGTTGGCTGATTCCGAGCGTGGTCGGACCATGTCCAGCGACAGATTCACGAACTGAAGGGACTGATAGGTCAGCTTCTGGTTCAAATCATTTTGCCATTTCAGGTCATGAATCGCATGCAGGAGACGGTCCCTCGCCTCCCCAAGGTCTTTCTTGTCCGCTTCCGGTACGACGTCGAGCAGGTCGGTGACGGTCGGATTAAGTGGAACTGATCGTCCTTGATCAGTTAGGTATTGTGCAACAACGCGCTGCCTTTGCGTATCCATTTGCGTGATAGCAGCTAAATGTGCCTGCTCGTCTTTCAACAGCTGGTCGAATTCGTCCATGTCCCCGTTCTTGATAAGGGCCGTCT
>DYWT01000181.1 GCA_020742515.1 Sporosarcina psychrophila
AAAAATATACCCCAACGGGTAATTAGATAAAGGATGATTTGATTGACTGAAATGAAGAGAACTACCATTGTATTATTCAGTGGAGATTATGATAAAGCAATGGCGGCGTACATCATAGCAAATGGTGCTGCAGCTTATGATCACCAAGTAACGATATTTCATACATTTTGGGGATTGAATGCGCTTCGAAAGGAAGAGATGGTTCCAGTAAAGAAAGGCTTGTTAGAAAAAGTATTTGGCAAAATGATGCCGCGCGGTGCAGATAAGATGGGTATTTCCAAAATGAATTTTGCTGGAATGGGTCCTAAAATGATTAAACATGTCATTAAAAAGCACAATGCGCTGACACTTCCGCAACTGATTGAACTGGCTGAAGAACAAGACGTGAAGCTTGTTGCTTGTACGATGACAATGGATCTTCTTGGACTTCAACAGGATGAACTGTTGGATGGTATCGAGTATGCCGGAGTAGCGGCGTATCTTGGTGATGCCCAGGAAGGCAATGTAAACTTATTTATTTAAATTGGAGGGTTTAAGATGATTGAAATAACACCAATAGAAGTTCAAGAAATGTTAAATACGAACAAAACGATTCACCTGATTGACGTGCGTGAAGTGGACGAAGTGAAAGAAGGAAAAATCCCCGGCGCTATTCATATTCCGTTAGGATTATTGGAGTTCCGTATGCATGAATTGGATAAAGGGATCGAGTACACAATGGTTTGCCGATCCGGGGGACGCAGCGGAAGAGCTGTACAGCTGCTTGAGGGGCACGGTTTTAAAGTAGTAAATATGGTTGGCGGTATGAATGACTGGGAAGGTCAGCTAGAGTAATATTTTTTTGAAATATAATATACCCATACGGGCATAAGTAAAAGGAGAAGAGGATATGATAAAAACTGACTTCATTCTTGACGCAAAAGGGATGGCTTGTCCAATGCCAATCGTCAAAACGAGAAAGTTCATGAAAGAATTGGAACCGGGAAAGGTATTGGAGATACAGGCAACTGATAAAGGATCTACGGCTGATTTAAAGGCATGGGCTGAGGGTTCCGGCCATTATTATCTCGGCACGACTGAAGACGCGGGAATTCTTACGCATTATATACGGAAATCAAGTGAGGAAGAAAAAGTTGAGAAAAAACACCCACACATCGTATCAAATGCACAACTGCAAGCTGTTTTAGAGGAGAACCGTGAAGCGCTTGTGCTCGATGTTCGTGAATCTGCAGAATACGCATTCAATCATATTCCAGGGGCTAAGTCTGTGCCACTTGGGGACCTTGAAAGTGAGCTCGAAAGTCTGGATAAAGAGGCGGAAATATATGTCGTGTGCCGTACAGGAAATCGCAGTGATACGGCTTCTCGAAAACTTGCTGAATCGGGTTTTTCAAGAGTGAAAAACGTCGTGCCTGGCATGAGCGATTGGAACGGGCCTATGGAAAAACTTGTGTAATAAATGAACGAAATTACTAGAGGGGGTATACAGATGATAGTTCAACCAATGACAGCCAGTACAATAGCGAAGAAAGTAGTGAAAAAGGAACCGTTTTTTATTCTAGACGTACGTAATGAAGAAGCATTTGCAGATTGGAAAATTGAAGGAGAGAACATTCAATATCTCAATATCCCTTATTTCGATTTACTTGATGGAGTTGAAGAGATCCTGCAACAACTTCCGACAGATCAAGATATTGTCGTTGTCTGCGCGAAAGAAGGATCTTCCATTATGGTTGCGGAGATGATTGTGGAAGAAGGACGCGCCGCCCATTACTTACAAGGCGGCATGAAAGCATGGAGTGAACATTTGGAACCGGTGAAAATTGGTGACTTGAAAGACGGCGGGGAGTTGTATCAATTCGTACGCATCGGCAAAGGGTGTTTGTCGTACATGATCGTTTCGGGTGGGGAGGCAGCAATTATCGACGCGACACGAATGACTGATGTATTCATCGACTTTGCGAAGACGTTGAATGTCAAAATCACACATAGCCTTGACACGCACCTTCATGCGGATCATATTTCGGGGGGGCGTAAAATTGCGGAGGCAACAGGTGGAACGTACTGGTTGCCACCAAAAGACGCTAGTGAAGTGACGTTTGCCTTTGAAGCATTGGAAGAAGGAGGCAACATTCAGATTGGAAATACGACGATTGCGATTCAGCCTTTGTATTCACCTGGACATACGATTGGCTCTACATCATTCATAGTGGATGACACGTATTTACTCTCCGGTGATATCTTGTTCATCGATTCAATCGGACGTCCTGACCTTGCCGGTTTAGCTGAAGATTGGGTTGGCGATTTGCGGGAGTCATTGTACAAACGCTATAAAGAATTATCAGAGGAGCTAATTGTCCTCCCTGCGCATTTTATGATTGTTGAGGAATTGAATAGAGACGGTAGTGTATCTGAAAAACTGGGTACATTATTTGCTGAAAACCACGGTTTGAATATTAAAGATGAAGTGGAATTCAGAGAAATGGTGACTGGGAATTTACCACCACAACCAAATGCTTACCAACAAATCCGTGAAATAAATATGGGGAAAATAACTCCTGATGAAGATACACAACGTGAAATGGAAATCGGACCAAATCGCTGTGCAGTCAGATAGGTTGAAACGAAGAATTCCTTTAAACCCGCAGCCTGTCTTATCGCGGGAGGCATCCGCGAGAGCCGAAGCGTGTAGTGTGAAATCTTTAGTTCGGTCTATATAGAGAAGAAATTAGAAAAAGAGGAGAGATTATTTATGAATGCAAACAAGGTATTAGACGCGAAAGGATTGGCTTGTCCAATGCCGGTCGTGCGTGCAAGAAAAGTAATGAAGGAAATGGAAACAGGAGAAGTATTGGAAATCCTTGCGACCGATAAAGGTTCCGTCGCTGACTTGGCTGCATGGTCAAAGTCTGGCGGGCACGACCTGCTTGAACATAAAGAAGAAGGCGGTATCTATAAATTTTGGATTAAAAAAGGCTAATGTGAAATGGAAGGGTGTCTATTTACTAGGTACCCCTTCTCCTTTTGAAAGGAGGAAAAAGTAGTGGATTTTGCGTTTATTATTACGATATTTTTAATTGGATTTGTCGGTTCATTCGTTTCCGGAATGGTCGGAATCGGCGGAGCAATTATAAACTATCCAATATTATTATATATACCGCCCCTGCTTGGAATGGCTGCATTTTCAGCCCATGAAGTATCTGGAATAAGCGTCATTCAAGTGCTATTCGCGACGATTTCAGGGGTGTGGGCTTATCGCAAAAGTGGTTACATTAATAAAACCCTCGTGCTATACATGGGTTCGAGTATAATCCTTGGTAGCTTTATAGGCGGTTTTGGATCAAAAGCGATGTCTGAAGGATCCGTAAACATTGTTTATGGGATATTGGCAACGCTTGCTGCAATTATGATGTTCATCCCGAAAAAGAAAGTGGATGACGTTCCTGCTGATCAAATGAAATTCAACAAATGGTTGGCGGCAACACTTGCGTTCATTGTTGGGATTGGAGCAGGGATTGTTGGAGCGGGAGGTGCATTTATCCTCGTGCCCATTATGTTAGTGATCTTGAAGATCCCAACGCGGATAACTATTGCGACTTCTCTCGCAATCACCTTTATTTCTTCAATTGGTTCAGCCATCGGGAAAATCGCGACCGATCAAGTGTTGTATGGACCTGCTGCCATCATGATTGTTGCAAGTATTATAGCAGCCCCTCTGGGAGCAAAAATCGGTCAAAAGATAAATACGAAAGCATTGCAATGGATATTGGCATTACTGATTTTAGGGACGGCTATTAAGATATGGCTAGATTTTTAGAAGGAAATAAATATAAACGAAATCCGGTATCGCTCATTTAATAGAGGATATCGGGTGTTATGTCTACTAGGGTTGTACGCAGCATCCAAACTTGAATTAGAGCAACAAATCTATTTTAGCGCACTCAAAAAGCTTCCGAATCTAACACAATAGAAATATGTTAGATTTAC
>DYWT01000182.1 GCA_020742515.1 Sporosarcina psychrophila
GAAAAATAACAAAAGGGAAACCAACTGTACCAGGAGAAGGGAATCAAGTAACTGTTTACTACCAATCAGGTTATGACACGCCATACATCCACTATCGCCCAGAAGGTGGACAATGGACAGCAGTACCGTAAACCCGTATTCAAACAACGCATATATTCATCAAACACCTTCTTGTATGATTAAATTAATCATGAAAAGGAGGTGTTTGCTATGTCTGAAAAAAAAGTAACATTTGTCCCCGTTTCATTAGATCCCATCCCTTCGGAATTAAATAAAGCTACCCCGCCTGTAAAACATCCACCTGCACTTTTCACGATAAGAAAAGGTAAGGTTGCAGTCGACTTCTATCCTGGCGTAGATGAACATCTTATTCATTTAGTTATGAAGGAGTTGAGATTTCAATGAAATTAAATTTCACAGAAGTACAGAATATTTATATCGCATGTGGACGAACAGATATGAGAAAAGGAATTGATGGTTTAGCTGCACTTGTTCAAGATACTTTTCATCTTGATCCGTACAGTGATTCCATATTTTTATTTGCCGGATGGAGTAAAGATCGATACAAATGTCTGTATTATGACGGCGATGGTTTTGCTCTTTTATATAAACGTTTAGATCACGGGCGTCTTCAGTGGCCTAAAAACGAAGATGAATTATTGCGATTAAGCCAACAAGAATTGCGTTGGCTTCTAGAAGGTTTATCTGTTGAGCAACCGAAAGCGATTCGTCCTTCCCAAAAAGGGGTCTTTTAATTTAATCCGTGCAAGTGTATAATTTTATTCACAAATACTTGAACGGAAAAGAGGTGAGGGACTTGAGTAACCAATCAAACGATATGATTATTCAATTGTTGAAACAACAATTAGCACATTCGAATAAACAAAATGAAGAATTCACCAAACAAATCGAAGTGTTAACAGAACAAGTCCGTCACTTAACCAAAGCTTTATATGGTTCAAAAACGGAAAAATCAAAATATCAAATACCTGACGGTCAATTATCTATTTTTGAAGATGATCCGCTTTTTAATGAACCTGAGCCCCCAGAAGAACAAAGCACAACAGAGATTACTTATACTGTTGTTCGAAAAGCAAAAAACAAAAAGAGAAATGATTCTTTTCTCGACCATGTAAAAGTAGAAGAACTACATCATCATCCCGAACATACGACATGTATGTGTTGTCAATCAGAGATGAAAGAAATCGGCCAAACAATGGTGAGAGAAGAGGCTGAATTTATCCCAGCACAAATAAAACGTGTTCAACACTTTGAACACGCATATGAATGTATACATTGTAAAAAGGATCCCGAGAAAACAGTCCAAGTAAAGCGTGGGAAGGCACCACAACCTGTCATTCAACGAAGTATCGCAGGGGCAAGTGTACTAGCGAAAGTAATTTACGATAAGTTCATTCAGTATTTACCTCTTTACCGGCAGGTAAAGGAATGGGAACGTTATGGTTTAATGACAAATGATAAAAATCTATCCAATTGGGTCATCCGGGCCGCTGAAGACTGGCTATTACATATCTATAAATACATGAAAGAACAATTAATGCAAAGGACGATTTTACATGTTGATGAAACAACAGCTCAGATTATTCATCGTTCGGATGGGAAGTCTGGGCAAGCCAAGGCATATAATTGGGTGTTTCTTAGCGTTCCATGTCAAGGACCCAAAATTGTATTATTTCAAAGTTCCTTGTCGAGAAGTCGCTCGGTTTTAGCAGATTTCATCAATGATTTTAAAGGTAAAATAATTTGCGATGGCTATTCCGCATATGGAAATTTACCCAATGTTACCTTTGCCAATTGTTGGGCACACGTACGTAGATACTGGCTGAAGGTAGACAGTAAGAATGGCCGGATTGGTGTAGAGTTTTGCGATCAATTATATGAATTCGAACGGGAGTTTAAGGACTACCGTCCTGGAAAACGCCGTAAGGCGAGACAGAAGTATTCAAAACCCATTGTTGATCGCTTTATAAAGTGGATAAAAAGTTTACCTTCCTTTGGGAAAAGTGCGTTAGCCAAAGCTGCCGAATACACATTGAATCGAATCCAGGGATTACAAGCATTTTTATTTGACGGTCGAATAGAAATTGATAATAATCCTGCAGAAAATGCCATTCGTCCTAATGTAATCGGTAGAAAAAATTGGTTATTTTCAGTAAGTGAAGCAGGCGCTCAAGCTAACGCCATCTGTTTGAGTTTGGCAGAAACAGCCAAAGCAAATAGAATTGACTTTTACGCATATCTAGTGTATTTATTCACACACCTACCAAGTGTACCCATCTATGAACCTAACCACTTGAAAGATTTTATGCCTTGGTCAAAACAAGTCCAATTAATATGTAAAAAATAGCTCTCTGTTTTAAAAAATAAGAACAGTAGAGCTATTTGTGGTACATTCCATTTTGGAATGCTTTTTTTATATTTCGGGCTTACACAACACTCACGAAAATGGCCACACATCTCCAAATCTTCAAGTGACGCTCTCATAAAAGCAGTCCTAAAATGCATCGGAAGGGACAGATGGAGCAAATTTTACTTTGGTAGAGATGAAATTAAGTTGAAATCGTCTAATTCCGAGATAAAATCATTTTCGTCCCTTCCAAAGACTTCTGATGTTTGAATAAGAAGAGAATAATATATGAAATCAGGCGAATGGCCACGGTTACACGAAAAATGGCCACAGTTCAGGCAAATATGGCCACACATCCGCGCCAAGTGGCCACAGTTGAGCCGAATTTGGCCACAACAACCACGAAAATGGCCACACATCTCCGAATTTTCAAGTCGCACCCTCATAAAAGCAGTCCTAAAATGCATCGGAAGGGACAGAT
>DYWT01000183.1 GCA_020742515.1 Sporosarcina psychrophila
AAATATTTGAATAGTGTATAGTATATATATACTACTTTTTGAAGGGGGAATTTTGGTGGGGCTTAACTATATCGATTTAAACAAAGAGGTCAGAGAATTAATGATTACCGAACTCAATTGGGATATTGAAACGGAAAATGTGTATATAAGTAACAGACTGACGGAAAAAGGGAAATCAGAATATACTCTGTTATTAAATAAAGCATTTAGTATTGGTAATGATGAGACTTTAGCAAAGGAATTTATTCATTATCTTAAAACAACGGAGGAAAGAAAGACCCAAAAAGGAATTTCACAAGTTAAAGTCCCTTCAAATGCTGCTCAGGTTTTAGCAGAAGGAGAATATAATCGGTACTATATTCGGGGGTTATGTTTGAAGGCTATAACAGAATCTATTTCGGTTTTAGAGGTATACCGGGCGAAACAATCACAAAATCCAAGATCTGATTCTGAAGCTAAGATAGGTTCAATCGTTAATCCTCAGCAACTTTTACAAGATCTTAGAAAGAATCCGGGCATTGATACGGCTCTTGGATTGCCAAATGGACCTAATTCTGGATTGAGTGTAAGACTACCTTGAGTTCGGGTACCAGCCCATGTCACAATACCAAATTAAAAACTTGTGCCTGTGAATGAAACTACTCAGATAATACGCTATAATTGCATAAAGAAAAAGGCAACCGTATAAACATTGGGTTGCCTTTCTATTTATCTTTTATTCATGATTTTGAATTGTCATAAATCAACCGTGCAAAGGTATCTTCCAAATTGAAAAAGCGATGCCTGTGCACCGCACAATTCAAGCTTCTATATAAATTGAAGCAGATGTGCATTTAAAAGTAATTTCAAAAAAACTAGGGCATGCTACAACTTTAACAACGAATGAAATTTAAAAGCGATGCCTGTGCGCCACGCAATTAAGACGCTAGTCAGACAATTTGAGAAGTGAATAAAAGGAGTCCTCTGGCTAAAATATGGCTGGAGTTTTTTTATTTTCAATCCAATTTCCCGCTATCTTTTTTTGTGTTGGCGTAAATTTCAGGTACCTGCGCATGACACCATTCTGTGAATTTAATATAATTACATATTTATAAGGCACGGATTAGGTATTTACTACAATATCTAATTATCTTTGCGTTTTTATGTAATTATGTGAATTGTTCGTTGTTGTGTGTGGCACAGGTACCGATTTTTAGGAATGGAAAAAGAACTCTCTATACTTAGAAGAGTTCTTTTTCTATCACCGGTTTACCTCAACGTTTATTCAATTCTTCCACAATTTTTTGTGCCATTTCACCATTATGCAGCTTCCCGAACACAGTACGCACAGGTAAATTATAACCGATTTTTTTAGCTTCTCCATTGGTGACAGGGGAGACTTTATCGTTCCATTTCACTTTAATATGGTATTCATCGGGAACTTGTTGACCCGTCACCTTGTCGAAGAAAATCCCAACTCCAGGTACAACCTTTTCATCCAAGACTTCACCGATCGCCAGTAAACCTTTCTCATTCACATATGCCAGTATAATATCTCCAACCGAACTGCCTTGCAGGTTACGCGGTCCGTTTTCATAACCGTAAATGGCTGCTACATTCCTTTCGAACATTTCCTTGTAGGCCCCCGGGCTATGCGTTTCGTTCGTGTTGAAAATCCAGTGTCTTTTCCATGTGCCTGAGGAGACGGCCGAATCGGGGGTATCTTGGACGCCCTTAATTTCAAAAATTTTCGGTTGTCCATTCTCGTCGGCAAATATACTGAAAGGGACAAATTCAATCGGCACTCCGTAAAACCTCAGCCACGTTACAATTCGTTGCAAGCCTTCATCTGAATCAGGAGCAACGATGATAATCCGCTGTTTGCTACCAAGTTTTTCTTTCTCGATGTAATCATCATCACTGAAAACCTTAAATGCATCATACAAGTCACTGGTTGTTCGTTTCTTGTACTTTTGTGAGATATCATTCAATTCGTCATATGTAGCATCCTTCATTTTTGCTGCATATTCTAGCAGCTGCGCTACTGTTTCCCTACTGGAATGGTCTCTTTTGATTTCAACGATGATTAAATTCCCCGTAGCATCTAATGCAAGGACATCCGCCATGTTGCGATAGGAGATGGATTGGGCAATGACTAAAACTTCTTCATTCGGAAAAAGGGTCTCCGGATGATCGGCGATAAAATCCTCAATATGTTTTTCTAACAAACCAACTTCAGACGCTGCCTTCATAATGTACTTTTCTCCTATCGTAAAATCAGTACTATTTTTTTCGATTCCATATAACAAATCCTCAACTCCCTTACTACTTTTACACTACTAATAGTTAGGATGACTTTTACTGGGTGATCACCCTACCACTGTTATTCAAATTTACCGTCATGCACCTAAATAAACGAATCATTAACAGCTCTAGTGCGGTTAGGCTCGGCCCTGATTTGCAAATAAAACCGCAGATTCATGACTTGGAAATGCAAATGCCTCTATTTCGAAGTCGAAAATAAATTCATCGTTCTCCTGTCTCGACGTATTCACCCTCACAACATGGCCTACACCATCCGCTGACATATCATGAATTAAGGTTAAAACTCTTGCGTCACTATTCGTTTAAATTTAATGGTAAAGACTTACTTCTATAATCACCTACGAAATGGAAGTAGGTAAATGCGATTCTGAGAAGAATAATTGTATTAAGTGAATCCAAATTGGCACTTAGAAGGGTTGAAATTAACTTCAGCCGATACCTAACTGTGTTCTTATGGATAAATAAACTTTTTCCCGTTTTCTCTACATTAAGATCATATTCTAAATAGTTATATAATGTATTAAGCAGTTCAGATTTATTTTTATTGTCATATGTAATAATTTTTTGCAAGGTTTCACTATAGATTTCTCTAGCTTCTTCAATGGCTTCTTCTGAAAAGATGATTCTTTCAAGGTTCAAATGTTCAAAGTTTGTAGAAATAATTTTATCTTCACTAACTTGATTTTCTTTTGAAATCATCAATGATATTTTGGCTTCCCTGTGGGCTTTGGAAAGTTCCAAAATGGAATATGGACGACTAGTCCCGCATTTCATTTTTATAGTTGAATAGTTGGTATCTATGAAAATAAATAGTTCTTTAGTGGTAGACTCGAAAAACTCCTCCGGTATAAGAATAATAAAATTGCTGTCATAATTTTGCCCTACTAAAATTTGGTTTAACTCAATTTTTTTCATGAATTTAACCTTATGGATCAGATTTTCCTTAAAGATTTGGTTATCGTGCTCAATGTGAATCAATAACAGCCGATAATCATTTGCGACTTTGAGATCAAAGCTTTTCATCTTATTTTGCACATAGTATTCAGACTCAAATGAGTTATTGACCAGTTCAAGAATAAAATCATTTAGATGCCTTTGTTCGATGGCTTTAATTATATTTTGGTGCTCCACTTCTAAGTTTGCAATAATCGCGGCCTGTTCAACCGCAATTTTAATCTTCGGAGTAAGCTCGTTAGTGCCTGACCAAACAAATATACCACCTTCAAGTGTATTCTTTTCATTAATCCATTTAATTGTAAATAAAGTCTGCTCGTATTTTACTCTTTGAATTTGATTGCTGATTCCATTAAAAACGGTACTGATCAAATAATCCAAGTTGATGTTATGATTTGGTTGTTCAGGATAATCGATTCTCAAGTTCATTTTTTTAAAATAAATGGTTAATGGAATTTTGATGATGCTATAGAGTACCTTCGCTAATTGCAGAATATCACCTTTATTCTTCAGATGGTTATGGAACTTCTCGTAAATATTATTCAATTGATAGATCTCATCATCTTTTGCTTCCGAAAGTGCATGGGTAATTTCCAATAAAAAATTGGACCAGGCTGGTTTATTGTTCAATTTAATAATTGGAAAGTTATTTTCGCAAGCATACTGTTGGATTTCCTTCGGTAAGTAAGGAATATGCCTACCAATTTTAACCCCCAGGCCGAACGCCTCCCTATCAATCAATCCCTTTATAAATTCATGAAATCGTACTTCCCAATCATCCGTTCCCGAAGCGAAATAACCGGTTGTTAGAATAAAGTCTCCTTCTTTTATCCAATGGCTTCCATCAGGCGAGTCAATAAAGGTAACATTTCTCAATTGAGACCTAAAAGGACAGGTCGACAATACTTCCGATTCCTCGAGTAAATTTAACTCCATTAGTTCTTTGAATAGCATTTCTTTCACCTCTTTGTTCAAAAGTACAATAAAATTCATATTTATTTGTAAACAAGTCCAATTATATCTGATATATAGTTCTTTTAACAGATAAATAGACTAAAGAGTCAATCTTATCTGAACTTTCTGGAGGTGTACTCACGATGAATACCGATAGGATGGTTGGGCTTTTGCAGAGGATGGTGAAGGTTAACACCGTTAATCCTCCAGGCGATGAGCAGGAGTTAGCCGAGTTAATTTGCGATTTCATTTCAGACAAAGGTTTGGAATGTCAGCTGCACCAGGTCGATGAAAATCGTTCAAATATTATCGTAACTTTAAGAGGTAAAGATTCAACACTGAAAAAGTTATATTTTAGTGGACACTTAGATACAGTGCCAATCGGTGAACAGCCTTGGACATTCAATCCGTTCGGTGCAGAAATAAAAGATGGACGAATCTATGGTAGAGGAACAACGGATATGAAAGGCGGAGTGGCTGCTCTTCTTGAAACGATGCTGATTTTGAAAGAAAGCCAGTTCCCTTTAGAACAAGATGTTGTTTTCGTTGGAACAATTGGAGAAGAAGTTGATTGTCTAGGAGCCCGAACAGCAGTTGAAAGTGGCTTAATCGAAAATCCTGGAGCTATATTGATAGCTGAGCCGAGTTCTTTGGACTTATACGAAGCTCATAAAGGTGCCTTGTGGCTTGAAATTAGGACTTACGGAAAGACTGCACACGGCTCAATGCCCGAGGAAGGCATTAATGCGATAGATTCAATGATGTATATTCTGAACGAACTACAAAAATTAAAATTAGATGATGTTGATGATTTACTAGGAATGATGAGTTCCAGTATAAATGTCATTAATGGTGGTGTTGCTACCAACGTAGTTCCGGATTATTGCACACTCAATTTAGATTATCGTACCGTCACAGCTACACAAAACCAGATAATCCTTAATAAGATTGAATCGATTATAGCTAGCCTGTCAGATGCAAATGTTGGATTCGAATCAGATTACGTGGTTCTTCAGAATCTTGAACCATTAACTAACGAAAATGAAAACGCTCTCATCACAAAACTCCGACAGATGAATCAAAAGAGCAATCAAAATAGAAGTGCAAAGTACTACACAGATGGTTCTGTATATAGAACGCATTTTGATGGTCCGATTTTGATTTGTGGAGCAGGTGACCCGACTTTGGCACATCAACCGGATGAATCAATTTCAATCAATGATTTAGAAAAATCCGTAGAGTTATATCTTCAGTTAGTAGGTATTTACCAAGAAAATAATAAAACAATGGAAAAGGAGCTGCATTATAATGAGTGAATTCAACAATATGGAGTTTATGGCAAAAACAACACTTTATACGGGTTCAGGGAGTCTTAAATTTTTGAAAGGTGCAATCGCTAAATATGGTTGGGAAGGGAATGTTCTATTTGTAACCGATAAAGGGATTGAGGGAGCTGGCATACTTAAAAAAGTTATCGATAGTCTTCCAGATATTCAAGAGAAATCGATCACATATAATGACGTAAAACCAAACCCTAGTGTAACTGCGACAAACGCTATCTATGAAAAGCATAAAGATGATGGCATTCAAAACATTATTGCAGTAGGTGGCGGAAGTGTTATTGACACAGCTAAAGCATTGGCTGTTCTATTTACAAACGGTGGGTCCATTGACGACTATTTCGGCTTTGA
This sequence comes from Sporosarcina psychrophila, assembly GCA_020742515.1. Classification (GTDB taxonomy): domain Bacteria; phylum Bacillota; class Bacilli; order Bacillales_A; family Planococcaceae; genus Sporosarcina; species Sporosarcina psychrophila_B. The sequence goes on from DYWT01000183.1 coordinate 5,904, forward strand.
TCTTTACTCAAATGAGCCGTTACCAGTATTCGCAGTGGCTACGACAGTAGGGACAGGTAGTGAAGGTGGACATGCAACGGTTATCACTGTGGATAATAGCGACTTAAAAACGAAACAGCTTGTATTTGGAGAAGGTCTGTTCCCTAAAGCGGCAATTCTCGACGGTGAACTGCTTCTTGGTATGCCGGGTTCACTTGTTTCATCGACTGGTATGGATGCTTTGACACATGCAATTGAAGGATATGTTTCTCGGAATGGTTCCATCGTGACGGATGCTCTAAACCTTCATGCAGTGAGAGTCATTGGTGAGGCAATTTTAGAAGCTTCTTCTGATACAACTAACATTTCAGCGATGAATCGGATGATTCAGGCAAGCACCACGACTGGAATTGGAATGTCAAATGGTGGACTTGGTCTTGTTCACGGGATTTCTCATGCCATCGGAGCACAATATGATGCACCTCACGGAATCGTAAACGCCATCCTGCTTCCTTATGTCCTAGAATACAACTGGATTGCAAACCCTAAGAAGTTCGCAGATATCGCTCAGGCACTACGAGTAAACACATGGGGAATATCTGTCGAAGATGCAGCAAAAGCTGGCGTGAAGAGAGTGAAGGAATTAACGAATGAAGTCGGAATTCCGTCAAACCTGAGTGAGATTGGGGTTAGTGAGGATAGCATCGAGATTCTAACGGATATTGCTTTCAACGACGAGCTATATATGGGAGCAAACCCACGTCGTGCAACAAGAAAAGACATTAAGGACATTTTGACGAAAGCAATTGGATCTAATCACTCAAACAAACAACTAAATTCAGATAAAGAAAAAGTAGCAGTAGGCAGTGCGAACTGAAAAAATTAAAAAGGGGAGATTCACTTGAATTCAGTACAAACTATACAGATTTCTCAAGTCGTATCGGATTTTCTGAAAGAAGAAAAAAAGCTATTTATCAATGGGGAATTTGTTTCGTCTTCGAATAACAAAACATTTTCAACACTGAATCCTGCGAATAATGAAGTCTTGACGGAAGTACATGAAGCTTCAGATGAAGATATAGAAAAAGCTGTTCATGCAGCAAGAGAAGCGTTTGAAAATGGTCCATGGTCAACGTTGACACCACTTGAACGTGGCGATTTACTTTATAAACTCGCTAACCTTATTGAAGAACATAAACAATATATTGCAGAAATTGATAGTTTGGATAATGGTAAACCAGTTTCAGAAGTCTTGGAAAACGATTTGCCAAATGCCATCGGACAATTTAAATACTTCAGTGGATGGGCAAGTAAGTTAGTTGGTCAACACATCCCGGTTAATGGTAATTACTTGAATTATACTCGCCATGAACCTGTTGGCGTTGTTGGACAAATTATCCCTTGGAATTTCCCATTCATGATGGCTGCTTGGAAACTTGCACCTGCCCTTGCCACGGGTTGCACAGTTATCTTAAAACCAGCAGAGCAGACTCCATTGTCAGCACTTTACTTGGCGAAATTAGTTCAAGAAGCTGGATTTCCCAAAGGTGTGATAAATATTGTAAATGGTCATGGTGAAACGACAGGAACTGCTCTTGTGAAGCACCCATTGGTTAATAAAATCGCATTCACAGGTTCTACAGTAGTAGGAAAGATTATTATGAAGGAAGCAGCCAATACGATGAAGCGAGTTACTCTTGAACTTGGTGGGAAATCACCGAACATTATATTGGAAGATGCCAATGTAGATAAGGCTGCGAAAGGTGTATTTGCTGGAATTATGTACAATCAAGGCGAAGTATGTAGTGCTGGATCAAGAGCTTATGTACACTCAAGCATTTATGATGAGTTTGTGGAAAAACTAGTCAATCTTACGAAGGAAGTAAAGCTTGGAAGTGGATTGCAATCTGGCGTTACTATGGGATCCCTTGTTTCGCAAGAACAAAAGGACCGGGTAATGGATTACATTGAAGTTGGAAAGTCGGAAGGGGCTAAGCTCGTTTGTGGGGGAGGAGCTTCAGAGCAAGGATGTTTTGTAGAACCAACAATTTTCGCAGACGTCGAAGATGATATGAGAGTTTCTAGGGAAGAAATATTCGGACCAGTGTTAGTCATCTCAAAATACGATACAGATCGCGAAGCTGTCGAGCGTGCCAATGATTCTGCATTTGGGCTAGGAGCGGGGATTTGGACAGAAAATATTACGAAAGCACATAACATCGCAAATAAGCTGAAATCTGGGTCTGTTTGGATTAACTGCTACAATGCTACTGACCCAGCATCACCTTTCGGTGGATTTAAAAATTCAGGTTTCGGTAGAGAAATGGGATCATATGCATTAGAGAATTACACTGAAGTCAAAAGTATATGGGTTAGTTTGGATTGAAATTAATAAAAAACTTGTAACTACAGCCTTAAAAGCTAGTGAAATTTCTTTTTACTAGCTTTTGTTTTACAAAAAAATAGGGGTTAATAGGGGTGAGAGTAATGGTTGTGAAATATATAATGGTTTTCCTGTTATTGGGTGTCCTCATTATGGTCTCTCTCGGTACTCTACGGAAAATGAAAAGCTACCAAGATTATAATCTAGCAGGCAGGAACACGGGGCTTTTTGCACTTACCGCAACATTAGTAGCAGCAGAATTTAACACGGCCACGTTAATAGGGGGTGCTTCGGTAGCTTTCCTATTTGGAACAGTTGGGTTGTGGTATACTTCTTTAATATTCATCGTAGTATTTCTAGTTTATGCTTTTACTGTATCTAAGAAATATAGAAGACTGAACATTTCAACTATACCGCAGTATTTTGATAAGCGTTTTAAGAATGAAAAAGGAAGCGAAGTTATTCGTTTTCTAAGTGCGATAATTACATTGTTTTATACTTGGTTAGCGCCAGCTTCCTATTTAGCTGGTCTTACTGTAATCGGAAGCGTACTATTAGGTGTAAATCCTATAATTTTCTCCGTAGTTCTTGTCGTAATTTGTTTATTGCTGAGTGTTACGGGTGGACTTATGACTGCAATTGGAATTGATGTCGTTGCTTTCATTCTCATTCTAATAGGCATACCAGCAATTTTATTTATTGGTTATAATGCAGCTGGAGGATTCGGCAACTTATCACAAGTATTTGAGCCTAAATTGCTCTCTTTGGCTCCTGTATGGGACACTGATGTTAATATTGCAACTGCAATGACCTGGGGCCTGCAAATTACCTTCCTTTATATCGCTGCGCCCTGGTATGGACAACGGATTTTCTCAGCTAAGAGTGAAAGTGTAGCTTATAAAGCAATGTTGCTAAACACTTTCTTCATTGTAGCTCTTTACGGAGTAGTTGTACTTGCAACTATGCTTTCAAAAGTCGTATTCCCAAATCTCGCTTATCCGGAGCAAGCCCTACCTCTCCTGATTAACGATTATGCGAATCCGTTTCTGCAAGGTTTCTTACTTGTAACTCTCCTTATGGTGGGAATTAGTACAATGGTTGCGGTCTGGAATTCAGCAGTATCAATTATTGTAAACGATGTTGTGAGTCGATATTGGGCAAAAGATAAGGGTGATAAGTATATGATCCGTATTTCACGACTCTTCCTTTTCTTACTCGCCATTTCAACATTGGCCTTAGGTATTATGTTTATAGGAAATATCCAGCACTCACTTCTATTCCTATCTACATTTACAGGAATGGTGGCAATTCCGATATTGATGTCCCTATATTGGAAGAAATACAATAGCATTGGAGCAATATCATCGATGGCTGTAGGATTAATCTATTGCACCTTGGGCATATTACTTAATTTCCCGATGCATTATATCAGCCCAATCGGCGTGGTACTAGCGGTAATTGCCGGGACTATAGCTACATTTGCGACAGCAAATGACTCAAGATACAGATCGAACAATGAAGAGTTTTTCGAGATAGTAGAAAGTAAAGAAAAGATAGTAGAAGATGTACAACAGGTACGACATGTCACTGAATAGCGGTTATTCAGTGTGAAATTGAGGGAAAGGAACTAGATTGCGGAACGATTGTTTGAAATTCTAAAGATTAAAAAGCGATGCCTGGGCACCGCCCAATTTAGACACTAGTCAGACAATTAGAGAAGTAAATATAAGGAGTGCTCTGGCCGAAACATGGCTGGAGTTTTTTAAATCCAATTTTCCACCGCCTTTAATCTAAGGTACCTGTGTAAGACACTATTCTGGTAATTCAATGCAATTACATATTTATAAGGCGTGGATTTGGTATTAACTTCAATATCTAATCCTCTTTGCTATCTTATACAATTGCGTGAATTTTTGGTTGTTGTTTTGTTGCACAGGCATACAAATAATTACTTTGTTCAATCAATTACTTTTTCACCTCGAAAGAAAACTTGCCTTATTTTTTCAATCTCAGTAATTTCTAAGCCAGGAACACCTTCCGCCACCAAAAAGTTAGCATCTAATCCCCATTCTAGTCTTCCAAAGCAATCTTCTTTGCCTAAAATTTCGGCTGGATGTGCAGTTAACATTGCCAAAATCTCATTTTCATCATAGTTATGTTGCTTTAATAATTGCATGGCTGGGTTGGCAATGAGCATCATTACATCTGGTCCTTTTAGGGTTTGATCTTGAAATGGCAACCATGAAATTCCTTGATAAGGTGGTAAGTAAGAATCTGTAGAAATTGAAACACCAATATTATTATTCATTAATTTAAGAATCTCTTCAGGTGAATTAGGACATAAATGAGTTCCACCCATCGGAGTAGCGACAACTTTCACCTGTTGTTCTGCTACTTTCTCCATTAACTGTTCCGTAATGCCATGTGCATGGTGCAACACATCAACACGAGCCTCCAAGGCCATTTGCAGAGCAACCTCACCAGCAACATGTGCACCTATTTTCTTACCAGATTGGTGATAGATTTCTACGATCTGTCTTAATTCCTCTAGTGTATAAATGATTTCTCCTGCCCTTGGGACTTCATCTGTAGTAAAATTCGCAGGCGTCGCATTGATAAAAATATTTTCACCTGGATAGTCACTTGCAAGAGCAATTCGTTGCACTACATAAGGATTGACTAACTCTTTTTTCTCTATGGCCTGTGACTGAGTAATAGCCGTATAATGAACTAATTTTTCAAAACCAATCGATATACTCGTTGTTGCAAAGGAAACATCAAGTGGTATATCTAAAACAGCACTTCGATAATCGCTCACCGTAAAATCACAGAAAGGATGCCCGCATATTTGTTCCCCAAGTGCTGTAATCCCAGACGATAGAGCACTAAGGAGTAGTGCTTTTCCTACCGCAAAATGATTTTCGGGAGAAGTAGAATAAAGTGAAGATGGCGCAAACTCCAATAAGTGCGTATGGCAATCAACCAGGGATGGTGTTATAACATAATCCGAGTAATCAATAACAGGTAAACTAGGATAGTGTTCCTGAAGTTCTTTCCATTTTCCCACAGCTAAAATCTTTCCATCCTCCACAGCAAAAGCACCATTATTAATCGTCCCTAACTTACTGACAGTGACAACCTTTTTTCCCCTAACTATATAGCGATGACTCTTCATCTAATTCACCAAAAACGGTGTTAAAAAAACAGCTAATATCCAAGCTGTAACAACTCGGAATAGCAGTCCAATTATTGCAGCTTTTAAAGCTTCTTTTTCATTAAGATCAGATGTTTCCGCCCAAGTGGCTGGAATCTGACCAAAAATGACGGACAGTGGCAATCCTGAATTTGCCAAAACAAATGCCCCGACAATTAACCGTGGATCCACTGTACTTGCAATATCTGCAAGTTGAGCAACCGCCAACGTAGGAGCAGCAAGGATTGAAATGATTCCCGTTGTTGGTTCAATATTTATGAAAGTTAAGATCGATGATAAAGAGGATTCAATCACACTCCAAACACCAAAAAACTTTAAAGCGCCAATAAAGAAGAACACAGCTGCAACAGCTGGAATTATGATTAACAAAAGAAGTTCTACACCTTCTTTTGCCGAGGAAAATACCGTCTCCAAAAACCTTGTTTTTGGCGTAAAGCGAGGTAGATGTTCTAATTCAACCTCTTTGGTATCTCGATAAATTGTTTTTGATAAAATAAAAGGAACCACTATAATGGGAAGGAAAATCGAGAGGACAATAAGTGGAAAGGATTGAATACCAAAAATGGAAAGTGCAATGAGTCCTAATACCAGGGTAGCGAATGATTGTGGAGATTGAATCATTGTCGCGATAGCTATTTTTTGTTCCGCCTTAGTAGCCCTTGCTTTAACAAGAATCGGACCAGAGATTTTTCCAGCTGCGTTAATATCACCAAGGATATTATAAACACTAGGGATGATAACAGCTGGATTGATTTTAAGCCACTTCATTACTGGAACAAAAAGTCGTATTAGACCATCCGTAAATCCTAACCGTTCCAATAATCGTCCAAAAATCACACTAACAATAATCGCAATTCCGACTTCACTTGTTAAAAAAACATCTATAACGATTGGTTTAACTTCCCCAATTATTGTATTAAAAAAATCAGCCAGTGAATTAGGAGCAAATAATAGGATAATCAGCGAAATACAAACTAACAAAACCCCTATAACTTCAAAAGGATACCATTTTGACCTCGGAGACTTGGCTTTTGAGGTAAATGCTTGTTTTTTGTCCATAGTTAGGCCCCCTCTATCGTTTTACTAACTTATGTGTGAATGAATTCTTGTGTGTTTGTCTGGCTCAACTATAAGGTTTTGTGAAACACTTTTTTAATCCGTCATAGTGTCGGGGACTTTCAGGTACTTGCGCATGACGCTATTCTGATCATTAACTGCAATTACATATTTATAAGGCGTGGACTAGGTATTTACTTTAATACCTAATCTTTTTGTGTTTCCATGCAATTATATGAACTGTTCGTTGTTGTTTCTCGCAAAGACACCGATTTAGTTGTCCTCCTCCACAATCTGCTAAAATTTCAGGTGCCTATTATGTTAAATAGATAGTAGGCAAATGAAAAACCATTGTTTTCAGGGGATAGGAGAAGTACCAATCACAAAACTTCCGATATACGATCCCCGCCAAAAGGAGGAGCTGAAAACACTGGTTTCACTATCATTTAATCATACTCAGGAGAATAATGGAGGTTATTGGAAATGGCTGATGTATTGAAATTTGTAAATAGAGCGATGGCGTACTCAATCTATGGCGATATTTTATAGTATTATCCATTGACTGCACTTATTGGTCATGGGTATGTAACAGTTATTACGAATGTATTGAATTTAGTGGGATAAGTATGACATGGTCTTCGGGAAGAAATCTAATTTCCAGAAGGCCTTTTATTAATTTGCAGCACATTGGTTCGATTCACTCTATCCGTGATAGATTATGATCTATTTATGGTTAGTTGAAATAAAATAGTTCACGATTATTACTATTGGATTATTCGGATATTATGGTACTATGGACTTGGGAAGTGAATTCTATTTTTAACTTTATGTGGTATATATTACAAATAAGAAAAGAGGCCATAATACTATGAAAGCTTATATCATTTTAGAAAACAACAAAGATACACAAGGGCTGATTAATCATCTTAGCGAGAAAGACGATGGGACGATTACCGTCGTTGATGAATATCTTGAAAATGTGTTATCTAAAAGAGGAGAAGCCACTTATGTAAATGGGACTTATGTAGATAGCGTCAAGGACATGGATCTCCCATTTGTGTATTACCACTATATCGAGCCAATCCATCGAAGGGACGCACGGAAATGGAGACGGAGTTTAAGTAGTGAACGGTAAATTCGAGACATTTTAGATAGGGTTGTCCCATGAGTCGGGTGATTACCGACCTGTGGGACAACCTTTTTTATAAAGTGGTAGGTACCTTTCACTTCATTTTTAATGTAACTAAAACATCATGTATTGCAACGAGTTTTGTTTCGAGCCGGTGCAAAAGATAGAATGATACAAATATCGGGAAACCGAGTTCCTGTATGAGACTCATCCATTGTTCCATGCCCTTGCCTCCTCTCCCTATACACAAAAACCGGTCCCCAGTCCGAAAACTGGTGAACCGGTCTTTGCATGCTGTTAGCCATTTACAAGTTCAGTTACATTTCGTTCTACAATTCGGGCGCCCGCTGCCGATGCGAGTGGGGCACCATTCAATTCGAATACATCTGAAGCGATGATCTCCTGCATCGCCGCCTCTACGCTTTGCTCTGTCAACTCTGCACGGGGTTCATCCACTGTCATGGTTACCTTTTTACCGGATGCTGTGTTGAAGTTCAATTGTAATGTTTTGGCCATCTTTTATCCCTCCTTTTTTGTTGTCTAGCATCAACGCCTCTATTCAGGCGCTTTCGCATTTCCTAATTAGTCAATTACGCTTGATGTCTCGATGATTTCCGCTCCGATGAAAGGGAAATCCGATAGCTGGCCAAGTTGCTCCAGCGCTTTGTACAAGTTATCCGCTTGTACATTTTCCTTGATATTGCGGTACGTTTTCGATTTACGGATGAGCTTGCCGTCCTCTGTCAAACCTCCATCGAAGTAAACCCGACCGACCGCCTGTTGAAATTCGAATGTCGCTGCCATGTGATCACCTCCTCTCACCCTTTATATAGAGTAAAAGGGAGGGAAAGGAGACATGGATTGTAAAAATTATTATGATTGTGGTTTAGAACACTGGATTTCAGGTATCTATGTATCGAGATTCCAACGAAGCCTCGTAGATGTCCACAAACAGGGGGAGTTTCCAACGAAATCCTGGAAGTGTCCAACAAACTATGAAAACTCTCCAACGAAACCTCCAGAGTGTCCAACGAACAGCGGTGTGTCCACACTGCCTGTTGCCATCTCATCAAACATTGAGTTTGCAAGGCTAATAGGACTAATTAGAGCTGTTGATCAGTCTATTGGAAACGCTAAATTTCATCATGTCTATTGTGATAATGTTTAAGCTAACTGATAATTAAGAGAACAAGTGAGGTGGAAAGGGTGAGACGATGTTAGCGAAGATTGAAATGGATTTGTACAAGGCGAATAAACTATTGGAAATCAATAAGATGCTCACACAGTCATTGCACTTAAACGAAATTTTACACAACGTGATTCAGGCTGCAAGTGAACTCGTCGAAGTGGCGGATGTTATCATCATCTATTTGTATGACGAAGGGACGAAAACGCTCCGCTTTGCGAAAGGTGAAGGCGTAAATGAGAAATCGTTAGCACGAGTTTCCTTTGCGGAAGGTGAATCCATTACAGGAAAGGTTTTTGTCAATAAACGGGCTAAATTATTTACATCGCGCATTGAAATTGAAGAGTATATGAAAGACATGACCGAAGATAACACCCGCTATTACTATGAAGGGGTACAGCAGAGAAACGTAAAAAGTTCGTTTTGCGTCCCCGTTATGAACAAAGAAAGATGTCTAGGTGTTGTGGCGGTCAATAACTATAAGCAAGATAGTATTTTCACTGCAGAAGATATGAATGTCATTGAGGTCGTGGCGGGACAAAGTGCTATTGCAATTGATAATGCTAAAGTGTATGAGCATTTACAGCAAAAAAATCTGCTGTTAGAGAGGTCGATCTCCATTCATAGCACATTCTATCGTCTACTTATTGAAGGTCGCGGAATCGATACAGTTCTCTCTTTGTTAGAAAGAATGATTGGCTCAGCTGTAAGTTATCATAGTAATCTTGAAGTAAAGGAAAATGTGAATGTATATCCCATCCGAAAAGGGATGGATACACTAGGATATCTTTCGTTAATCCAGCCATTTGAAAACTTCACTGAAATGGAACAAATCACAATCGAGCAAGCGAGCCTGTCTATTGCGCTAGAGCTCATTAAAGAAAATGCGTTGTACGAAAAGGAAATCCATTTCAGGGAGCAAGTATTTAATCATTTATTGGAAGGGATTTCTGGGAAGGAACTGGAGTATGCGCTCAACTATGTAAAGTGGTGTAGCGATACGTGCGTCCAATGTCTGATCGTAGAAGGCAATCAGAAGCCATTGTGGGAAAGCGACAAGTTCATTGGTAAAGAACAGCTTGTGAAATCAGTGGAAAAAGCGCTTCAGTCGGCACGGATTGAACCGTTAATCTTCACACGTGTCTTTCAAATCATTATTATCCTGCCTACGAATACAGAACAGTCGATGCAAGATTTGTTGGAGAGTATTCGTCGCATTTGGCCGGGTGATCAGGACATTGTTTGCGGAATTGGAAGGGGAACGACGATTCAGGAATTGGCGGTGTCGTATAAAGAAGCAACTCGTTCGATCGGATATGCGAAACGCTATGATATTCCGGTAGTTGAGTATTCGATGCTCGGAATTGAGCGTCTATTGTATGAGGTGGATCAAGAATTGTTGGAACGGTTCATGGACGATAAGTTGCATCGACTTCAAACGGTGGATTTGAGTCTGGTCAACACGCTTCAGGTGTTCATCCAATTCAATAAAAACCATAAGCGGACGGCAAAAGAGTTGCACATCCATCCCAATACGCTCTACTATCGTTTGAAAAAGGTGGAAGGGTTATTGGAAATCGATTTTATGAATGAAAAGGATTGGATCGATTTGGTTATTGCATTCCGGATTTATGGGGAGCACAACGAAAAATGATGTAAATATATGTGGCTACCCACATATAACTTTTTACTATTTTGATTTATCATAATAGATAGACATAAGGAGAGGGGATGTATATGTGAGTACCACTTATCATAATTATATTAATGGGGAATGGATTTCGTCGAATACAAACGAAACCTATCCGAGCATAAACCCAGCGAATAAAGACGTATTGGGGCATTTTCAAAAGTCGAATGAAGCTGATGTAGAGCTGGCGATTGAAGCAGCAGAGAATGCATTTACAAATTGGGCGAATACGGCAGCTCCAACTAGGGGAGATGTGTTGTTCAAACTGATTCAGTTGCTGGAGGAACAACAAGAGGAATTGGCGACCATCCTCACAAAAGAAGTGGGGAAGTCGTTCCGGGAAGCGAATGGTGAAGTACGGAAAACGATCGAAGCGATGAAGCAATTTAGTGGAGAAGCAACCCGGATGACAGGAGAAACCGTCCCGTCGCACGATTCGGGGATTTTCGGCTATACAATTCGGGAACCCCTTGGTGTAGTTGGAGTGATTGCACCGTACAATTTCCCGCTCGGTATCGGAATTTGGAAGATTGCACCAGCAATCATTGCAGGAAATACGGTGATTTTCAAACCGGCTAGCAATACGTCATTGATCAGCATAAAGATTATGGAGCTGTTCGAAAAAGCGGGTGTTCCGCCTGGTGTCATTAATATGGTGACAGGGCCAGGTGGAGTCATCGGAAACGCGATTGGCAGCCATGAGAAAATTAAAGCGGTTTCGTTTACGGGTTCTACAAGTGTCGGCCTAGCGCTCGGTAAAGCGGTAAGTGAACGAGGGGCGAAAATGCAAGCTGAAATGGGCGGCAAGAACCCATCCATCGTGCTGGAAGATGCCGATCTCGACGAAACAGTGGAAAACCTCATAATTAGTGGGTTTTTAGACAATGGACAGCGTTGCACAGGTACGAGTCGCATCATTGTGCTCCGCTCTATTGCGGAAGAGTTGACGAAGAGGTTGGTAGCGCGGGCAGGAAAACTGACTATTGGTGATGGGTTTACAGAAGGCGTGGACAATGGACCTGTTGTCGATGAAGGACAATTGAAAACGTATCTGCACTATGTAAAGTCAGCGATTGACGAAGGTGCAACGCTTGAGTGTGGTGGGGAGCAATTGACTAAAGACGGTTTAGATGCAGGTTTTTTTGTCGCTCCAACGCTATTCAATGGCGTGACAAAAGATATGACAATTTTTAAAGAGGAGATTTTTGGCCCTGTGATGGCAATGACGGTTGTGGATACGTATGAAGAAGCACTTGAACTCGCCAATGACAGCGAATTCGGCCTGTCTTCGACCATTTATACGAATGACTTGAATAGGGCGTTTCACTTCATCCGAAACATAGAATCCGGGGTTACACATGTGAATATCCCATCCAATTATTTTGAGAACCAGTATCCGTTCGGTGGGAAAAAAGCGTCCAGTATCGGCCCGCGTGAACAAGGCTCGACGACGTTGGATTTCTGGACGGACTATAAAACGGTCTATATCCGTCCGTAATGGCTAAACGTTTCGTGAAACTGGATGAAAAATTGGAGGGTGACTTGTGAAAAGAATCGGCGTTGTAGGATGTGGACTGATGGGATACGGAATCGCGACGAATTTAGTCCGCAACGAATATGAGGTCACGGTGTACGATACGAATCCTGAAGCAGTCGCGAGAGTCGTAAATGAAGGTGCAGATGCAGCAAAGACTATTCAAGAACTCGCAAAATGGAGTGAAGTACTGATTTTGTCACTGCCGTCCACTACCTTAGTAGAACATGTGCTATTGCATATGGAAGAGGGGGTATTAGATAATCTGAATCGTGGTAGTGTTGTGCTGGATATGAGTACAAATGATGTAGCGAGGACAAGGAGGTTAGCGGAAACTGCACGAAAATCAGGTGTTGAGTATTTTGACTGTCCTGTGAGTGGTGGACCGGACGGAGCACGATCGGGAACGCTAACAATTATGGTGGGAGGATCAAAGGAGAAGTTTCCGGAGATTTCTTCTGTGCTTCAGACGATGGGCAAGTACATCGAATACATCGGGGAAAGCGGAGCCGGGCAAATTGTGAAGCTGTGTAACAATATGGTCGTGGGAGGCATCATTTCCCTCTTAGGTGAAGCGTTACTGACGGGAGAAAAAGCGGGGATTTCCAAAGAGAAGTTGGCGGAGCTTTTCCAAAAAGGGTCTGGGCAAACGAAAGTGATGGACGTGTTCGGCCCGAATATAATTCACGGTACGTTTGACGATGTGAAGTTTTCATTAGCGAATATGTTGAAAGATCTACATCTCTATCGGAATTTGGCAGAGGACGAAGGGGTACCTACATCGATAAGTGCCGAGGCGCTTCAATTATTTACGGTTGCTAGTTATCTAGGTGCTGACCAGCGAGATTCAACCGCTGTTGCGGAATTACTAACGCATCAAGTAAGAACCTGACTAGGTGAAAGAGGGGAATGTTAAAAAAGGGGGGATTTGTATGGATGGGAAAGAGAATTCAATTGCAGGGGTTTGGAAAGATTGGCGCTTGCACGCAATAGTATTGGGAATTGTTATTGTCACTGAGCTCATTGGAACGTTTACAATACCCGTGGGACCAGGCGTTATTCTTTTACTACCAATGTTGTATGCACTCATTATTGGTTTGGGGTTATATTTCACACCTGCCGTTAAAGAGAAACAATCTAAAAATGCTGAACCGATTATTGTCCTAGGGGTTTCGTTATTGTTGGCGAAAATTGGTGTCATCATTGGACCATCTTTGCCTGAAGTCATTGCCGCGGGACCTGCCCTGCTCTTACAAGAACTCGGGAACTTAGGAACCATTTTAATCGCATTACCAGTTGCGATTTGGCTTGGCATGAAGCGTGAAGCGGTCGGGATGACACACTCGATTGGCCGCGAGCCGAACGTAGGACTGATTATGGACAAATTCGGCATCAACTCTCCTGAAGGACGCGGAGTCATGGCAATGTACATCTTTGGTACGGTGTTTGGAGCGGTTTTCCTTGGCTTGATTTCAGGGTTGTTGGCAACGTTAACACCGTTAAGCCCGCTGTCCTTTGCGATGGCGTCAGGGGTCGGAAGCGGAAGTATGATGGCCGCTGCGAGTGGTTCGTTGGTTGCCGCATTCCCAGAACTCGAATCACAGATCATCGCCTTTTCAGGGGCCAGTAACTTGCTTTCCCTTACCACGGGTTTATGGGTCAGTATTTTTATCGGGCTTCCATTGACTGAAAAAATCTACGCGCGAATGACTCGAAATAGGGAGGGATACTGATGCTGAAAAACATTCAAGAATGGGTCCTGTTACTAGGGATCTTTGGCATCACTGCATTAATCGGAAACTGGGCGGGGTATGACATTTTGCCACTCGCAGCCGTTCCCGGTATGATTGTCCTGATACTGATCTGTTTAGCTGGATTTATCCTAAGAGATTTGATCCCCCTCAACTTTCCGAGTATCGCGTATATCTCCATTATCGGGGTTATCGTGTCAATGCCGTGGTTTCCAGGATCCGCTAAAGTAGTCGAGTGGACGACTGAAGTGCAACTGCTGGCTTTGGCGACACCGATTTTAGCGTATGCCGGTATCGCGATAGGACGCTCGTGGACGGATTTTGTGAAACTGGGATGGAAAACGATCGTGGTTGCGTGTCTCGTTATGCTCGGAACATTTATCGGATCGGCATTAATTGCAGAACTGATTTTAAGATTCCAAGGGATTATTTGAATTTTCATGTACCTACGTATGGAACTATTTCTGATAATACACTAAAACTGCATACTTATGAGATTAGGAATAGGTGAATACGTGAATATCTAGTCGTCAATGAGTAGCAGTCACATACCCCTTGAAAAGTGGCTGCCCATATGTAACAAAAAGAGTAACCCTCACTTGTATCCTGGCTAAAGGTAATGGGCGGTTACTTCTTTCTATTGGTGATACGATTGCGACCACGACAGCTACAATTGTTTTTAATGCCATAGCATTGAATATACCTAATTGCAACAGCATATTCATTGACTCGTATGTCACCATATAAAAACACCCAAACAGGGGAGTTTCCAACCAAATTCCTAAAGTGTCCAACAAACTATGAAAATCTTCCAACAAAATCTCCAGAGTGTCCAACGAAAAGTCGGAGATGTCCAACAAACGAGGGAGTTTCCACACCTCTTGTTACCATCTAAACTAAACCTTACCAAACACCCAAATTTGCAATGCAAATAGATTATTTAGAGCTGTCGATCAGTCTGTTGGATACACTTCCTTTTGTCGATAGAAAAACTCCTCAACTGTTACATCGTAATCCATAAATGCCTCGCTGAATAACGCCTTGTCGATGAGTTCGCGCAAGACACCTGAAAAATAGCCAGGAAGATTCTGGATACTTTTTAGTTTGGTTGCCTGCACAGAAATACGCAGTGCCTGGAGTGCTAGTGCTTCAAATAGTTCGCCTTTATCCGCATGAATGCTGAATTTTAGCATTTGTAGGGATTGGTGGCGATAGACGCCGTAGAAATTGCGTGCCAATTTACTTTCCCCGATTGTTGAAGAAAGAAAAGACTTCATTTTACTGAAAAGTGTTGTAGGAAATTCTTCCGCAGGAGACGTTCTTTTAAGAACTTTAGAACTTATAGCTTTAGAAAGAAAGGCTTCGGTTTTTGGATTTGCTGGTTGTAGCTTACTGTCAGCAGGCTTTTCGGCGACGTCTGGACTGTTCATTTTCGACTGGTCATTATAAGGTTTAATGA
>DYWT01000184.1 GCA_020742515.1 Sporosarcina psychrophila
ACCTAATAGAAGATCTGCAAAATTTAATTGCTATTCCATCTGTACTCGACGAAAGCGCTGTAACCGATGATCTGCCATTTGGACCAGAACCAAAGCGCGCGCTTGACTGGCTGTTGGAAGAAGGCCGAAAAGCGGGAATGCTCGTGAAAAATATTGATAATATGGCGGGACATATTGAGATGGGAGAAGGAGAGGAACTCATCGGAATTCTCTGTCACGTCGATGTTGTACCAGCGGGGAGTAATTGGGTCCATGAGCCGTTTGGCGGTACTGTTGAGGACGGCAAGTTGTTTGGACGTGGTGCTATCGATGATAAAGGGCCGACTATAGCGGCATGGCATGCCATGAAAATAGTGCGTGATTCTGGTATCGTATTGAATAAACGTATACGACTCATTATTGGAACAGACGAGGAAAGTGGCTTTCGCTGTGTAAATCGCTATTTTGAAAAAGAGGAAATGCCGACTATCGGTTTTGCTCCAGATGCCGACTTCCCGATAATTAACGCTGAAAAAGGAATTGCCTCTATTTTATTTACGCAAAAAGCAGTAACTGCAGACGGACAACTTTTGCTGTTCAAGTCGGGAAATCGCACAAATATGGTACCCGATTATGCAGAGGCACATCTGTCAGGGGACGTAGAATTCGATAACGAACAGTTCGTTACATTTTTGAATATTCATGACGTAACAGGAGGAGTTTCCATTGAAGGTAGCAATACCATCATCAGCTTGAATGGAAAATCAGCGCACGCGATGGAACCGGATAATGGTGTCAATGCAGCTGTACTTCTGGCTTCTTATTTGAACCGGATCTTGAAAGAAGGTCCATCAAAAGACTTTACACAATTCATGTTTGAAGCGTTTGCTAATGAGTCACGAGGACTTTTCCTAGGTTTAGCGTTTAATGATGAAATGTCAGGCGATACAACGCTGAATGCGGGTATCGTGACATACAATCCTGAAAGTGGAGGAGAAATTAACGTCAGCTTGCGTTACTCAGTCAGCTATCCGTTCGAAGAGAAAATGACGACATGCATGGAACGGTTAATTGAAACACCTTTTTCAATCGATATCGGATCGAACTCTGCACCTCATCATGTGGATGCAAGTGACTCTCTCATCAGAACATTGCAAGAAGTGTATACTGATCATACGGGAGAACATGCAGATCTATTGGCGATTGGCGGTGGTACGTACGCACGTGTTCTTGAAAAAGGAGTTGCTTTTGGTATGCTGTTTCCTGGCAGGGAAGATGTAGCTCATCAGGCCGATGAATATGTTTATATAGATGACTTAGTGAAGGCGACTGGAATTTACGCAGACGCAATTAGCCGACTCGTATCTGAAAAAACGGAAGGGGAATAAGGATGACAGTGTATTTTGTTGACGGACGGTTCACAGAACGTGATGGATTGAACATATCCATTGATGACCGGGGTTATTATTTCGGTGATGGTGTGTATGAAGTAATTAAAGTATATGATGGAGAATTGTATACTGCGGAAGAACATATTAATCGTTTATTTCAAAGCGCAGCGAAGATAAAAATGTCAATTCCGTATGCTGAAGTGCAATTAATGGAGATTGCCCGTGAATTAGTGGCGACAAATAATATACTGATCGGGCATGTTTATATTCAAGTGACACGCGGATCTGCTCCGAGGCTTCATCAATTCCCTAATCCGGCAGTATCGCCAGTTGTTACTGCATATGCAATCAACAACCCAAGACCTATTGCAGGCATGGAAAAAGGAGTCGCGGTCAAGTCAGTGGAAGATGTGCGTTGGCTGCGTTGTGATATTAAAAGTTTAAATTTACTCGGCAATGTTCTTGCCAAGCAGGAAGCACAGGAAGCAGGTTGTATTGAAGCGCTACTTCATCGTGACGGGATTGTCACAGAAGGCTCCGCTTCGAATATGTTTGGGGTAAAAGATGGAACAGTCTATACCCATCCTGTGACCAATCTCATATTGAATGGAATTACGCGTCAAGTCATACTTGGACTATGTAGTGAACAGGGTATCCCACTTATAGAGAAATCTTTTACACTTGAAGAAGCATTTGAAATGGATGAATTTTTCTTAACATCAACAACATCTGAAGTGACGCCAGTTATTTCAATCGATGGACGTTCTTTAGGTACAGGAGTGCCAGGTTCAGTAACGAAAAAGATACAAAAAGCATTTAACTTACAAATCCCGTCTTTCATAGCGGGTGAGTAATAGTGTACAGTATGTGATCGGAGTGAATGGACATGGCGCAACTTGTTAAGCTGCTCGACTATGTATCCCGTTATGAACAAGATCTTACGCGTTATCCATCGCAGTATATCCGTCTAAAAAGGTATCAGTGGGAACGTATGAAAACTCAATGGGAAAGTGGAGCGGATTTATCAGAATGGCGACGAGAGATGGAGGAGGTAGAAGAACCGGAGGAGAGTAAGTGGTTTTCTCCTCTGCTCCGGGTCTTCGGCCAACGTAAAGATGTTGAGGCAGAGCAGAATCATAGCAACTGCAAAGAAGAAAAAATTAGTGAAGAAGACGATTTTGGCTTTAGTCTAAACGTAATTCATAATCCTTCGACTCTTGAACAATTAAGAAAAGTTTATTTGGATCAGCTTTTTCATTTTCAAATCAAGTGGGCAAGCTCGACAATAATGGACAAGTCAAGGGTCGATTCACGTTTTTTGCGTGATACACTTTTACGAAGCTTCGCCCAGCAACTTCCAGATAATTATCTGTTGTTTTATTATCCGATTTTGTTGCTGAAGAAAGCGCCTGTTGAGTTGGACATTATCATTTTGACACCTGTTGAATGCATGTGTATTACAGTGCTGGAGCAACAGGATGTTGCTGCATTCAGCGGAAGCGGAGACCGATTCTGGTTAAAAAAACTGGGAGAAAAAGAAACGAAACTTCTCAGCCCGCTTATTGCACTTAATAGAACTGAAAAAATTATTTCAGGTATATTTAAAGCGCAAGAAATCGATTTTCCAGTACGTAAATATTTAATCTCACGCAACGGGTATATCGATCATCCAGGTTCAGCATTCGATGTGGATATAATCGATAGACGGGCATATGACAACTGGTTTTCTTCACTTAAGAAAATGTCTGTACCGATGAAATCTACGCAATTCAAAGCAGGACAGGCAATACTTGACTTGGGACAAACGACGTCAATTAGCAGATTGTTTGGCGAAGAAAATTATACAGAAGAAGAGAAATAACCTATAAATTGATTAGATAAGTTGAAGTATTGAATCCGGTTTATAAACTTAGGGCCATAGCGGTATTGAATTGAATCATTAACTAGGCTCCTATCTAGTATACCGAAATATCCTGTTTTAACCTTTTTAGGCATAAATCATAAATTGAAATAGAAAAGAGTGTATACAATGCGACTCCGCAATAAACCTTGGGCAAGGGATTACATGGCAGAACACCCTGATGTCCTTTTAGCAGAACCAGAAAAAATGATGAATGGCTGGCAAAACCTGTTTGGTAATGAGAATCCAATCCATATTGAAGTGGGATCAGGGATGGGGCAATTTATAATCGGCATGGCAATTGCTAATCCGGATGTTAATTATATAGGTATCGAGCATTTTGATAATGTTATTGTATCGGCGCTTGAAAAAGCGATTGAAGCTGACAAACCGTCAAATCTACGATTATTCCGTGCAAATGGAATGGATCTCGCAACTATCTTCCACAAAGGGGAAATTGATCGAGTCTATTTGAACTTCTCCGATCCTTGGCCTAAAACAAGAAATGCCAAACGAAGATTAACACATAAAACGTTTTTAAAGCTTTATGAGGAAGTACTTACGCCGGGCGGAGAAATCCATTTTAAAACGGATAACCGTTTGCTGTTTGAATACTCACTCGTTTCGATGTCAGAGTATGGCATGATTCTTCGCTCTGTATCGCTCGATTTGCATGCGGAAATGCCTGAAGATAATATCATGACAGAATATGAAGAGAAATTTTCGGCAAAAGGGCACCCGATATATAGGCTTGAAGCTCAATTTAATAAGCTATAATTTCATGTAGGTAAGGGAAAGGGAGGATGTTTCTGTGGATACATATACTTTTCACAATATGACGTTGACGTGGCTGGATGGAAGTGGGAACTATCTGGACGGCGGAACAATGTTTGGGGTGGTTCCAAAAGCGCTTTGGTCAAGGCGCTATGAAGCGGATGAACAAAATCGCATTAAAATGAGAAACGATCCGATTTTAATTCGTTATGAAGGAAAAAATATATTAATTGACACAGGGCATGGCAAAGGGAAACTTTCAGAGAAAATGAAAAAGAATTTGGGGATAACGGAAGAGGCAAAAGTCGAGGAAAATCTTGTTGAGCTTGGTCTGTCACCAGGAGACATTGATACTATACTTATGACGCATTTGCATAATGACCATGCGGCGGGTTTGACGGAATGGCGTGATGGGAATCTTGTTTCTATATTCCCGAATGCGGATATTTACGTTTCTCAAACTGAATGGGATGAAATGCGTAATCCGAATATCCGTTCCAGAAATACATATTTAAAGGAGAACTGGGAGCCTGTCCAGCAACAGGTGAAGACATTCGAGGAAAGCATTACTATCCTGCCAGGAATCGAAATGATTCACACAGGCGGTCATAGCGATGGGCATAGTATTATCAAATTGACACAGAATGGCGAGACGATTCTCCATATGGCTGATATTATGCCAACGCAGGCGCATAGTAATCCGTTATGGGTGCTAGCTTTTGATGATTATCCGATGACGTCAATTTTTGCGAAAGAGAAATTGATGCAAGAAGCACTTGCTGGTGGATATAAATTTATTTTTTATCATGATGCCTATTATAGACTAATAAAATGGGATGCAAGTGGAAAGGAAATCATCGAAGCCGTCAAGGTTTCTCATTAAGGACAGGCGCTGGAGTTTTAATGTTGAGTCGTTCTATGCACTGATTATCCAATGATTTCGAACTTTATAGTTTCTAACGCAATTAAAAAACCGCTATACTACCGATAGAATTCGGCAGTGTGGCGGTTTTAATTTACATTTTTTTTAATTCGACGACTGTACCTGTTTTTGCATCCGCTGCAAATTCGAATTGTTCCAGTTCGCCTTCTCTAATGCGTGATATTCCGCCGCGGTACACATCCATTGTAATAACATTGTTCGTGTATGGCTCAGTTTTCATGACGATCCATGAACCATCTATCGGACCTTCATTTTTAAAAGCATTTTTAATGGTGTTTAAAACAGAGTCTGCTGAAACATTCTGATTAACACGATCGATCGTTTCGCTGACAACGATTCCGGCCGCAATACCTGTTAACACGCCTGCTAGGAAATCCTTCAATTTCATACTCGTTTTACCCCCTACATGGTTATTTAAACCAGTGTACCACACTACTATGATTCATTGCAGAGCTAGTCTATTGAAAATAGTAATTCGTTTTCCGAATTAAACATGGAAAGTTTCTGAATAATCGACTACACTATTTAATGTAGACAACATACATAAGAAGTGGGAGGCAATACTCTATGCATAAGGATACAATTGAAATGTTCAGAACATTAACGGAACTTCCGGGCGCGCCTGGCAATGAACACGCGGTGCGTAATTATATGCGGAATGAGCTTGGGAAGTATGCTGACGAATTGATCCAAGATAACCTGGGTGGTATTTTCGGTGTTAGAAAAGGGCCTGAAGATGGACCGCGTATAATGGTTGCGGGTCATATGGATGAAGTTGGATTTATGGTTAGCCAAATTACAGAAAACGGAATGATTCGTTTTCAGCCGCTTGGCGGTTGGTGGAGCCAAGTACTGTTAGCACAACGCGTTGAAATTATTACGGACAGCGGTCCGGTTATTGGTGTCATCGGTTCGATTCCGCCACATCTGTTAAGCGATGAAGTGCGCAATAAACCGATGGATATAAAAAACATGCTAATTGATATCGGTGCTGACAATTTGGGCGATGCTAAGAAAATCGGTATTCGTCCGGGGCAGCAAATCGTTCCAGTTAGCCCGTTCACTCCAATGGCGAATGATAAGAAAATACTTGCTAAAGCTTGGGATAATCGCTATGGGTGTGGGCTCGCAATCGAGCTCTTAAAAGAATTGCACGGTGAAAAACTGCCGAATAATTTGTACTCCGGTGCTAATGTTCTTGAAGAAGTTGGACTTCGCGGGGCTGCGGCAGCCGCAACAATGATTGATCCGGATTTATTCTTTGCACTCGATGCAAGTCCCGCAAATGATGCCACGGGGGACAAAAATGAATTTGGTCAACTTGGAAAAGGGACATTACTTCGGATTTTTGACCGTTCGATGATCACTCACCGCGGCATGCGTGAATTTATTCTTGATATGGCTGAAACTCATAATATTCCCTACCAATACTTCATTTCACAAGGCGGGACGGATGCCGGACGGGTCCATATGTCGAATGAAGGCATTCCAAGTGCAGTTATTGGTATTTGTTCGCGGTATATCCATACGTCGGGGTCGATCATCCATACGGACGACTACGCAGCAGCGAAGGAGCTTCTCGTGAAACTCGTCCAAGCATGTGATAAGACGACGGTAGAAACAATTAAAAGTAACGTATGATTTGAACCCCGTCCTTGTGCTCTTAATTGGAGCAAAGGACGGTTTTCTATTTGAATATATGGAGGGGAACATGCATGGAATTTATGATTGGATCTACAAATCCTGCAAAAGTGAAAGCGGCAAAGGAAGTTCTTGCAATTCATTTCCCGTTGGCAAATCTTGTTGAAGCCGAAGTGGGATCAGGTGTTTCAGACCAGCCATTCGGTGATGATGAAACCAGATTAGGTGCTATCAACCGTGCATTGCGTGCAGCAGGAACAAAAACGGGTGTAGTCGGAATTGGACTGGAAGGCGGTGTCAGGATTCTTGAAGAGCAGATGTATCTTTGCAACTGGGGAGCATTGGCACTTCCTGACGGAACAAGATTTACGGCTGGCGGTGCACAAATTCCGTTACCGAAAGAAATTGCGGATGAGTTGACGGCTGGGAAAGAATTGGGACCGGTAGTCGATAATTATTTCAAAACCAGCGGAATCCGGAATAAAGAAGGCGCCATCGGAATGCTGACAGCGAACGCGGTAAAGCGTGATGAGCTGTTTGTACACGTTTTACAGCTTCTAATAGGTCAATATAAATATCATTTGAATTGTTAATAAGTGGAGGTGATTTGTTACGTCATTAAGTTACAAGGTCTGAGAGGAAAACAGGTTGCAACGTCTTTAGGTTGCAACTGTACTTCAACAATATTAAAATGATTAATGGAGCTTAATTTAATGAATGGAGGAAGCCGAATGTTCCGAAAATGGAAATTCATATTCCTATTGGCGGTATCCGTGTTAGCGCTTGCAGGATGCGGGAAATCGCTCGACGAGAGAGCAACTTCAGGTGTCGAGACAGCGAGAGAAGCATTTCATTCGAATGATAAAAATCGTACGGAAGAAATTGATGGCATTAAACTATACAAGCCTGCCGGATTTACGATGAATGATAATTCAGATGCGCAAAATATCGTCTTTATGAAGAACGATGAAACATTCATTCTTTTTATTAATCCAAATGAAAAGAGTGACAGTAAACTATTTTATGATTTACTTCTGGCGGATCAAAGTAAAGAAATTGTCGAACAAGCAACATTCACTGATGAGGATACATTCGGCTTTGCGGCTGTAGTGAAAAGCGGCGATGATGTCGAGCTTATTACGAGCGTTGGCGGAACCAAAATGACGACATTGACAAAAAAGAAAAAGATTGAAGAAAATCTAGCAAGAATGATGGAAATCGTTCGTTCTGTTAAGCAGGATTAGGTCAATTTCTTTTTTTGAAAAAAGATAGACTAGAAAATGTAATTGACATGGAATACTATCTTGGCGCCAGACGCTCACTTACACAACTGCTACCGTAAGAGAGCGATAATTGTAGAGGGCATTCCGGTAAAACGGCGACTTGCGCTTTTTTAGAATGGAGGAAATTAGTAGATGAATTCTGCACAGCTTGTTGAAATTTTAAAAGAGCATCTTCCATCTGAACATTTCAAGTGGAGGTTTGACCGGAAAACGGATAAGGTCCGTCTTGAACATTCAGTTTTAAAAAAAGGGATGGATATTTCTTTACCGGAAATTCTGGTGAAATATGAACAGAAAAAAGATGCAGCAATAAAAGAAATCGTTTATACAATCAGTGAAACATTTAAAGCAATGGAAAAAGAGCAATCAATGGGTTTCTCTGAGGGTAATGTTATTTACCCCGTTATCAGATCATCATCCTTTCCGCAAAAATCTGCGGTAGGACAGCGTTTCCTAATGAAAGATCATACAGCTGAAACACGTATCTATTATGCACTGGACCTTGGAACGACTTATCGTTTAATCGATGAAAGCATGTTAGAGTCTATCGGATTATCTGAAACGGAAATAATGGAATCTGCGCTTTTCCGGGTCAGGGCGCTGCCGACAGTAATGAAAAAGGATGAAGTTTCGGATAACATCTATTACTTTGTTAACAACAATGACGGCTATGATGCGAGTAGAATATTAAATAGCGCATTCCTGAAAGAGATGGAAGAGAAAATTGAGGGACATATGACTGTCTCAGTTCCGCACCAAGATGTGCTTATTATCGGCGATATCCGAAACGATACAGGCTACGATGTACTTGCGCAAATGGCTATGCATTTCTTTACAACGGGCGCTGTTCCGGTTACGTCGCTTTCATTCATCTACGAAGATGGGAAACTTGAACCGATTTTCATCATGGCTAAAAATCGTTTGGCAAGAAGGGAAGGAAAGAAAAAATGAACGTATTCTATAACTTAAATGGTGTCGGGGACGTATTGCTTGTTCAAATCGCGCTTACACGACCAGAAGCCATTACAACGAGATCGCAAGGGGATGTAACATTGATCCATGACGAAGCGACTGGGGAATTGGCTGCTATTAACTTATTTAAAGCATCAGCTTACATGAAAGTCGAAGCCGCGGGGGAAGTCGAGTTAACTGAGGGAATGGTCAGTCAACTTCAGGGTGCACTTCTAAAGAACGATGTTGACTTTAAACTCGATGTTGACTTTACGCCTAAATTCGTCGTTGGCCATGTTTTGAAAAAAGAAAAGCATCCGAATGCGGATAAATTAAGTGTCTGTTCGGTTGATGTTGGCAATGAAACAGTCCAAATTGTCTGCGGCGCACCGAACGTAGATGAAGGACAGAAAGTTGTTATTGCAAAAGTCGGAGCTGTTATGCCATCAGGAATGGTCATACGTGATGCGGAACTGCGCGGTGTAGCATCGGCTGGAATGATTTGCTCCGCTAAAGAACTTGGATTGGCCGACGCACCTGAAGAAAAAGGGATTTTAGTATTAGATGACAATGCTGTCGTTGGCAAAATATTCAATAAGTAAGTGTGAAAAAACGTACCGATATGGTACGTTTTTCTCATTTAGTAGATTGATTTGATTTAGTCGTGTCAGTACTGTTAAAATAGAGTGATTGACATGGAAAGAGTGATAGTCTTGAGTTGGTTTAAAACGATTGCAAACCGGTTATTTGGACCGGATGAAGATGAGAATATAGAAAATGTGGATTATGAAAAAAGAGAGATTGAAATTGATGAGACATTAAAAAGGATGGAAACAAAGAACAGTACTTCATTCCGATTTCCGATTATCTCGGATGCAGAAAT
>DYWT01000185.1 GCA_020742515.1 Sporosarcina psychrophila
GCATCTTAAATTCAACATCCATGATGATAATTTATTTAAGAGCAAATTGGCAGAGGTTGGATCAACAAGAAATGATTGAAACATGTCAATCTTTAGCGAAGTGAGGGGAAAACCTTGATGGACATAGAAAATAGAATAAATAAATGGATTGAATCATACGATCGAAATAGTTATTTGAATGGTTCCATATTAATTGCTTCTAATGAAAATATTCTTTTAAATAAAGGCTTTGGCATGGCGAATCGGGAACATAACGTGCCAAATATGCCTACAACTAAATTTCGTATCGGCTCACTCACTAAGGCTTTTACAGCCATGGGCATACTTCAATTACATGAAAAGAAAAAATTGAACATAAACGATTATGTTGGCAAGTATCTTCATGATTATCCAAATGGAGAGCGAATAACGATTCTTCATTGCCTAACGAATAGCTCGGGCATTCCCAATTATACAAGTTTTGCTGATTTTTGGTTCAGTTCAATGAGACTTCCTTTGACTTTAAATGAGCTTATTGACACATTTAAAGAACGGGAATTGGATTTCGAACCTGGAAGCCGTTTTGGTTACTCAAACTCAGGCTATGCGTTGCTAACTTCTATTATCGAAACGGTTTCAGGCATGTCTTATGGAGAGTATATTCAGGAAGAAATATGCAATCCTTTGGGTATGTATAATACTGGCTGTGATGATGGCATAAAGGTCGTTCCGAGGTTGGCCTCTGGTTATTCCTTCTGGGAAGAGCCGATTCATCCAGCATATGCGGACTTGTCATTTCCATTAGGCTCCTATGGTGTATATTCTACAACAGAGGATCTATTTATTTGGGATAAGGCATTGAAATTGTTCAAAATACTCAACAAGGAACTTACAGAAAAAATGTTTACTCCAAATTTCAGTTCATATGCATGTGGTTGGATGATATCTGAAATAGGTGGTAAAAAATGTGTACATCATTCTGGAGATATTAGCGGTTTTTGTAGCGATTTTCTCAGATTTGTTGATGATCAAGTTACCATTATCTTTTTAAGCAATATGAATGTTACGCCTGTAGAACATTTAAGTCGGGAAATTGCGAAAACCATTTTTGAGGAACAGTCATCTTTACCATGTCCTGCTGTGCCAATCCCATTCAAAAAGGTAGTTCCTATAGTAGGTAAGTATCCATTTGAAAATGAGAAAGACAAATGTCTAGATATATCTGTTGAAAAAGAAGAGCTTTATTTAACTGTCTCTAAAATGTACGGAGCGGTTTATAAATTCAAACTTCTGCCAGTTAGCCACGACTCCACCAAAGCAACTTTTATAACCGAGATGATTAATGAGCAACTTGTATTTTATTATTCATTAACAGGTGAAATTGAAAGTGTGCAATACATAGACTGTACTGGGAATAATCAAATGATGAATAAGGCTAAGTAGGTTTTCAAAAGACTTTAAACGGAATCGTGTCAATAATCTGCGGTTTCAAAATACATAATATTATGATAATATCTATATATCTATGAAAGGTGGAGTTTATGATGAAAAAAACTACTATTATCTATTATCGCACTGTTTTAAGGGAAATGATCGGCAGCTAATCGAGTAAATCAATTTGTTTAAAAGGATTAATTTTTAAATGAATAAGGAATGCTCGTCAGCTTGTCCGAATTATAGGGGGAACATTCAATGCTTAATGAACAAGGATTTAATTTATGGGCTAATGACTACGATCAAACAGTACAAATAAGTGAAGATAATAATTTGTATCCGTTTGTTGGATACAAAAAAGTATTAAATATCATTTTTAATGAAGCCATGCAGAAGAAACAATCAAGAGTTTTAGATATAGGGTTTGGTACAGCTGTTTTAACGAGTAAACTCTATGAAAATGGCCATTATATAGATGGTTTAGATTTTTCTAAACGTATGATTGCAATAGCCCAATCTAAAATGCCATTTGCAAATTTAATAAAGTGGGATATTTCTAATGGCTTACCAGATTCTTATAAACTTAATAAATATGACTCTATTGTAAGCACATATGCGTTGCATCATTTGGCGGATAAAGAGAAAGTAACATTTATAAAGAGTTTGCTTCCTCTACTTTCTGTAGATGGAAAAATATTTATTGGAGATATTGCATTCAAAACGCGCGGGGAACTTGAAGTTTGTAGAAATAAAAGCATTGGGTATTGGGATGAAGATGAATTTTATTTTGTCTATGAAGAAATAAACGCTTTGCTAAAAAACATTTGTAAATGTGAATTTCATCCGGTATCGCATTGCGGCGGTATATTCGTAGTTACGAGTTAAATGCAAAATAGAAATAGTTACTCACATTCAAACGTTCAATAGTGAAAGGAGAAAAATGAGTTGTTTTGGCAACTCATTTTTCTTTGTGACTTAGGTAGTCAATTATTATCCTTTAGAAGGCATAAGGAAAACTGGGGAGGATATTAGATGAAACTATATAGGTTCGACAAAGAGGAAGGTAAAAAAGTAGCTCACTTTAACTCGAATTTCATTATGTCCCGACTTTTAAAAACAGAAAAAACTACGCAAATTGGTTGTATGCATTTGGAGGCTAACGGAATTGTTGGCTTTCATCAAGCCGTTGTTCCACAATTAATACTTATAGTAAATGGAGGAGGTTGGGTTCGAGGGGATGATAATTTAAAAGTAAATATAACAGTAGGCGATGCAATCTATTGGGAAAAAGGTGAAGGACATGAAACTACGACAGACACTGGTCTAATCGCAATTGTAATTGAGTCTGAAGAATTAGCTCCGTCTGATTTTATGACAATTAAAGCAAAATAAAAAATTGGTAGCTGGCTCCGGTTAAAATCACCCCCCAATGCAGATTGGATGGCGTGGTGCTACCCTCGATTATAAAAGTCCGTTTAGATAAAGATTATAGGTCTTATAATCTTTGCACAGGTAACTGTTGCCTTTCCGGAGTTAGGCACATCGACCTTGCTAAGTAAAAGAGTAGATTAATTTAAAATATATTTGCATTTGTTTTCGTAATTCTCTATAATCAATTCTAACCTTATATTAAACGGCGATGAAGAGGAAAAGTAATGAGACGATGTTATATAGAGAGCTTCTGTTGGTGGAAATGAAGCAAACTAGTCTGATGAACATGATCTCTGAGCTTTGCACTGAAAATCTATGGATGAGTAGGCTGCAACAAGATTTGGCACTTGTTACAAATGTCAAAGTATACTAGCATGATTTGCAGCTACGTACTTACTAAGACAAGTGGCGTGAGCTATTTGTGAATTAAGGTGGTACCACGAGTGAATTATCAACCTCGTCCTTATCGATATGATAAGTGGCGGGGTTTTTGTATGCCCCAAAAAGGAGGAATTCTGTTGAACATCTTTATTGGAGGGGCATGGCCATACGCGAATGGATCATTGCATTTGGGGCACATTGCAGCATTGTTACCAGGAGATATTTTAGCGAGGTATTATCGATTAAAAGGTGAATCCGTTTTATATGTGTCAGGCAGTGATTGTAATGGCACACCGATATCTATCAGGGCAAATCAAGAAGGGGTAGCAATCCAAGCAATCGCGGATCGTTATCATCAAGAATTTATAGAAAGCTTTGCGAAACTTGGGTTTAGTTACGATTTTTATTCCAGAACAGATAGTCAACAACATCATGAAGTGGTGCAACAAATTTTCTTGCAGCTGCTTGACAATGGGTATATTTATAAAAAAGAGATTGAGCAGACTTATTGTGAGTTCGATCAACAATTTTTGCCCGACCGGTATGTGGAAGGGATTTGTCCAAACTGTGGGCATCCATCTCGTGGGGATCAATGTGATAATTGTTCAACCATTCTCGATCCTCTTGATTTAATTGATCGGAAGTGTAAAATCTGTGGGAATGCACCAACTACAAGAGCAACCGAACACTTCTATTTCTCATTAAGTTCATTTCAACAAGAGCTAGAAGAGAAGGTTAGAAAAGTTCGTGCTAACAAAACGTGGAGAGAAAATGCCATTCATTTAACAGAGAGATATTTAACAGAAGGTTTACATGACCGTGCAGTTTCCAGAGATTTAGCAAATGGAGTTAGTGTACCCGTGCATGGCTATGAGGATAAAAAGATTTATGTTTGGATTGAAGCAGTTTCAGGTTATAATTCGGCCAGTCAACAATGGGCGAATGAGACTAAACAAAGTGATGAAGCTTTTTGGAATGAAGAGACAGTATCTTACTATGTACATGGGAAAGACAATATTCCATTCCACTCCATTATTTGGCCATCTATTTTATCGGGAATTGGAAAGGATACACTTCCAACACATATCATTTCAAATGAGTACTTAACTTTAGAAAAGAAGAAAATTTCGACGAGTAAAAACTGGGCTGTGTGGATTCCCTCCATTTTGGAAAGCTATCATCCTGATTCTATTCGATACTTTTTAACCGCAAATGCACCTGAAGCCAGAGACGCTGACTTTTCGTGGCGTGAGTTCATTTTCAGTCATAATACGGAACTTCTTGGTGCTTATGGCAACCTTGTTAATCGGACATTGAAGTTTATTGATAAGTCATTTGATGGTACTGTTTCTGGGGAAATAGATGCGGATATCGCAGAACTAATCCAATCTAAATATGGCGAGATTGGTCTTTTGGTCGAACAAGGCCATTTTAAACAAGCGATTGAAACAATCTTTGAAACCATACGTTTTGGAAATAAATACTTTGATGCAAAACAACCTTGGAAGATAATTCATGAGAACATAGACGAGTGTAAGAAAATCTTATTTACATGTGTGCATATAATTGCAAATTGTGCCCAGTTATTATCGCCGTTTCTTCCTTTTTCAAGCGAGAAAGTAAAAGAGATGTTGAACTTAGCTCCGTATACTTGGCAACCTATAGAACAAAAAGCCTATCAAACCTTTCAAGTTAGTCCTCTATTTGAAAGAATTGATTTATCTCAAATTGAAGTTGAATTAGAGAAGCTAAAATTGAACGCGATATAACTAATTATTGATCAAATGATTTTTATTTCGATATGTTCATTTCTCATACTAAGCTAATCACTAATATTGACTACGAAGCTAGGAGCCATTATAATAAGTTAACATTATGAATACTTAACTTCCGTTAAGGGGAGTAGCTATACAGTAAAATCGTCAATACAGGATTCTGATCCTCGGTTTTATTGGCAACATTTGTTGTTTGCGAGACCTTACCAATTATTTGGTGAGGTCTTTTTTTTAGAGACGTTATGACCAAGAATTGGTCATAACGTCTCTTTATGTTTCTAAAAAATTATTGGAGGTCAACTTTTGACTATTTATCGAGAACTTGCGGATACAATTATTATTAATAAGAAAAATCAACTTATTGACTACGATGATGCATTAGAGCTTGTTGGTACAGGACGAAGTGCATTTGTGTTTAGAATAAATTCGTCTGAAAAAGCAATTAAAGTATTTTTCCCTGAATTTGAATACATTGCAAAAGAAGAGGCTACTATTTATATGACGCTTCAAAATGTTTCTTACTTTCCAACTACTTATGCATCAGGTCTAAATTATTTTGTGATGGATTATATTGATGGTCTTACACTTTTCGAGTGTATGACACAGGGAAGAGAAATTACATTAGCTCATATAAAAGAGGTAGATTATGCACTGTCATTGGCTTCAAAATTGGGATTAAATCCTTCAGATATTCACTTACGGAACATAATTATTACGTCTAAAGATGAGATAATTATCATTGATGTTGCTCGTTTTAGACAAACTAAAGATTGTAAGCAATGGAGTCATTTGAAAAAGGCCTATCATCAACTTTATCGTAAACGTTTCTTTTCAAAGAAAATTCCTGCTACACTCTTAAATATTGTTGCCTTCTTATATAAAAAGGGACTAATACCATCTTATCAGTCCTAGATTATTCTATAATTTGTTCGTTGGTCTAGAGGCTTCGAGTAATTAATAGCTTTCTCTTCCATTTTTAATTGAAGACTCTAGTTTAAGCATTTCAATTAAATTATTAAAAACGCCCAGTAATCGTCGAGTTTCGGGTATACTGGAGAGAAGCAACTATCAATTACTATTCGATATAAAGGAGGGATTTATATGACTGAAAATCATGAAACGAACGAACAAGACGCGCCAAAGAAGATTAGCTTAAAAGAAGCGATACAAAAACAGCTGGAAGCGAAGAAAAATCAAACTGCCGATAACAACGCAAAAGGTAATCCAGTACAATCCGCTAAAAAGATGCAGAGTCAGCAGGCTAAAAAGGTCAGCAGTGCACGCAGAAAAATGGGATCTTAATTAGAAAAGCGCAAGCGCCTTGGTAGACCCGACAGGCATAAGACGATCCAGCGACGTGGCGCTCTTTGCCACATAGCTGGATTGCTTATGATCCGAGGGGCTGGGCGCTGGAAGCTAGAGACAATAAGAAAAGCGCAAGCGCCTTGGTAGAGGCGACTTATGACCCGAGCCTCTAGGCGCTGGAGCTAGACACTGCTCCAAGTTCAAAAACTTATATTTTCTTATCTTTAAAAAAACGCAAACCAATACAGTCTTGGTTTGCGTTTTTCATTATACTACCAGGCCGTCTTTCATCGTAATGATGTGATCTGCATAAGGAAGCATTTCTTCATCATGGGTAACCATCAACGTTGTAATGTTCAACGTCTTCGTCAACTCCCGGATTAATGTCATGACATCTTTTGATCTTTTCGAATCTAGGCTTGCTGTTGGTTCATCCGCAAACAACATTTTTGGTTTGTGGATGATCGCGCGGGCTATTGCCACACGCTGTTTTTCTCCTCCTGATAAAGAAGCAGGGTAGGCATCTTTTCGATGATTCATATCCACCAATTTGAGAACCTTTTCAACTTCCATTTTTTGTTCTCGTTTTTTTAATTTGGTTTCAGAAACGTCGAGCATCAGCAATAATTGTTCTTCTACTGTCAGAAAAGGGACTAGGTGCGAGGATTGAAAGACAAACCCGAACTCACTCGCTCTGATTTTTCTGATCTGATCCTGATTCATGTCAGTCATGTTTTGTCCTTCAAATAGCACTTTTCCACCCGTAGCACGTTGAAGTCCTGCCGCTATTGTAAGAATTGTACTTTTACCAGAACCTGAAGCGCCTACTAACGCTGTTATTTCGCCTTCACGAAGTGAAATATTAATTCCTTTTAATACTTGTTCATTTACTTCACCATTCGTAAATGTTTTTGTAACTTCATCAATTGTGAAAATCGTCATATTACACCTCTCCTTGTTGGATAGCTTGCAATGGTTCTACTTTTTTAATTTGCAGACCCGACAGTGTTGCCCCTATAAATCCAATGATTAGGAATATAACCGATAATTGTACGGTGGTTTCAATCGTTAAACTGAATGGCATTCCTTTAGGTGCAATCATAGTAAAGCCCTGACTTAAAGCAACAGATAGTGCCAGTGCGATGACAGTTATGAAAATCATCTGGTACCACATCATACCGAATAATCTGCTCGTTTTAACACCGAGCGCTTTTAAGATGCCATATAGTCCGATTTTTTGAACGTTCATCATATAGAAGAATATCGCGAACAACATTCCGCTAATGGCGACCAAGAACCAAATAATCATATTGAGTGACATCTGTTCCGCGCTGTAACTTGGAATCGTATTGAGGAAGTCTTTATTCGAAAATGATTGTAAACCCGTAACCTCTTGGGCTTTCTCTGTACCCGGTACAAAGATCAATTGCATTTCATTTACACGGTAAATCTCTTTATAGTTTTCCATATTAATAAAAGCGACAGGTGCATGGCTATATTTCTTTTGATCGACAAAGGCCTTCACCTTAAATTCACCACTGAACTGATTATTAGTTACTATATCTCCGACTTTAATTCCTTCATCTTCCAATGAACGATCTAGAATGATTTCACCTTTACCGACAGACTCAAACAGTTTTGAATCTGTTGACGTGACAAAAGCTATACTATGTTGCTTGTCGTCCATATCGTTTACAAAACCCATTTGAATAGAAAGTGCAGCTGCGCCTTTCTGTTCATTTAATACAGTTGCTTGTACGTTTTCATCTATTCTCGAGAGATTATAGGTTTCATTTGCATCAGCATTCATGTAAAATTGACCGTCCGGCAAATCTTTAATTAACGCCGCATTATCTTGTGATAACCCGTTAGAAAGCCCAGAAATGATAAATGTTAAAAAGCTGACGAGAAAAATGATTGATCCTAAAATGATAAACTTCGTTTTATTCTTCTTAATTTCTTTCCATGCGATATTCATCTTTACGCCTCCATTATTTCTTAATAACCTAACTATAATCTGTCTAGGTGAACGGAATATGAACAGATGATTACATTGTATAAGCGGAATTTAAAGACTAGAACGTATGAAAAAACGTATGTAGTTCAACAGATAATGGTACAATACTTATTGAAGGGTTTAATATTTTCCCTTAACTAAACAGGATATTGAAATAGAAGGAGATTGGATTACTTGACTAATGAAATTAAAAATGAAATGCCTCCAAATTATGATGAGTTAAGGAAGGCTGTGAACCGGACGTCGAATTGGAGAGTACGTTTAGATGCTATCGAAGAATTGGGACAGTGGAAACACAAACGGACAATCGATGTACTCTTGCATAGAATGAATAACGATGCGGTCTATAAAGTAGTAGAAGCCGCTCATCGTAATCTGATTAAGTTTGGCGAAGATGTTCAATTACCGCCAAGAAATAAATTTGAATTAATTAAAGACGCCAATAAAGTATTCTTCAGAATTAAGAAAAGCTTGCCGGCAGGTCACACGTATGAAGAGTACAAAGATAAGTTGAAGAACATGAGGCTCGATTTGTATGATACGTATGAGGGAGACAAAGGCGATGAATTTGACGCATGGCTTGAAAACGTTTGGGCCACGGCATCAAAAAAATAAAAAGCTTTAACTTTTCTTCTATTATATAAACATCTAAAAAACGATTGCAGTTATTTTGCAATCGTTTTTTTGCGAATAACCCCACGGTAGTGTATTATACCTATGAGTATATAGAAATGAGTGAATTCCATGAAATATAATGGCAGGATAGCTGCAATTGGCATAGTAGGCTTATTTAACTTGCTACGGTATTTTTATTATCATCAGTATTTGGAACTACCGTTTAAGGCAAACTTTTTTATTTTAACAACCATCTTTTTAGCGATTGCTTGGTGGTGTGGAAAACAATTTGATAACGTAAAATATTACTCTGAAAAAGATCCTTTGACAGATACATACAATCGTCGGAAAGTAGAACAGTCGTTTCAAAAAATTGCACAAATGTATAGAAGAGAAAATCACAAGTTAGGCGTCATCATGATGGACCTCAACAAATTTAAAGAAATTAATGATACATATGGACATCATAAAGGTGATGAATTGCTAATCCATCTTGCCATAATCCTAAAAAATTACGTTAAGAAAAAAGATATCGTAGCAAGATGGGGTGGTGATGAATTCTTGATTCTCGTGCCTAATTGTAAAAGTGATTTCGAACTAGGTTATATACAGGGTCTTCAACAGGCGTTAGCGAATGAAAAGTTTAAGGAATTCCCTTCCGTAGATGCTTCCGTTGGTTATGCAATTTTTCCGGATGATGGGCAAGATTTTCAGGAATTGATAAAAATAGCTGATGCGAAGATGTATAGGGATAAAGAATAAAAATCAAAACATCAGCGTCTTAAATATGAAGTAATTTTAAACCGTAAGAACGAGTTCAATTAGACGTTCTTACGGTTTTTTTATTTTATAATTGAGGAGTATCTTGACATTATTATGATATTTGCTTATTATTAATCAAATCCCGATGAAACCTATCGGACTTCTTAGCATAAGATGATTTATTAATGAAAAGTAGCCTTAAGTTCTAGTAAGAGAATAGTTGGAGGGGAATTTATGATTAGCCTATTTGTAAAAACAGAACGTCAAAAGAAATGGCTTGAGAAGGTAAACGAGTTAGAAACAAAATTTAAAAATACATCTACTCAAACTGATGAAGAGGCAATTTTTCCAGTAGAAAATATTCACGACTTAATTCAGATGGGTTATACAAGCAGTACCCTCTCGCATGAGTACGGCGGTGAAGGGTTAAAAGTCTACGATATGGTTCTTCTACAAGAAACGTTGGCTAGTTATGATGGGAACACTGCATTGTCAATAGGTTGGAATCTCGGGGTTGTAGGTGAACTTTTTGATAAAAAATTATGGAATGATAAAAATCTTGATTTCTTTGCCAAGGAAGTTCTGAACGGAGCCCTAGTGAATCGTTCTGTGAGTGAAGCTCAAACTGGGAGCCCGACCAGAGGAGGCCGTCCTGGAACAAAGGCGGTAAAACAACAAGATGGATCATGGCTATTATCGGGCCAAAAGACCTTTACAACTGCTTCTCCAGTATTAACATATTTTTTAACATCTGCATGGATTGAAGAACAACAACAAGTGGGATTCTTTTTATTGCACAAAGATCTAAAGGGACTGAGGATTGATCAGACATGGGACGTTATTTCAATGAGGGGCACTGGTAGTCATGACCTTGTTCTCGATAATGTCAAAGTCGAAGAGTCAAAACTTGTTGAACTACCTGAAAAGCCAAGTGGCGCGCCGTTTAGTGGCTGGCTTCTTCACATTCCAGCATGTTATCTCGGAATTGCACAAGCAGCACGTGACTACGCCGTACAATTTGCCAATAATTATTCGCCTAACAGTCTAAACGGACCAATCAGTCAATTGCCGAATGTTCAACAATTACTAGGAGAAATAGATTTGGAATTAATCCAGGCAAGGCATTTGATTTATAGCGTAGCGGAGGCCTATGACGACGAATCCCGAAGGGGCTATTTGACAAATGAGGTTGCGGTTGTCAAGCATACTATTACGAATTCAGCTATTACTATTGTCGATAAAGCGATGAGAATCGTAGGCGCAAAAAGTTTGCAACGCACGAATCCTTTGCAGCGGTATTATCGGGATGTCAGGGCTGGTTTACACAATCCACCAATGGACGATATGACGATTAAGAAGTTAGCATTATCAGCAATTGAACTCGGGAAAAGTGGAAATTCAATTCGTGCTTAACTAGCATGAAGTGAAAAGGAAAAGGGGTTTGTATAATGAGGAAAAAAAGTTTTTTACAACTAATGACTGTCGGATTAGCATTGACAGTTATATTAGCGGGATGTAATTCAAGTAAAGCGTCTGAAGAAAATGAGTCGGACATCCGAAAAGTGAAAGTTGCTTACGACCAAGCCTCAAAACCGATGTCGTGGTTAGATGAAAAAGGGAATGCTACAGGCTATGACGTTGAAGTGATGAAATTGGTTGAAGAATTACTGCCACAGTATAAATTCGAGTACATCGGAACAACAAGCGATGATTTATTGGTGGGAGTAGAACAAGGGAAATATCAGGTAGGGGTTAAAAATGCATTTTGGACGGAGGAAAGAACAGAGAAGTTTATCTTTCCGAAGGAATTTATAGGCTTAAGCAGTGCTGGTCTTGTGCTGAAGAAGGAAAATGAACATATTAAATCCCTATCAGATTTCGCTTCTGCTGGCTTTTCGTTAGCGCCGATTGCAGCCAATAACGCTCAATACACTGTAATTGATGAATACAACAATGAAAATCCGGACAATAAAGTGCAACTTAAAGCCGGTGATGCTTTCACAGTTGACGTCGTTCAATGGGTGAACGAAGGGCGCGTAGACGGGGGGGTTATCATTGAGGGGCCTTTTGAAAAGCAAGTGACTGCTGAAGATGGTCCGTATCATAATCTGGTAGAAGACGTAGTTTATAATGAGTTCGCGGTTATCAAAACATGGCCATTATTTAATAAAAAAGAGCAGGAGTTTGCAACTGCATATGATCAAGCAATCAAACAATTGAAAGAAGAGAAGAAGACAAATGAATTGAGCAAAGTGTTTTATGACAGAGATTTATTTCAAGTTTTGGATGCTGTAGAGAGATAAGAAGAAAAATCTAAAGGCTGTTGAGTGTGTAATATCCTCA
The DNA here is from genome assembly GCA_020742515.1 of Sporosarcina psychrophila. Taxonomy (GTDB): domain Bacteria; phylum Bacillota; class Bacilli; order Bacillales_A; family Planococcaceae; genus Sporosarcina; species Sporosarcina psychrophila_B. The sequence continues at coordinate 12,043 of DYWT01000185.1, forward strand.
ACAGCCTTTAACAATAAGATTAGAAAGTATATGTTTTTCGCTCTCGAACAGTGTCTAGCGGGGCCTTGCGCTTTTCTTGATAAAATCATTACAAGCTGGAAAATGAAAAACGAGGTGGGCACATGGATAAATATTTTGAGGCATCATATATATGGGAGTCTATCCCATTACTAATTCCTTTTTTAAAAATGACATTTATGGTTGCAGGTCTTTCCGTGCTTTTTGGAACGCTTCTAGGTTTTGTCTTGACGGCAGCAAAAATCGGGAAAAGTAAATTTGCGAGGAAACTAGCTAATGGCTATACAACTATATTAAGGTGTACACCTTCAATCGTTCTTCTCTTTTTAGTTTATTACGGGCTTCCGGCAATTGGAGATAATTTTGGCCTAAACCTAAATGATGTGCATACAGCTGTATTTGTTGTCATTACCTTTACACTTCAATTTGCCGCGGCTATGTCCGAGGTTATGCGCTCAGCTTATGAATCGATTGATAAAGGACAATTTGAGGCAGCAGTAAGTGTCGGGTTAAGTCCATCCCAAGCTTATAGAAGAATAGTATTCCCACAAGCACTTGTAGTCGCATTGCCAAACTTCGGTAACAGTTTACTTGCAGTTCTTCAAGAGGGATCTTTAGCCTATACAATCGGCTTAATAGATGTTGTAGGAAAGGCGAACCTAATAATAGCTGGTAATTATAATGCTCATGCCTTGGAAATCTTTCTCGCACTAGCGATTATTTACTGGGTGCTTTCAATTGCAATTGAACAGTTTTTCTTGAAATTAGAAAAAGTATTTAGCAAAGGGAAACAAGGATTAAAAACTGTGTAAGGGGGTGAGAAAGTGTCGGATGGTTTAAATTACAAATTTTTAGTGGATACATTTTTCATCGCATTATCAGGAGTACCTATCACGCTATTAATCACACTTGTGGCTTTACTCTTTGCTTTGCCATTCGGTTTTTTACTAGCATTGACAAGAATCAATCGAATTCCGGTATTGCATCGTTTTGCGCAAGTATACGTTTCTTTTGTCAGAGGAACACCGATTATCATTCAAATCTTCATCGTTTATAGCAGTGTCCCCTTACTACTAAGTTCACTATTTACAAAGTTTAATATAGGGATGAATGTGTATGATGTTAATCCGATTTGGTACGCATTCATTGTGTTTTCTTTTAACACTACAGCAGTTCTTATTGAAGTGTTTCGTTCTGCACTAAGTACAGTGAACAAAGGGCAATTGGAAGCTGCCCAGTCAGTTGGGCTAACTGATGTGCAAGCATATAGACGAATACTAATCCCTCAAGCTTTGGTCGTTGCAATGCCGAATATTTGTACAGCAACAGTCAACTTAATTAAAGCAACATCTCTTGGGTATGCAATGTCGTTGCAAGAAATAACATTAAAAGCCAAAGTCGCTGCGAATGTCGGTTACAACTATGTCGAGGCTTATATCGATATCTTTCTTGTCTATTTACTGTTATGCAGTGCTGTCGAATATGCATTTAAACTGTATGAGAGACGTTTAAGTAAATATAAACCTTCAGTTGTTAACTAGTGAAAAGGGGATTGGGATATGTTGAAAATTAAAAACGTGCATAAATCATTTGGTGAAATAGAGATTTTAAAAGGGGTCGATGTCACGATTGAAAAAGGGGATGTTGTCGTTATACTTGGACCCAGCGGATCCGGAAAGACAACACTGCTAAGATGCATCAATTTTTTAGAAAAAGCTGATCAAGGCCATGCCATATTTGGGGATATTGATGTTAATCTAAAAACGGCAACCAAAAAACAAATTCATAAAGTTAGACAGAAAATTGCTTTTGTATTTCAGAGTAATAATTTGTTCAATAATAAGACAGCAATAGAGAATGTAACGGAAGGACTGATAATCGGAAGAAAAGTTCCGAAGGCTGAAGCGATTGAGATAGGAAAAATAGCGCTGGATAAGGTTGGTCTGTCAGACAAATACAATGCCTATCCGAGTGAATTATCGGGCGGACAACAACAAAGGGTGGGCATTGCAAGAGCCGTTGCTTTGAATCCAGACATCATTTTGTTTGACGAACCAACTTCTGCACTGGATCCAGAATTAGTCGGAGAAGTATTGAACGTCATGAAGAATATCGCAAAAGAAGGAACAACTATGTTAGTTGTCACGCATGAAATGTCATTTGCGAAGGATGTAGCAAACAAAGTATTATTCATGGATGGCGGGGTTGTAGTGGAGGCAGGCACTCCCCACGAGATTTTTGTCAATCCGAAGGAGGAACGGACACAAAAGTTCTTAAGGAGAGTTTTACCAGAGGATTTTACGTATCAAATATGAAAACTAAAGATGTTGAACAAATGAATGTCTATATTAACTAAGCGAAGGCGCCTTAAAAGAGGTAGCCGAAGCCATAAGACTAGTTCCAAAACTACCTGGATATTAAGGGTGGGAGGTCTCCGCTATTGCCAAAGCGGATTTACTGAGATTCTTTATTTTAACATATATAGTTAAGCGCAGAATAATAATGAAAGATAATTGAAATTTTCTTCAAACTGATTCATTATTATAAGTAGATCGTCTTTTAGTGATCACTGGTTAGGGATTGCTTAGAAGAAATAAGTTCTATAAAGGAAGTTTGTCAATGCAAGAGGATAACATTACGAGAATAGAGTTAGACGGTCGAGAACTGATACTGATTGGAACTGCCCATGTTTCGAAGCAAAGTGCAGAACAAGTAAAAGAAGTGATCGACAAGGAAAGACCTGATTCGGTATGCATTGAGTTGGATGAACAACGGTTTCAATCTATAATGGATAGTAACAAATGGAAGGAAACGGATATTTTCAAAGTGATAAAAGAGAAGAAAGCTACTTTGCTCTTAATGAACCTGGCAATATCCTCCTTTCAAAATCGTTTAGCAAGGCAATTTGATATTAAACCTGGGCAGGAAATGATTCAGGGGATTGAATCGGCTAAAGAAATCGGAGCAGATTTGGTGCTGGCTGACCGTAATATCCAAATTACTTTCTCCCGAATTTGGGGTAATATCGGATTTAAGGGGAAAAGTCAGCTCCTTATGTCGGTTTTCTATAGTATCTTCAGCAAAGAGACGATCTCCGAAGAAGAACTGGAGAAAATGAAATCAAAGGACACACTAAATGCCGTTCTAACTGACTTTACGGAATCATTTCCGAGGTTAAAGACTCCCTTAATCGATGAGAGGGACCAGTATTTAGCACAGAAAATCAAAGATGCACCAGGTAAAAAGGTCGTTGCAGTCCTAGGTGCAGCACATGTTCCAGGGATTACAAAAGAAATTTATAATGACCATGATTTAGTCGAATTAGCGCAAATTCCACCGAAATCAAAAATACCGAAAATTATCGGATGGGCAATTCCGGTTCTTCTCCTATCCATTATCGCCTACACCTTTATTGCAAATCCATCTGCAGGTTTCGATCAGGCGCTAAGCTGGATCTTATGGACAGGCAGCTTGTCAGCCATTGGCGCTGCGGTAGCGCTCGGACATCCGTTGGCTATTTTGGCGGCCTTTGTTTCAGCACCCATCACTACCTTGCATCCACTGATAGCAGCTGGCTGGGTCTCGGGAATTGTTCAAGCATATTTCCGTCGACCGAGTGTTGGCGACTTTGAAACGCTTTCTGAAGATGTTTTTACGATTAAAGGTTTTTGGGCTAATAAAGTGACACGAGTCTTGCTGGTTATCGTTCTGACTAACCTGGGGGGGACACTGGGGACATTCTTAGGCGGAGCCGACGTCATCCGTGTGTTCTTTGAAAACTTAAAGTGAAATCAATTGTTAAGCATTTTCATATAAATGATTTATAGTCATAATGGGGTGGGGGTTGGATGAATCGAATCATTTTTAGTTTGTTAGTGATTTTGACGACTGGATTAATGGGTTCTTCTTTTACAATAGGGAAGTTAGGGTTAGCCTATTCATCTCCACTCCTATTAGTCGCTATGCGTTTTACGCTTGCAGGGCTTATTATGGCTACGATCGTTAAAATCTTAAACAAGCCACATCCGGTAAAGGTAATCGATAATTATTCAGTTTTCTGTTTGGTTTTATCTTCTTCAGAGAGGAAATTAAAAACGAACGAGTGCATTCCTTTTTTTAGCGCCATTCTTCGGTGTACTCACAGGATGGTTTTTGCTCCATGAAAGACTAACCTAGTCTACCCTTTTTGGTGGATTACTAATCTTTACAGGAATATTTCTTGTTAACTGGAAAAATGATTGTGAAAAGGAAATGGAGAAAACTAATGAGAGCAATGGAAGGGGAAGTTAGAGTTGAACTATAAGTTTTCAAGAACACTGAAAAGTAGTTTAACGTGCCTTTTTGTTTATGTGCGAGACATTAGCGTTTAAACCCTACTAAACTGATGTGAATAAAATTAAAAACTGATAAGTCATTGACTTTGGAATTTCGATGATGTAACATTGGTCTCAACTTCATAGTGTATTTCTTATCAAGAGAGGTTGAGGGACTGGCCCGAAGAAGCCTCGGCAACAGACTGTTTAGTACTGTGCCAATTCCAGTAAGCGAAAGTTTAGCAGATAAGAAGAGATAGTTATTCGATATCATCAACCTCTTCTTGCCCTAATTGAAGAGGCTTTTTTATTGTTTAGCGTATGGTGAAATCTCATTTTTCTTTTTCTGGTCTCCAGCGCTATTCTTGTTTTTACCAATTAAATATATGCTAATTAGTCAACTAAAGGCATCTTTCTAATCGATTTTTCGAATCGACTAAAAAGATGTTTTTTGTATTTGAAAATTGATTCAGAGCAAATGAATTTAGGAGGAGAAAAAATGACAAAAGCTAAAAATATCGTATGGCATGAATCAGAGGTTACCAAAAGGGATCGCCAAGAAGCAAAAGGTCATAAAAGTGCAATTCTTTGGTTTACAGGATTATCGGGTTCAGGAAAATCGACGATTTCAGCGGCGTTAGAAACAGCTTTACATTCAAAGGGCGTTCACACTTATCGACTAGATGGAGATAACGTCAGACACGGTTTAAATAAGAATCTTGGGTTTAGTCCAGATGATCGGTCGGAAAATATTCGTAGAATAGGTGAAGTTGCAAAACTAATGATTGATGCGGGCTTGTTCACATTGACCGCATTCATTTCCCCTTACCATGAAGATCGTGATCAAGTGCGAGAGATTGTCGATGCTGATGAATTCATTGAAGTATATGTAAAGGCCAGTTTAGAAACATGCGAAGAACGCGATCCAAAGGGATTATACAAAAAAGCAAGATTAGGTGAAATTAGAGACTTTACAGGAATTGATGCTCCTTATGAAGAACCTGTTAATGCGGAAATATCCATCGATACCAATCAGTTAAGTATTGAAGAATCGGTCGAAGTCATCATTTCTTATTTAAAAGAAAATAACTATATCAAAAAAAGTCAATAATCACGTAACATTCTAGTTCACTAGGAATAGAATAACTTAAAACCTACTTGACACATAGGAATAATAAAGTTAGTATAAACGCTAATCACTAGCCGACTGGAAATCCAGAAGCTGATGGACAATCGTATATAGGGGAACAATGCGCTGACTAAAAAATTAGAGGCGACTTTAATCAGTAGTAGATTAAGGTCGCCTTTTTATAAAAGATTAGGAAGGAGAGTTACTTTGGTGAAGAAAACGTACGATTCTTGGTTTGAGTCTGAAGACATTTTTTTACTTGACGATGAAGCAAAAGGTGCGCTAAACGTCTTGCGATGGGCTTATAAAGAATATGATGATGAACTTATTTATGCGTGCAGCTTTGGGGTTGAAGGGATTGTGATGATTGACTTAATCTCGCAAATAAAACCAACCGCTAAAGTGGTATTTCTAGATACTGGACTTCATTTTAAAGAAACCTATGCCCTAATTGAAAAAGTCAAACAACGCTATCCTCATTTGAGAATTGAATTGAAAAAGCCGATTTTAACGGTTGAAGAACAAGCTGATGAGTATGGCGCTGAACTTTGGGCGAGACAGCCGGATCAGTGTTGTCATATGAGGAAAGTAATTCCGCTTCGGGAAACACTAAGTAATGCGACTGCTTGGCTGTCCGGATTAAGACGTGAACAATCACCATCTAGAAGTCTGACAAATTTCGTGAATAAGGATGAAACATTTCAATCAGTTAAAATTTGCCCGCTAATTCATTGGTCGTGGACGGATATTTGGGATTATGTTGATAAACATGAACTGCCCTATAATCCACTTCATGATCAAGGCTATCCGAGTATCGGCTGTGCACCCTGTACACTACAAGGCGATACTGCGACAGGGTCAAGGTCAGGCCGCTGGGCAAATCAAACGAAAACAGAGTGTGGCTTGCATAAAAAGTTAACTTAAATGGAGGAATTTACATGAGCTTGAGTCAACCGCATGGCGGCATATTAATTAATCGCTGGAATCCAGATTTTCAATTCGAAGGGTTTACCAAAACAGTTGAATTAGATGAAATTGCGAGCAGTGATTTGGATTTGATTGGTACAGGTGCCTATAGTCCGTTAAGTGGGTTTCTCACGGAAGTAGATTACAATTCCGTCGTTGCGACAATGAGATTATCTACAGGAGAGCCTTGGACAATTCCGATTACATTACCAACAACGGAGACGAATGCAAAAGATATCGCTATTGGAAGCTTTGTGAAATTGGTGAAAGACGGAGTTGTTTATGGTGTGCTCGAAGTATCAGATATTTTTACGCCAGATAAGGAAAAAGAGGCTGAATTGGTCTTTCAAACGACAGACCGCGACCATCCAGGCGTGAAGAAGTTATTTGAACGTCCGAATGTATATCTCGGCGGAACGATCACACTGATTCAGCGAAGGCCGCTGAATGAGTTTTCGGATTATCTGTATGACCCGGTTGAAACAAGACGAAAGTTTCAAGAACTTGGCTGGGAAACAGTCGTTGGTTTCCAAACAAGAAATCCGGTACACAGAGCACACGAATATATTCAAAAAACAGCATTGGAAATTGTAGATGGATTATTTTTAAATCCACTTGTTGGTGAAACGAAATCAGATGATATCCCGGCAGATGTTCGCCTTGAAAGCTATGAAGTATTACTAGATAACTATTATGCGAAAGAACATGTATTTTTAGGTGTATTTACGGCTGCAATGCGCTATGCCGGACCAAGAGAAGCGGTTTTTCATGCGATGGTAAGAAAGAATTTTGGTTGCACACATTTTATCGTAGGTCGCGATCATGCGGGTGTTGGTAATTATTATGGTACGTATGATGCTCAGAAAATTTTTAGTAACTTTACGCTTGGAGAACTTGGGATTACGTTATTATTTTTTGAGCATAGCTTTTATTGCAATAAATGCACCAGCATGGCAACGCCCAAAACATGTCCCCATGATGCAAGTCACCATGTGATTTTGTCGGGGACAAAGGTGCGAGAAATGCTTCGGAATGGGGAACAACTGCCAACGACATTTAGTCGTCCGGAAGTGATCGACGTATTAATTACTGGTATGCGAAAAGAAGCACTTCATTCATAAAGAGATTTTAGAGCAGTACCAAACGGTGAGAGGAGCGATGAAGGTGGGAAAAGTATTTATAGTTGGCGCTGGACCTGGCGACGTTGATTTAATCACCGTTAAAGGGATGAAATGTATTCAACAAGCGGATGTCATCTTGTATGACCGTTTGATTAATAAAGAACTGCTAACCTATGCAAAACCGGGAGCAGATTTGATTTATTGCGGGAAACTCCCAAACTATCATGCAATGATTCAAGAGACGATTAACCACTTTTTAGTGAAATATGCGAAGCAGGGGAAAACTGTCACACGCTTAAAAGGTGGAGATCCATTTGTTTTCGGAAGAGGCGCTGAAGAGGCAGAAGTTCTTGCGGAAAATGGCATCCCCTTTGAGGTGGTTCCAGGAATTACTGCCGGGATCGCGGCTCCTGCCTATGCAGGTATACCAGTCACCCATCGTGATCTCAGTTCCAGTTTTGCGATTGTCACAGGTCATATGCGTGCAGGAAAAAGCGATTCCATTCACTGGGAAAGCCTTGCAGTCGGTATTGATACATTAGCGATTTATATGGGTGTCGGAAACTTACCTTATATTTGTGAGCAACTTATCAGGCATGGCCGACCTGAAAACACCCCTGTAGCACTAGTGCATTGGGGAACAACGGAGGCGCAGTATACGATTACAGGTACACTTTCTACGATTGTAGAGATTGCTAAAGAATCCGAAATTAAAAACCCAAGTATGATCATTGTCGGAGAAGTTGTGAAGTTACGAGAAAAGATTCAGTGGTTCGAACAAACGGCGTTGAACCAAAATATTAGTAAAGAAGTATCTGCATACTAAAAACTCAATAGGAGGGATCAGCATGCAGGCAGTCTTATATGTTGGCCATGGCAGCCGAATCAAAGCAGGTGTCAAAGAAGCTATTCAATTTATTGAGAGCAGTCAAGCAAAGATTGATGTTCCAATCCAAGAAATTTGTTTTCTAGAACTGGCTGTCCCAAGCGTGGAGGAAGGGATTACGAAATGCGTGGAACGCGGGGCTACTAAGATTGCCGTTGTTCCTATACTTTTATTAACTGCGGCCCATGCAAATGAAGATATTCCATTTGAAATTGAAGTGGGAAAAATCATGTATCCCGATATCGAATTTACATATGGAAAAGCATTTGGCATTCATCCGAAAATTATTGATAGCTTATATGATCGAGTAGTCGAACAAAAATTAACGATTGCGGAAGATGCGCAGGTATTGCTCATAGGTCGTGGCAGCAGTGATCCCGCAGTCAAGCAAAATTTAAACGAAATTGCACAACTTTTTGCTGACAAGTATTTCTTTAAGAAAGTAACTGTTAGTTTTCTTTACGGAGCAGAGCCTCATTTCGATGAAGCATTACTGCATTTACAGGAAACACATGAAAAGCAAGTCTTTATTATTCCGTACTTATTATTTACAGGTATTTTGATGAAGAGCATTGAAAAAAAGATTGCCCAGCAATCTACCAATGGTCAGCAGCTCATACTTTGTGAAAATCTTGGTTATCACAAATATGTCCAGGATGTACTTGTAGAACGGGTGAATGAGTTACTTGGTAAAGAGCAAATCAGTCAGTTTATTTAATGAAGATATTTTGTCTGAGAGGATGAAAGGGACTATGGAGAAACGGGAACAAAATCTTGAACTTACTATTGAAAATGTTAAAAAGATGCTGAGCACGATGAATTATGGCTCTATCACATTGGTTATTCAAGACAATGTTGTAGTTCAAATAGAGAGAAATGAGAAAATTAGATTAAAATAATGTTCTTTTATTGGCTATATAAAATATTTTTTTTGCGGGGTGGGAAATTTTGGCGCTACAAGTGGTGAACAGTCCTTTTAATCAGGAGCAGGTAGAACTCCTTAACCAACTTCTGCCGATACTGACAGAGACACAACAAATCTGGCTGGGCGGATATTTGAGTGCCAACCAGTTAACTACACAATCGACTGTGTCTGGCGGCGTGGCCGTTCTGGAAGCTCCAGCAACGCAAATAGAGGTAATCTCAAAAGAAGTGACAATTCTTTACGGCTCCCAGACTGGCAATGGGCAGGCTTTGGCTGAAAAACTAACGAAGAATTTAAAAGCAGAAAAGTATCAAGTAACTCTTGCTTCTATGAATGAATTCAAACCAAATTCGCTTAAGAAAACCGAGAATTTACTACTTATTGTAAGTACGCATGGCGAAGGCGATCCACCAGATAATGCCTTGCCATTTCATGAATTTCTTCATGGTAAAAGAGCACCACAATTGGATAATCTGCAATATTCGGTCCTGTCTTTGGGAGATAGTTCTTATGAGTTTTTCTGCCAGACAGGTAAACAATTTGATGAACGTTTACTGGAGTTGGGTGCAAAACAGCTTAGTCCACGCGTCGATTGCGACTTGGATTATGATGAACCTGCCTCGGAATGGTTTATGACTGTTTTAGCGAGATTAAATGAGCAACAAGGAGGCAGTTCTACCACTGTCCAACAACCAGTCAACAAGGTAGTTGCGGAACAACTGGAGTACTCTCGAACAAATCCATTTAAAGCTGAGATTCTAGAAAATTTGAATTTAAATGGCCGTGGGTCAAACAAGGAAACGCGTCATCTTGAGTTATCACTTGAAGGATCGAACCT
>DYWT01000186.1 GCA_020742515.1 Sporosarcina psychrophila
AAATAGCCGCAATTTTTCGTTTTCAACAAGCGCGGCGCGATGCCGCTTACTCAAGAAGAAAGAATTATGACGTTGTCTCCTTATTTGCAAGAGGTGGCGAAGCGCCGCACTTTTGCCATTATTTCTCACCCCAATAATTAAGTCCAAATTAAAGCTCTTTCACTCTTTCAAAATCCTTTCAGTTAATTGAGGTCGAGCTATATAACTCATTTAAATACATTTGGTTATGTGACTTCTTTAATTGAAAATTCTTTCATGTAACTTTAAATCGATCAGGTTGCTTTCATCAAAAATCTGTACATATGCTTGTACATAATGTACAAAGCAGCAGAGGTGTTTTGCGATTTGTACAAGGTGAGTAATGGCGCTGTCTGATGCGTGGTTGCGTTCAGTCGTTGGAAAGGAACGTGATAAGGTTTTGGTTAAATCCGATCGTGATGGTCTGTCTGTCAGAGTATCACCGAAAGGTCGCGTAGTGTTCCAATATCGTTATCAATGGGCAGGGAAAGGTGAGCGTCTTGATATCGGAACTTACCCGGCAACTGGATTAAAAGAGGCCAGAGAAGAAGTTATCCGTCTCCGTGGTGAACTCGAGTCAAACCGTAATCCACGATTGGTCAAGCAGGCTGAAAAACGAAAAGCTACTGAAGCCATGACGGTAGAGTCTGTGATCCGTGCCTGGTATGAAGCATATTGTGTAAAAAATAAAAAAGGTTCTGAACAGATACTCCGCTCGTTTGAGCTGCACCTGTTCTCTAAAATCGGGAATATCCCTCACGATGCAGCTACATTGCATGATTGGTTAGAAGTCCTGGAGCCTCTTAGCACTAAGACTCCAGCAATAGCAGACCGATTGCTAATTAACGCAAAGCAGGCCCATGTCTGGGCGTATAAGAGAAAGCTCATTGAAACTCGCCCGCTGTCAGATATCACGGGTAAAGATATGGATATCCGTAAAGGTCAGAAGAAACGGTTTCTGACACATGATGAAATTAAAATCCTTTATGCTGCGATCGATGGTTCTCGAATGGTTCCTAAATACCGGGCCTTCATTAAACTATTGCTGCATTTTGGTTGCCGTAGTTCAGAGCTAATTACTGCCAAGGTGGACGATTTTGATTTCATTAATAAGATATGGACTGTACCACCAGAACGACATAAGACAGGGGATATAACAGGCGAACCGCTAAAGCGGCCCATTATTGAACCGGTTGAAGAGCTTATAAAGTACGCTATCTCTATGAACAATGGTTCCGATATGCTTTTTACTAAGGAAGGAAGCAGGGAACCCGTTGGTCGGACATCATTGCAGTCGCTGCCTTACAATTTAATGCAGTACGCATGGCGGTGTTTAGGATATCAATTCCCTCATTGGTCTCTTCATGACTTGAGACGTACAGCTCGAACAAATTTTTCTGATCTTACTGCGCCTCATATCGCAGAAATTATGCTTGGTCATAAGCTGCCAGGGGGCTGGCAAGTTTATGATAAGAGCGATTATCTAGAAGAACAGCGTAAAGCCTACCAGGCATGGTGGGAGAGAGTTGAATCGATTGTTACTTGTACTAACTCAGACTCTAACTGATAGGATAGTTTACGTAGCTAGAACGCAATAGGATATGACGATCTGCTTTGAGCAAGTAGTTGATATCACGTACAATGTGATCTTTATCGAATAATACACGAGGTGAAAATGAATAAGTTATTCATAAATCATATCAACGAAAATTATATTCAGATAAGTCATCGTTCATCTTTTAATTGCAATACTGAATTGTTTAACGCAACTGTATCAGTTGGTAAGTCGCTTGAGGATTTAATCTGCGCTTGTCGGTCTCTGAGTATAGAAGGTGCGGATGGTAACAATTTAAGCATTATGACTAGCAGCCTGAAGAAAAAACTAAGAGAGCTTGTTGTTACAAATTTTCCCTTAACAAAAGTCTACCAACAAACAGAATTTGGTCCTGGAGTAAAACAAGAAGAAATCAACTCACCTTCTATGATAATTCAAATATTTCAATTTTACCTAGGGGCGATATCTAATTGTGATATCATATTACATCTCAAATTTTTTGTTGAAAGCCTTTCTATTACGGAGTCATTTGTTGGCAAACCCCCAAAAACTCTTTTACATGAATATTTCCAAAGACATCAACACATAATCCCTACATACAAAACCACCTTGGCTGGTGGGACCGAGCATGCACCAATATATGAGTCTGAAATAGCACTTCCTAATGGACAGATATTTATCGGAAGTGGTGAGAGTAAAAAAAAAGCAGAGAATAATGTTGCCAGTTTAGTTTGCAATCATTTGAATTTGAAAAACAATAAAAAACAAATATTAAAATCTAATAGTATTATTTCAGCATGGGGTGGCGTACAGAAACCGAATGTTAAAGAGTGTTACATCAACAATGAATTGAACATGGCTTTTGGTTTTTCAAATAACTTTAATTCAATCCAGGCTTTTATACCCCCTAGAATAAAGGGTAAAAATAGATCTATAAGTTCGCACAGAGATCTCGCTACTTTAGGTTCGCATTATATTTCCTTACTAGCTTCAGTAAGCCTACTTGAGATAATAAAAAATGGACAGAATGTTATTGACAGAACTACGTTAGGGATCATGGTGTTATCTGAAAAAAACTTTATGAGATTCTATAACTCAGGTTTTATTTCAATAGATTCTCTCCCCTATAAAGGACATCCAGATTATACAACTATATCTTATTATGTAGATTGTATTCAGGCATTGTTTGGAATGTCTCTTCTAAATCTGATAACTAAAAATAGTAAAATTCAATATAATGAGTTAATTTGCTCTTCCTCTGCAACAAATTGGTTGTACAAAAGAATAAAAAACTATAATTTGGATGAAGAATCTAATAAAGATATTATACCGACACTGACTTTGCATAGAATGCAAAAATACGGATTTGTATTTAAACTTATAAAAAATCTAGATGTATATCAGCTTGAAATAGCTCATATTCGTAATGGGGATAATTTTGTTATCTATGCAGATCCTCTAATTCAAACAAGAAAAGATGCGATGACTAGGCTTGCGGGAAGTTGCCTTAAAGCATTGGATAGACTTGAAGGTGTGTTTCTCGAACCTCCTAGGTCTGAAGATTCTAAAAAAAATCAAAAAAAATTGATTTCATACTTACTTCGTAATATATCAGAAGACAGGCCAGTGGTCTTAAGTGAAGAGCAACTCTCCGTAATATCAAAGAAAAAAAATGAATA
>DYWT01000187.1 GCA_020742515.1 Sporosarcina psychrophila
AGTAATCACCTTATAATATGGGCATTTACATCTTAAATCCACATTTCTCACGATAATGAACACCCTAGCGCAGGCGCGGCAAAGGCATCCACAAAGCGCCAAGCGATCTACAATCCACACCCCGAATTACAACTCTCTCATTATTGAGCGCCACAGCAGATACAAGGGGATTCTTTAATTTAACATATATAGGTACCTTATGGCAGTTTTGTTGCTTGTCTTATATGGAGAAAATACAGTTTAGTTGCATAATAATAAAATGAAAATCAGACATCTTGGCGAATGTCTGATTTTTTGTGTTTACTCATATATACATGTTGAACAAATGAATATCTATATAGACTAAGTGAAGGTGCCTTACAAGGCTACCTGGCTTATGGTGGGAGGCATCCCCTAGCGCCGAAGCGGATTCAATGGGATTCTTTATTTCAACATATATATATGAATTGTTTGCGTGAGTGTCTTACACAAGAACTCTTAAGTTCTTTCAGCTTTTTAGATTGATTATTATCATACGGGCATAGAATAAGGAATAATATTGCTAGAGTTTAAGTATTATGGTGGTGAAGTAGTTTAAGAGAAAAATGGATTGACTTATTATCAAACGCTATTTTTCGGAAATGTTTTCAAGTGAAGTCATTAATTGCAAAAGAAAGGACAAGTCAAAAGGGGTCTACTCAATGAGGAAATAAAATTCGCCAACTGAAAGATTAGGAAATAGAAGGATACTATCTACTGTATATAGTCAAGATCTCACACTGGAAGGAGAATCGAATGTCAGAATATCATCAACAATCATCAGTTGAAGTTATGAAGGTATTGGACGTAACAAATCAAGGATTGAGTGATTATGACGTCCAAAGAAGACAAGAAGTATACGGTTATAATGAGTTGGCGGAAGGAAAAAGGACGAGTACAGTCGCCGTTTTCTTTGGACAGTTTAAAGATTTATTAGTCATTATTTTATTGATAGCCGCTTTCATTTCATTTCTATTAGGTGAAGTGGAAAGTACGATTGTGATAATGATTGTCGTTATTTTAAACGCAATCCTCGGCACTGTACAGCATGTGAAGGCAGAACAGTCTTTGGATAGTCTGAAGACTTTGACCTCTCCCGTTGCAAAAGTGATGCGGGATAACCGGATAATGGAGATTTCTTCAGAAGATATAGTGGTTGGGGATCTTCTCTATTTGGATGCTGGTGACTATATAAGCGCTGATGGAAGATTGTTAGAAAGCTATAATCTGCATATAAATGAAAGTTCGCTGACAGGTGAATCATTGGCTGTGTCGAAAAGTACCACGCCCATCAAAGAAGAGCATGTAACGCTGGGTGATAAAAAGAATATGGTGTTCACTGGAAGCTTTGTCACGAATGGACGCGGTACTGTAATTGTTACAGCTATTGGAATGGAAACAGAAATCGGGAAAATCGCAAATTTACTGGATACTGCGAAAGAGAAGAAAACACCTTTACAAGTAAGCTTGGATCATTTTGGAGAAAAGTTAGCTTTAGGGATTACAATAATTTGTTTAGCCATTTTCACGATCGACCTTTTTCGGGGACGCGAGTTAGTAGATTCATTTATGTTTGCAGTTTCGCTAGCAGTTGCAGCAATTCCGGAAGCATTAAGTTCGATTATTACTATTGTACTGGCTTTCGGGACTCAAAAAATGGCGAAGGAAAATGCCATTATACGTAAGCTCTACGCTGTCGAAAGTCTAGGAAGTGTATCTGTTATATGTTCAGATAAAACGGGAACATTAACCGAAAACAAAATGAGTGTCCAACACGTATATGTTGATCAAAAAGTCATTCCGTATGATCAACTACATGTAGAAAATGTAATTGAGAAAAAACTACTCTTAAAAGCACTATTATGTAATGACGCCTTGGAAAGGGACCATAAAGAAATCGGTGACCCTACTGAAATTGCACTCGTGAAATTAGGGAAACAGTATAATCTTGACGAGTTAATCGTTAGAGATCACTATCCAAGAGTGGCGGAAATACCATTTGATTCAGACAGAAAGCTGATGACTACAGTAAATCAGTTCAATCAGCAATCGATCATGATTACAAAGGGAGCAGTAGATGTTCTTTTACCAAGGATTTTGAAAGTCGAGACTTCAAAAGGGATATTTGCGATTACGGAAGAACATCGTAAAAGAATCGAAGAAATAAACCGTGACTTCTCCATGAATGGATTAAGAGTGCTCGCAATTGCTTACAAAGAGGTAAAGAAAAATTTAACAATCGATGTGAAAATCGAAAGAGATTTAATCTTTGTCGGATTAATAGCGATGATGGATCCTCCGAGAAAAGAATCAAAAGCAGCGGTTGAAAGTTGTATAAATGCAGGTATTAAACCAGTTATGATTACAGGCGACCATAAAATAACTGCAACAGCGATTGCTAAACAAATTGGACTAGTAAATGAACCATCAGAAGTGATTGAAGGATATGAAATTGAAGGATTAACGGATCAACAACTACAAGAAAAGGTTCAAGATGTCTCTGTCTACGCCCGCGTAACACCAGAACATAAAATTCGAATTGTGAAAGCTTGGCAGGAAAAAGGACATGTCGTTGCGATGACGGGGGATGGTGTCAATGATGGCCCTGCCTTAAAGCAAGCCGATATCGGTGTGGCGATGGGCATAACCGGGACCGAGGTAGCGAAAGATGCATCCTCCATGATCTTAACGGATGATAATTTTTCAACGATTGTCAAAGCGATTTCGAATGGCAGAAGCATGTATACGAATATTAAAAACGCTATTCAATTTTTATTATCAGGGAATGCGGGTGCTATCTTTGCTGTTTTATATGCAACCGTATTAGGTTTACCAGTTCCCTTTGCACCCGTGCATCTATTATTTATTAACTTACTTACCGATAGTTTGCCGGCAATTGCAATCGGTTTGGAGCCGCATAATAAAAATACGATGAAGGACAAGCCTAGAGATATTCATACACCATTATTAAATAAAACATTTACAACTCAAGTGGTACTTGAAGGTTTATTAATTGCTATCTCTACGATTATTGCTTTTCGAATGGGATTGTCAACGGGAGATACGCTAACAGCAAGCACAATGGCATTTGCAACATTATGTTTGTCAAGATTAGTACATGGCTTCAACTCCAGATCTAGAGAATCGATCTTTACAATTGGAGTATTTACGAATAAATATACGTGGTTTGCATTTTTAATAGGGTTTCTATGTTTACATTTAGTATTATTTGTTCCATCGCTAACGGGTGTGTTTGAAGTCGCGTCATTAAATGGAGTTCAATTAGGTTACATTTATATCTTGTCCTTTATGCCGTTTTTAATTAATCAGTGGTATAAAGTGTTATTCGTGAGAAGAAAATAATTCTGGTTCAACGTTGGATTACAGATGTAGAATCTTCTGTTTTGGTATGTATCACTTAAACTATAATCTACGGTACCAGCGTCTAACATAATCCGGAATTATGTTAGACGCTGGTACCATTTTAATTTTTGATGGATCGTATCGAACTCGAAGGACTTTCGCCACGACATGTGGAATATAGTGAAGAACGCTTGAATTAAGGGGGAGAAAAAATGACAGTTGAACAGTTTTTAGAAGAACAAAATAATGTCATCAAGGAATTGCATATCGCCAACACTGAAACTTCTTGGATGGCGGCGACGACAGGGGAAGATGAATGGAATCAAAAAACAGCCGAGGCGGAGACGGCTTATGATTTATATTTTGCGGATCCGGAGCGGTTTCAGAAAGTGAAAACGTATCTCGCACAAGATGATTTGACCGCCATTCAAAGACGGCAGCTGGAAGGCTTGCATAATGGCATGGTTGCGAATCAGATTCCCGAGAAAGATTTAAAGGAAATGGTGAGACTTTCGACAGAATTGATTGGTATTTTCAATACATACCGTGCCACAATTGACGGAAAATCAGTTTCGGAAAATGATGTCCGGCAAATTTTAATAAAGAGCAATGATTTGAAGGCACGTGAAAAGGCATGGCATGCCAGCAAACAGATTGGGAAAGAAGTGCAAGAGAAGCTATTGATTCTTGTGAAAAAGCGGAATGAGATTGCGCACGCGTTGGGGTACACGAATTACCATCAAATGAGTTTCGAGTTACAGGAGTTGGATCGGGATGAAGTTTTCTCGATATTCCACAAGCTCAAGGAACTTTCTGATGAGCCATTTCGTGAAATGAAACAAGAAATGGACGGCGAATTGGCTGAGCGTTTTGGCATATCAATTGAAGAGCTTCGTCCATGGCATTATGCCGATCCATTTTTCCAGGAGGCACCACCGTTAAAGGAGTTGGATCTAGATCCGTTTTATGATGGGAAAGATCTTGAGGTACTGACGATTGAAACGTTCAAGGCCATGGGCATGGATATTACGGACATGCTAGAGAAAAGCGACTTATATCCTCGTGATAAGAAAAATCAACATGCGTTCTGCACGGATATCGACCGTGAAGGCGATGTCCGTGTGCTATGCAACAATATACCGTCTGATTATTGGTCAGTCACAATGTTGCATGAGTTTGGTCATGCAGTTTATTTTAAATATGTCGATCCACAACTACCTTTCCTATTGCGAACGGCGGCACATACGTTGACGACGGAAGCGATTGCGATGCTCTATGGCCGATTCGGTAAAAATCCTGCTTGGCTGCAGCAGTTTTTAGGGTTAACTACATCCCAAGTGGAAGAATTGACGCCGCTCATTGCGAAATCGTTGCGTCGGCAAATGCTCATTGCAGGGCGCTGGATTATGGCATTCACTTTCTTCGAGCGTGAATTATATGAAAACCCCGATCAGGACTTGAACCAGCTATGGTGGAAGATCGTAAAGGATGTCCAATTTGTGAACCCCCCGGAAGGTATTGACTACCCGCATTGGGCAGCGAAAATCCATTTTACATTAGTTCCGGTTTACTATCAAAACTATCTAATGGGCGAATTGACGACTTCGCAATTGCAAACCTATATCGAGAAAAACATTTCGACCGACCTGTTCACCCCAGAAGTGGGCAACTATTTGGTGGATGCGTATTTCAAACCAGGCGCGCTCTATCCTTGGAATGAAAAGATTAAAAAAGCGACGGGCGAAAAACTTAATCCACAGTATTTTATTGATCAATTTATGACGACATAAGCGAGAGTGTCTAATTAACTGTTCATTATTCGGAAAAGGAAGGACTGTTGATGATGCTTGCAGAGGCATTGATTGCATGAGGGGATTCTCAAAAAAGAATCGCTTTCTATGTGAAGATGCAAGAAGGAGAAAAGCTGCTAATTGGGGGCGTTGGACTCAATGGTCGGTAGTGGGGCTATACCAAACGGTTCGAATGCCCCGTTACAACTGAAGACCAGTACTGTGACATGAATACAAATAGATTGTAAATGTAACTACCATGTACTACTTTGAGAAAGCAGTGAGGGTGGAGTCGGGGATCCCTTTGGGGGATGAAAAGTATCTATGGGTTAATCACATAGATGCTTTTTCATTTTTGGATGTCAGGTTCTCATTGTATTCGGAATCATATGGGTACCCAATGATAATTTTTATTAATGGCAATGCTATATACTCGTCACTATTAATTTAGAACTTAATGGAAACTGTAATAATCTCCTTGTACGACGAATGAATCCTGCGAAGGAGCGACAAGTGTGAGCTGGAGTAATGAGACTATGGAGGGATGCATTTCAATCCCTCCCCAGGGATCTTTTGACGGGCTCATTACGGGAGGCCATCACCAAGCGACGAAGCGGTATTGGAAACCACTTTCTTGTAATAATCATGAAAAACTCACTTATTTTCCATTTGTTAAGTGCCGAGTATGTAGTGTAATAATTCTATAATGTATTTTCTTACTACGGCAGTTTGTTCAACTTTTCGTCTATCTTGAATTGGTGTAAAATTAATCTTTTTTAAAAAATCAATAATCCTTTCTATTACTTCGCTTTTTGCTTCAGCTAAAAGCCCAACTTGCCAAAATACATATAAAGTAATTTTCCGGAGTGCATTGAGCAGGGAAATGATTAACATTAAACGTTTCTATATGTAAATTGTGAAACTGGGACCTCTCTGGAAGAGAGGTTTTATTTAGGCGGCTATTGATACGATGGAGTTTCAGACCATCGACAAATCTCAATTATATGCAGGAATATTTCCAAAGACATCTAAAAGCATTTTAGAAACCAAGGTTTCTGTTAGTGAAAAGTATCCGGTACCTCCATAATTTAAATAGATAAGGATATCCATGGGATTAATCACTCTACAATGAAAGTATAAACTGTACCTCATCTGTTCCTATAATAACCCTGTTTTTATATTCCGTTAAGTGCGCGCCCAATAGGTGATTATGTTGTTTGTTAATTTACATCTAGGTGACAATTTGATGTCATGGAGGGATATGGGTTTAACTTTTGACTAATATTCGTTAAGATACAATCTAAGCTCAAGAAATAAAGGGCGACAGATTTGAAAGGGGTTTACATGATATGAAATTTAAAAAAGTATTACTTCCGTTTATAGCAGGGGCGCTAGCATTAAGTTTAGCTGCTTGCAGTGAAGAAGATAAAGCGGCAAAAGACGCAAAGGACGAAGCACCACAAGAAGAAACAAAGCAAGAAGCTACTAAGGATCAAGAAGCCACTAAAGATCAAGAAAAAGCTGTAAAAGAGATGCAAGAGAAACTTGCGAAACAGCAAGTGGACAAGAACAAAATAGTAGCTGTTGTAAATGATGAAGAACTTAAAGGCGTGGAATATAACGCAGCATTATCGTCAATCCAAGGTCAAATGCAACAAATGGGACAAGATCCATCGAGCGAAGAGGCAACTGAACAAGTAAAAGCACAAACACTCGATACGCTTGTAAACCAGACATTGATTCTTCAAAAAGCAAATGAAGAGAAATTAAAAGCATCTACAACTGAAATTGATGACGAGTATTCATTACTTGAAAAGCAATTTGGCGGCGAAAAAGAAATGAAGAAAGCACTCAAAAGCCAAAGTATGGATGTAAAAGCACTGAAAGAACAAATTGCCGACTCCATCGTATTTGATAAGTACCTGGATAAGGTAGCGCCAGCAGGAAAAGTAACAGAGAAAGAAATTAAAGAATACTACGATCAAGTTGCAGCTACATCAAAAGATTCTGGTCAAGAGCTGCCTCCTTTAGAAGAAGTAAGTAAGGACATCGAAGGGATCATTAAACAAGAGCAACAGCAAAAACTACTTGCTGCACATGTTGAAGAGCTTAAAGCAGCTGCTAAGATTGAATTGAAAATTTAACTGAAATAAGTGAGAGACATGGAATGCTTGACCATCGTGGTTAAGCGTTTCATGTCTTTTTATATTTTTTGAAAAAGTCGTGGTTTACTGCTAAATCCAATGATCTTAACATAGGAACTTCATTTTTGGACAATCTAACAAGAAAGAAACAGTAGAATGAGGTGATGTTTATGATAATTGAAAGGTCGTCTGAATGGAAAGAAGGTTTTATCGAACGATTGGAGAACCGTGAAGCTTGGGACAATTGGACATTATATACGATGAGTTTTGAGATCGAAAAAAAGAACCTAATTACAGATTTCCGCGGTCTTCAATCCCCTAAATATTTACCTAATCTAACGCCTCTTGCCCATCAATTGGAAGTGGCGGAAACGGTCATTGAAAGGATGAACGGAAAAGCGATTCTTGCGGACGAAGTGGGGCTCGGTAAAACCATTGAAGCGGGTTTGATCTTAAAGGAATATTTAATCAGAGGCCTTGTGAAAAAAGCACTTATTTTAGTCCCAGCTTCTCTTGTTGGTCAATGGATTGAAGAACTGAATCAAAAATTTCATATTCCGGCCATACAGTATAAAAAAAATTACGATTTAAACCATCTTACGATTGTCGTCATGAGTATGGATATGGCAAAAAGAAGTCCGCACAAAGAAAACATCTATAACCAAGATTTTGATTTAATTATCATTGACGAGGCGCACAAATTAAAGAACCATAAAACGAAAAACTACGAGTTCGCACAAAATTTAAAGAAAAAGTTTTGTTTGTTGTTAACTGCCACACCTATACAAAACGATGTGTTTGAACTATTTTATCTAATTTCTTTACTGAAACCGGGACACTTGGGCAATTACGAAACGTTTCAATCATCGTTTTCTGCGAGTAAGCACAATGTGGAAGGAGATGATTATTTGAAGGAATTGGTTAATCAAGTAATGGTCAGAAATCGAAGACAGGATACTGGAATTGAATGGACAAATCGCCGTGTCCAAATTTTACCCATCGATTTTACGGCAGAGGAAAGAGAAGTCTACGATTTGATTTCAGAACTGAAAAATGTTTCTCCTGTTTTTTCGGATGCTTTTTCTATGCTTACTTTACAAAGAGAAATGTGCAGCAGTAAGGAAGCTACAGCCTTAACCTTAACTAAAATGCTTGAAAAATGCACACGGCCTGAAGACATCGCTTATCTGGAAGGTATTATTCAAAAGTTAATGGTACTGGACATTAACTCAAAAGCGGAAAAGGCTTATGAAATTATAACTCAGGCAAACGGTAAGGTTATTCTTTTTACCGAATATCGTGCGAGCCAAACCTATTTGCAGTGGTATTTACAATCAAAAGGAATCACAAGCGTCCTTTTTAATGGGCAATTCAGCAAAAGTAAACGAGAGTGGATGAAGCAACTGTTTAAAGAAAAAGCACAGGTGCTGATTGCGACGGAATCCGGCAGTGAAGGGATAAACCTGCAATTTTGTCACCATGTCATCAACTTTGATTTACCTTGGAACCCCATGAAGTTGGAGCAACGAATTGGACGTGTCCATCGGTTGGGGCAGGAACATGACGTTCATATTTACAATTTAGCCATCCAGAATACAATTGAAGACCATATATTGGATTTGCTCTATGTTAAAATTGGGGTCTTTGAAAAAGTGGTGGGTGAGTTGGATGATATTTTATCTGCATTCAAAAAGACTATTTGAGGAGAAATTATGTAGGTTGAAATAAAAGATTCCATCGAATCTGTTTCGGCGCTAGGGGATTCCTTCCGTTCCCCCTGAAGCCACTGAAAAAGTTCTTTTTTTAGTAAGAACTAGTTGATTGTAGTGGAGAGCGGCGCCTTCGCTCAATTCATATAGACATTCAATGATCGAACATATATAGCAAGGGTACTCAAAGGAGGATTCACATGCACCCACAACAAATCCATGGTTATTTACTACAATTTTTTAAAGAAAACGAGTGCCAAATTTTAAATGATCATGACCACTACATCAACGTTCAATTAACGATTGAAATGGATAAGAAGATTATGAACCGACCATTTTATTGGAAGTACTTGGAGAGTACAGATGGTGTGCCGTGTCCAGCACAACTCACTTTTATCACGGATAAAAATAAGCTTGTTGAAGACATTAAAGGGGAAGTTGTCCATATCGGTTCCCCTCGGCTTAGTCAATTGTTCCAAGTAACTAAAGAGCTAGGCTCATTTGTCCAGATGTATGAGCGGGTAGTAAATAAACATGAATCGCAAACGATATTAACCCCTTGGTTAGGAGTTAATTATAAAGTGTCATATTACAGTGATCAAACGAAAGAAATTCTTTATTCTTTGGGCATTAATTTAATGACAGGCGAACAACTAAATGGGTTTCAGGAATCGTTAAGCGAAGTTGATTTGGACAGAACCATGCCAGAAAATACATTTAATTTGCCGTATATTATAAAGCCCATTCGAGCCCTAGAGCGATTAGATGCGGTAATTGAAAATAACATACAGCAAGACGATCACACATGGGCTGAAGAAGCAAAAATGAGATGGGAAAAGGATAAGGAAGTATTAGAACACTTCTATGAAGGGGTAGAAAATAAACCGGAATGCTACGAGATGGAGAAACAAGCAATGGAAGAACAATACGAGACTAGAATTAAAATCGAAATTGTAAATGGTGGATTATTTTATCTGAAATGAATTTGTCATATAGGTAAGGCCTATCAAGTGTTAGGTGCCAGGTTATAAAACAACGCTGAATTGTTTTATAACCTGGCACCTTTTACTATGAAGTAGTTGTCCATAAGTGCCTAGGAATTCCATGGAGGCGGACTTTTTCAGTGGCCTCCTTATTTGCAATCGGGTTCGTTTGTTTGGAGGCTCGACGCCGTACGCGGTGACATGGAAAGTGAAATGACAGCGCATATAAAGGCGATGACTACAACTGCAGATCCAATCGTTGCCGTGCTGGTAACTGATCCGGTATGCCCCAACGCGACACCACCAATTCCTGAACCCAATGCAATTCCAAGCTGTAAAGCGGAGTTATTGAAACTCTGATGGATATCAGATGAAATCGGGTCTGTTTGAATAATATAATCCTGTTGAGGAGGGGCAAGGCTCCAACTTAATGCTCCCCAAATCATCATTACAACAATAAATACTGGAAAAGAAAATGTCGAATAAGGCAGTACAAATAGGATAACGGCGAATGCACCAAGGATGGTTAAGATGCTTTTCGTAGAACCTATTCGATTCGCAAGTTCTCCCCCGAAAGCTCCGCCACCCACAGCAGCAATCCCAAAAAGGAAATAACAAATACTGATCCAATACTGACTCAACTGTAAATTTGTTTCTAAAAAAGGTGTGAAATATGCGTAAACAGTGTAATGCCCGGCTAACATGAACATGGTGGCCAAGTGGGCAAAAATAATTTTTTTATTGCCAAGCGCTTTAATTTGTGCAGAAAGTGGTTGTACTTCTCCCGCTGGAATCTTTTCAAGAAATACAGAAATTAGAATGAAGGATCCAATTGAAAGAATGGCAATTCCTAAAAAGACAGCGCGCCATCCAAATGAATCTGTAATGATGATTCCTAGAGGAACGCCCAATACGAGGGACGAACTAATGCCCATGTATATGTAGCCCAATGCTTTTGCCCGACGTGGAGCATCTACAATCCTTGCTGTTATGGTCAGGGAAAGAACAATAACCAAAGCTGCACTCATCGAAGTAATAATCCTCGCGATCATGAGAAATGAAAATGTAGGGCTGAAGTAAGTCATTATATTTCCGACGAAAAATACGGATAACGTAATCAGATACAGTTTTTTTCGCTCGACTTTTGCGGTAAGTGATAAAAGAACAGGTCCAGCAATTGCATAAACAAGAGCGAAAACCGTAATAAGCTGCCCCGCGGTTCCAATTGTGACGTCTAAGTCGTCCGCGATAATCGGTAATATCCCTCCCACAATCAATTCAACGAGCCCTACTGTAATTGTAGATGCCGCAAGTATAAAAACTCTGAAATCCATTTTATTTCCTCCTATATATGTTGAATGAATGAATTCTTTCGTTCAACTTTTCTATTTTTCCATTCAGGAAAATGCTATCAATGTACCCGTTAATAGATTTTTTTAAATAAAAAAATCCCGATTACAAAGTGAGTAGCACTTTTGTAATCAGGATTTAACGGTTCCTGGTAGAGACCCTCAAACCATATTATTGAGGTTATACATATTGATTTCCATATGAAATTTTCCATTTTCAATTTACCATGCCGTTAAAGGTTTATCAAGCCCTAATAATAATCAACCAACAACCAAGCCGCTTGTTTTAGTAAATTTGCTCCAGCCTGTAAAGTAATTCTAAACAGTTTTATAACTTGGGGCCTTTTACCAATAGTTATGATAGAGTAAAATTAATAAGCATTCTGTTTATCAATTTCAGTTGACGAATCACGGAATCTGAAGTTTTAAAATAATACAGGCGCGGAGGTAATGAAGTGAAAAAGTGGATTTTGACTTTAGTGCTAATTTTAGCAGTAGGAGCGTATTTTGTCTGGCCCAAAGCACATTTGAAAGAGCCAATAGTGATGTCTGTCCAATTTGACGAGGCCGCAAAAACGCTGGCAGTCTCCTATATAGTTGAAAAAACCGATAATACATACGTAATGGAAATTGCATACGGTACAAAAGGTTTTTATCCGCCACGTACGAATGGAAATTGGGATGGTGAAACGGAATATACACAAGTACTGGAAAAGCAAGATGGCTATGAGTTGCGAGAAGATGCCGTTGAACTGACAGACGATCAACTTGCATATTTTCTATCTCTGAAAGGCCGTGCCGTCTCCGTAGAAATTTCGTTTGAATCCTATTCACCGATTGCGACAATACTCGTGCTTTTATTGAAAGATGAGGCGGTTGAGGTAACGAAGAAAAATGAAGAACTCCAATATACATTTACAGCACCCGAAGATGTCATAATTGATACGATTGGCCACTATGATAGCGTCGCGACGATTTCTTTTGAAGATGCTAAGTTGCCATTAGTTTTAACAAAAGGACAATCTACCGACGTTCTCATTAACGGGACATATAAACTTAGCTCGCACGATGAATTACTGCTTGAAATCATTACGACAAAAGATCAGACATTTACACGACACTTTCCATTAACAGAGCCCATTCCAAAAGGGTATTTAAAGCAAATCGTGAATGAAGCAAAAGGTAATGTGGAATAGAGTTAATCTATCCTTTGAAAGAGGTTGCTTACTGAGTACTTTTATATAGATCTAAGGGGGGCTTTAACATTGGAAAGGTTGCAACAAGCAATTGAAATGCGGCGTGAGGGTGATATAGCCGGGGCTACTGCATTACTGGAAAGTATTGAAGTGAAAGATAGTCGTATCTATTTTGAGTGTGCGTGGAATTATAGCATTCAAGCACATGCACAGCAGGCAATCGATAATTATAAGCAAGCAATCGAACAAGGGTTGTCAAAAGAATTATTGAAAAAAGCCTATATGGATCTTGCCTGTAATTATTTTGAACTGCATCAGTATAAGCAAGCTGAACGTATCTTGGATAAAGGAATTTGTGAATATGGTGATTCAGAAGCTTTCCGCGCGATGTCAACAATTGCACACTATAAGTTAGGAAATCCAAAGCAAGCGATAGTCGATCTTATGCAGTTATTACTGGATCCGAAGTCGAGCAAAGAAATCGCGAAGTACAGGAAGGAGCTCATGCATTATGTGCAAAGATAGGGGTGTCGAATGTCGATTATAGAAAAAGTAAAAGACATTATAACGGGTGTCGGTGTGGGTTATTTTGATACAGGCATAGTTGGCGAGTACGCCCGTTACGATTTATATATGGATGATAAAGACAGGGAAGTGCGTAAAAGTGCGTTGATGGCTTTTACGATGATGCTTGGTACATGGCATTCTGGGAGTTGTTTTTCATTTACTCCCCAGCATTTAAGAAAGTTCGATGGTGCTTTTGACGAGTGGCAGTGGCATGAGTTTCATCATTATATAAAGGCCTTTGTGACACATCAACAGGCTATTCAGCGAGATTTTCCCGTAATGTACGCGTTCATTGTATGGTTTTTCATTCATATTGAAGATGAAAGAACGTTGACGTATGAAGAAAGTTTTCCAGAACTGGACACAGCATGGTGTGCGCGTCTTAGGCAAGAGGTTTTACAGCCGAATGCTGCAATTGAACGACCTTCTATGAAGAGTTTCTTTATAGAAACTGGCATCGAACCCTTTTTCATATCAGATTTAACAAAAAACAAAGATTAATGAAAAGCGATGGTGACAGCACGTGTTCAAATAGTGCTGGGAACCTGGTATCTGATACTAATTTGAAGCAAGTTGTGCAAGAAACTTTCGTGACTACTTGTCGCACAAGTACTCTATATTTAAGACACTTGTACTATGAAAACGGTGTATGCGCTTTACAAGAGCTTTGGTAGGTCACCGAAAAATTACTGAAACTAGGAATTAACTAGACCTCCTACTAATACCGCTTCGACGCTTTGTGGATGCCTCCCTCGATAAGCCGGAAAGGAGAGCACTTGGGAGGGATTGAACTGCATCCCTCCTTAGTCTTATCGCTCCGGCTATCACGAAGTCGCGCCTTCGCTGGATGGTCTATTTGAGGAAGAGATTTCGTTTTTGGGGGTGAGATCTACAACCTGGAGTAACATAAATCGATTGAATGTGATCAACGAATGTCTCAATACATGAGGAATGAATTAGAATTCCTGCTAATCCCGCTTCGGCGCTTTGTGGGTGCCTCCCGCGATAAGCCGGAAAGAAGATCACTTTCAGTCTTATCGCTTCGGCTACCACGAAGTCGCGTCTTCGCTGGATGGTCTATTTGAGAAAGCGCATTTCGTTTTCCGGGATAAGACCTACAACCTGGAGGGCCATAAATCGATCGAACGTGATCAACGAATGTCCCAATATATGAAGAATGAATTAGAAATCCAGCTAATACCGCTTCGACGCTTTGTGGATGCCTCCCGCGATAAGCCGGAAAGAGAGCACTTTCAGTCTTATCGCTCCGGCTACCACGAAGACGCGCCTTCGCTGGATGGTCTATTTGAGAAAAATCATTTCATTAGCACTGATGAAATCTGCAACTCGGAGTGCGTCTTTCTTGACTCTAATTCTATACGTTGAAATATTAAGTCTTGTGTATAAAATGAGCGAAAGACATCCCCTAGCGCCGTAGCGGTTCGATGGAGTTCTTTATTTCAATTTATATAGTATTACTAGTAATCACATATACTCTCGGCATGTACATCTCAAAATTATCTTTCTTTCGATAATGAACACCCTAGCGCAGGCGCGACAAAGGGGTCGCCGAAGTCGTAAGACTAGATGCGAAGCGCTAATCCAGGCTTATGGCGAAAGGCATCCCCAAAGCGCCAAGCGTTCTACAAACCACACCTCGAATTACAACTCTCTTATTATTGAGCGTCACAGCAGATTCAATGGTTTCTTTAATTCATTATATAAAGAAAGAAATATAAGAAATGTTACGGAAAATAAAACAATACTTAAAATCGGAATACTATATGATGTTTCTATGGGGTAGACGGCCCTTTACTCATTTTGTACGTGATAACGTTGTTAGGAGGAATCAAATTGTACGATCCAACAATTTTTGAAAATTTAAAAGTAGCGTTTGAAAATCAGGTATATGATCTCGATAATTCAGATCGAAAAATAACGATCACAAATCGGATTGATCGAATGGATTTTTCCATTCTTGCCAGGAATTTTTCTGTTCAATTTACACTAGTCGATCAACCGGATGTAACAGCAGAAATTGTATTGGGGGCATCCGTAGAAGATTTGGCGGGGGAGATATTGGAGCTGCCTGGAAAGAATTTCGGTTGTTCCTTGTTACTGAGATTTAACAAAAGTGTTCAAAATGTTGCTATACAGTGCAAACAGATTGAGCAAGCACTAAACACTATTTGGGAAGATGAAATTGAATTAACACAAACACTGAGCTTCGTATTTGAACAAGAAGCATCAAGTTATCTTGACAGTATTGAAGTTAAATTCAAGTCCAAAATGAATGAAGGGCATATGGATGACATTGCAGACTTTCTTGAACATGTTTTGGAAACGTTGGTAGTATTGAATGAAATATGAGCATTACTGATAGGGATCTATTACTGGATAGTAATACAAAAGGAATCGGATATCTATATGACCTTATGACCTTTTTTGTATAATTATTTGTGCGTACGACCATTTTGACTTTGTGTCTTATATGGGATTTTGGGGATGGTTGGAAAATACGCTAAGTAGGTTAGACAGTTATTAGCCATCAATAGGTGATTTTTTAAAAAAACGTATCACGTGGGAAGGAGGCGGAATATGAGGAAAAGAGGTTTCACTGAAATAGCGCACTATGTAGATTCAATTGAGGAACAACAAAAGCTCTATAAAAGATCGCTGTTTGTTGTTGTAATGTCACAAATATTTGGCGGGGCAGGACTTGCAGCAGGGATTACTGTTGGTGCGTTAATTGCTAGGGATATGTTAGGCACTGCAAGCTATGCAGGGGTGCCGGCCGCCTTGTTTACGCTTGGTTCAGCGCTTTCTGCGTTCTTAGTTGGCAGGATTTCACAGCGTTTCGGTCGTCGTTACGGGCTTTCACTCGGGTTCATCACCGGTGGGATCGGGGCGATGGGTGTCATTCTCGCAACAACAATTGACAATGTGGTGTTATTGTTTATTTCGTTATTCGTCTATGGAGCAGGTACATCGACGAATTTACAGGCACGTTATGCCGGAACAGATTTAGCCAATGAAAAGCAACGCGCGACAGCCATCAGTATCGCAATGGTTTCTACTACTATTGGTGCTGTGGCAGGCCCAAATTTAGTGACACCGATGGGGAACTTCGCATTGACATTGGGGATTCCAGCTCTGGCAGGTCCATTCATATTAGCAGCAGCTGCGTACCTCGTAGCAGGACTAACGTTATTTCTGTATTTACGTCCTGACCCATTTCTTGTTGCAAAAGCAATTGCTGTAAAGCAGGAAGTGCAAGTTGATTCAAACAGTACAGAAGTAAGTAAAAAACTACATTATAAAATAAATCGGATTGGTATTGTTGTCGGTGCGATGGTTCTCGTCTTGTCTCATCTCATCATGGTAGCAATCATGACGATGACACCAATTCATATGCAAAATCATGGGTCTGGACTGACAGTCGTTGGAATGGTGATTAGTTTGCATATCGCGGCAATGTATTTGCCATCGCTTGGGACAGGTCTATTAGTCGACAAAGTTGGACGTACAGCTATGGTCATTGCTTCGGGTGTCACTTTATCAGTTGCAGGTTTCATTGCAGCCTTTGCTCCAGGTGATTCCATGGCCTGGTTAACGATTGCTTTGATATTGCTGGGCCTTGGATGGAATTTTGGCTTAATCAGTGGAACAGCCATCATAATCGATTCGACTGATATGAAAACACGCGCAAAAACACAAGGTTCTGTTGATGTGTGGGTTGCTTTAGCTGGAACAGCGGGCAGTATACTGTCAGGAATTATTGTAGCCTACTCCAGTTATGCTGTTTTAGGCTTGCTCGGTATGTATCTATCATTGCTGTTGATACCGCTAATTGTTTGGAAACGTTATAAAGAGAAAAAAGAACCGTACTAAATTCAGTGGAGATAAAATTCGGGTACCTGGCATGTGAAATAATCAAATACTTCGTAGCTTAAAATCCTATCTTCATCCGCGAAATCCCTATATAATGGAGAAGATTCGGCAATTCTCAGTTGAAGATAGAACTGGACAAGTAGAACCATTCTTAATGAAGGAAAAGGTGTAAAACATATGAGTTTATTGACTGTAACAAATTTAAGCCACGGCTTCGGGGATCGCGCGATTTTTGAAGACGTCTCATTCCGACTACTGCAAGGCGAACATATCGGATTGGTCGGTGCTAATGGTGAAGGGAAATCTACCTTCATGAACATTATCACACGCAAGCTGGAGCCGGATGCGGGAACAGTGAGCTGGGCGAAGCGGGTGCGTGTCGGGTATTTGGATCAACACGTTGCGTTGAAACAGGGGATGAGCATCCGTGACGTTCTACGCACTGCCTTTCAATATCTGTACGATCAGGAGGCAGAAATGAACGCGCTATTCGCCAAGATGGCTGAGGTGGATGCGGATGAACTGGAAGCGCTCCTCGAAGAGACGGGTGAAATACAAGAAGCGTTAACGCATAATGATTTTTACATAATCGATTCAAAAGTAGAGGAAGTAGCGAACGGACTCGGCTTGGATGAATTCGGTTTGGATCGGGACGTTCATGACCTGAGCGGGGGGCAACGGACGAAGGTTTTACTCGGCAAGTTATTGCTGGAAAAACCGGATATCCTTCTCCTGGATGAGCCGACAAACTATTTGGATGTAGAGCATATCGACTGGCTGCGTAATTATTTACAGAAATATGCGAATGCGTTCATATTAATTTCTCATGACATTCCTTTCTTGAATAGTGTCATACAGCTTATCTACCATATGGAGAACCAACAGATTACTCGGTATGCCGGAGATTATGATGAATTTTTGCGTGTGCATGAGATGAAGAAACAGCAAGTGGAGGCCGCCTTCAAGAAACAACAGAAGGAGATTGCACATCTCAAAGACTTCGTGGCCCGCAATAAAGCGAATGCCGCGACTAGCAGAATGGCCATGTCTCGTCAGAAGAAATTGGACAAGATGGATGTCATCGAATTGGATGCTGAAAAGCCGAAGCCGCAATTCGATTTCAAACAAGCACGGACGCCCGGAAGATTTTTATTCGAAACGAAGGAACTTGTTATCGGATATGAGGAGCCATTGTCGAAGGCCTTGGATCTGACGATGGAACGTGGGCAGAAAATCGCCTTGTCGGGTGCAAATGGGATCGGGAAAACGACGCTATTAAAGAGCATTCTTGGAGAAATCCCTGCACTTTCAGGTTCTGTTGAACGTGGTGAGCATTTGGAAATTGGGTATTTCGAACAGGAAGCAAAGGCGGAAAATAACAATACCTGCTTAGAAGAAGTATGGGAAGCTTTCCCGCATTTTACGCAATATGAAGTACGTGCGGCATTGGCCAGATGTGGATTGACGACAAAACATATTGAAAGTAAAGTGAAAGTATTAAGCGGTGGAGAACGAGCGAAAGTGCGTCTCTGTAAATTAATTAACAGGGAAACGAATTTGCTTGTTCTCGATGAGCCGACGAATCACCTCGATCATGAGGCGAAAGAGGAATTGAAACGCGCCCTGAAGGAATACAAAGGAAGCGTCTTGCTTATCTCTCACGAACCTGATTTTTATGAAGGCGTTGTAACAGACGTTTGGAACGGTGAAAATTGGACGACTAAAATGTTTTAATTTAGTTACAGGTACCATGAGCTGAATCGTTTGGAATTTGATTACCTTCTCTAAATAAGGACAAAGAAAATCAACAACACCCCAGCTCCGCAAAATGGCAGCGGGGAACAATAATACCCAATGGGAAATTCAATCTTTTTAATATATAAATACCAAAATAACAGCTATTGGCTTGAATGCATCAGCTATTCTGTATATAATGACAGCAGAAGCATATAGTAAAAAGACTGGATACGCTAATATCCAGTCCTACAATTACAGACCGCAGAAAGAGCGGTTGGTCCGAGGTCAGAAATAACCGTCAAACCTTTTGCGGGGGGACGGTTATTTCTTTTTTACAAAGAAAATAATCAATGTAACAACAAGCGTAAAAGTAGTTAACAATACAGCACTAAGCTGTATTAGTAAACTCATCGTTTCGTATGTTGTCATTTGCATCACCTCCATTCTCATGGAAGTGACCAACCGCCCACCCTGCTATGCAATTGTCAATCTATTATATCGCGAAGGGAACGTAGGTTCTAACTTCTTCTTCTTCACTGCATGTTTACTTGGGTGTGTGAATTGGTTGTCTTTGAGTAAGTCACCAGGTACCTCCGTTTCCGATGCTTGATAAAATATCTACTATATTCATTCATCCATTCTATTCTTTTTCTTCATCCATTTCCTTTATCTTTTTCATATTTTCCTGGTATTGCTCTTCTACATCACTTGTTGCTGGAATGAAAGGATCATTATTGTAGTCGGTCCGTTTACCATAGCGTAGCATTTCGTAAATGATCATCCCATTATTCGGCTTCCCATTTACAGTTATCATGGGAATCGCGTCAAAAAGCACATAATAGAAAGAATAGAAAATAAATCGCTCCCAAAACGTTTTATAGTCCTGTAGCATCCCATTAGCTAGAAGGGCATTGATGGTTACAGCAATTATGAGATTGGTAAGAATCGGCCCCGCGTAAATACATATATATGCAAATTTATTTTTTCTTTTCAACGAGTCATAGGAAAACCAACTGTACACATGATAATACTTTCGCACGTCAAAGACTCCGAATTTGAAAATCCGGGGACCTGATCCAATGGTAAGCCTTGGGTTTTTAACACCGAAAATACCACTGATAATAAAGTAACCAGACTCCCTTAAAAATATAACAACAGGCAAGATGATAAATGCAGAAGTGATTAATGACACTAAATCCCTGAGTCCAAACATTTAAAGATCCACCTCCTATGAAACAAGCTCCATCCAATAAAATACCCATGGAAGAAGGGGCTGAACCCTTTGTGTTAAAAGTTTGAATTTAGTGATTTTAATTGTGGGTATTTTCGGTACACAGGGCGGTCCAGACATTTCTCAGATGGGCTATAATAAGATGATCCCAATTTGTAGGTTTTTTTGTCTAACTTATGTTTAGTCCTAGATAATGTACGTTCAATATAAAAAGGTAACTGTAAAGGCTTATTAGTAACGGTTGCTAGTAGAAGGAGATGGTTTTAATGAAAAGAATTCGATTGAAAATGGTAAGGGAAAACTTGCTGAATATTCCTGAGTATCCACTTCCAAATGGATTTCAAATTAGGTTGTTTGAAAAAGGTGACGAACATAATTGGGCGAGAATTGAAGCAAGTGTAGATGAATTCAAAGATGAAAAAACTGCAATCGAACACTTTACTAAAGAATTCGGGTCACATCTTGATGAGATGAAAATGCGTTGCCTATTCATTGAGAATGAACAGGGAGAGGCGATTGCAACAACGACAGCATGGTATGGCGACTTACGTGGCGATGGCGAAATAACGGGTCGAATACATTGGGTCGGTGTTATTCCTGAATATCAAGGACAGAAACTTTCGAAACCATTACTAAGTGCAGCAATGCACATTTTAGCCCGTCATCATTCATCAGCATATCTGACATCCCAAACGACAAGTTATCAGGCTGTTAATATGTATCTTAACTACGGATTTGAACCGTATCGCACGGCACCAAGCTGTGAGGAAGCCTGGAGCCTAATGGAGGATACGTTAAACCGACGAATATAATATGAATAGCTTAATCTTAAAAAAAAGAATCGTTGCAGCTAAGGAAGCAATCGATTCTTTTTGTCGACAAAATTTACAGTGATAACATGTGGTTTAGGAAGTCTGCCAAATTTGGTTAAGCTTTCATGATGAAAGCTTTATAACATTCAACAGGGTATAATTAAATATCAGAAGTAGACACTACTAAGGATTGCCTTGTAGATAGGAATGTTCGAATGTGTGTTTTAGGAGAAAGAAGAAGGTATGATGCAACAAGGCGAAAGGAGATACAATGACAACTAGAAAAGAGTCGATAGAATCAGGGTGGAATTTAGATAACAGTTATGCCCGACTGCCACAAACATTTTTCACCGAACTCAATCCAAACCTTGTACAGTCACCGAAGTTGATCAAACTCAATGAGTCCCTGGCAACATCCCTTGGTTTGGATATCCAGGCGCTACAAAGTAAGGATGGCGTAGCGGAGCTAGCCGGGAATCAAGTTCCTGAAGGCGCTTTCCCACTAGCTCAAGCTTACGCGGGGCATCAATTTGGGCATTTTGCAATGTTAGGCGACGGCCGGGCAATGTTGTTTGGAGAACAGATGACTCCTTCAGGTGAACGGTTTGATATTCAACTGAAAGGTTCAGGGCGCACGCCATATTCCCGCGGTGGAGATGGACGGGCGGCACTTGGACCGATGCTGCGCGAATATATCATCAGTGAAGCCATGCATGCATTGGGTATTCCTACGACCCGAAGCCTAGCGGTAGTGGCGACCGGCGAGTCTATCATCCGTGAAACCAAACTTCCAGGTGCCATATTGACGCGTGTGGCTAGCAGTCATTTACGCTTTGGTACCTTTCAATACGTTGCAAAATGGGGCACAGACGAGGAGCTCCGCGTGCTAGCTGACTATGCACTACAGCGCCATTTTCCAGATATTGAAGCGGACGAAAGCCGCTATCTTGCGCTGCTTCAAGCCGTCATCAAGCGTCAGGCTGCCTTAGTTGCGAAATGGCAACTAGTTGGTTTTATCCACGGAGTCATGAATACTGATAACATGACGATCAGTGGAGAGACCATCGATTATGGACCTTGTGCTTTCATGGATGCCTATAATCCGGCAACGGTCTTCAGTTCCATTGACGTTCAAGGCCGCTATGCTTATGGCAATCAGCCGAACATTACAGGTTGGAATCTCGCGCGATTTGCTGAAACCTTGATACCGCTGCTACACGAAGATTATTCGGAAGGTGCCAAACTGGCCCAAGCTGCGATTTCAGGTTTTCCGGAGCAGTATCACTCGAATTGGCTCGCAGGAATGAGATCCAAATTAGGAATAATTACTGAAGAGATAGAGGACGAATCCCTTATTGAAGGACTTTTGACTATGATGGAAAAGCATCGAGCGGACTACACGAATACTTTCCGCGCACTGACATTTGATAAGCTGAAGGATATGGCCCTTTTTGGGACTCCTGATTTCACACAGTGGCACGCGTTGTGGAAGGCAAGACTTAGCAGGCAACAGGAATCGAAGGTCAGCCCTCAACAATTAATGCAGGACAGCAATCCAGCGCTAATTCCTCGCAACCACCGGGTGGAAGCTGCGCTGGAAGCCGCGGTTGAACGTGGGGATTATAGTGTCATGGAACAGCTACTAGATGTTCTTTCAAGCCCATACGCACACTCTGCTAGGCAGGCTGATTATTCTACTCTTCCTGCGCAAACAACTAGCCCTTACCAAACCTTTTGCGGGACGTAATCGTTTGCTTTTATGGTTTAAAAGAAGTACATAATAATGCTGCCCAATACACAAGGTAGCATTATTTTTGTTTATGGAAGGTTCCACTTAATTGTAAAAAAAGTATGGTTAACTAATGAAAAACGAGGTAACTTATATGAGTGAAAAAAGTTTTGAAGATTATAATTTAAGCGATGAAATAAAACGAGCGCTAGCATTGTTGAAATATGAAACGCCAACAGAGGTTCAAAATGAGGTTATACCAAGAGCGTTACAAAATCAGGATCTTATCGTGAAATCTCAAACGGGCAGTGGTAAGACGGCATCATTTGGTATCCCTCTTTGCGAAATGATTGATTGGGAGGGTGGACATCCACAGGCATTAATTCTTACGCCGACCCGGGAGCTTGCCGTTCAAGTTCAGGAGGATATAACAGCTATCGGAAGAGTTAAAGGAATTAAAGCTCTCGCGGTTTATGGCAAAGAATCCTTTACAAAACAAGAGGAAGAGTTGGAACAAAAAACGCATATAGTCGTCGGTACACCTGGACGTGTGATGGACCATATTGAAAGAGAAACATTACTTGTAGATGAAATAAACTACCTGATAATAGATGAAGCCGATGAAATGTTGACCATGGGCTTCGTTGTCCAAGTGGAAGCTATCATAAAAAAACTTCCTCTAAATAAAGTAACGATGGTGTTTTCCGCAACATTGCCTAAGAAAGTCGAGAATCTTTGCCATAATTATATGAAAAACCCTATATCTATTCAAATTGCTTCTGCTGAAATCACGACTAGTGCGATTGACCATTGTGTAATGAAAGTGAAAGAAGCAGGAAAAATGTCGTTGCTTAAGAATCTTACTGTTATTGAAAACCCTAAAAGCTGTATTATCTTTTGCAGAACTAAAAGACAAGTCAACACTGTGTTTGCCGAGTTAGAAAAATCTAACTATTCTTGTGAAAAAATCCACAGTGGAATTGTTCAAGAAGACCGATTTGCGGTCATGGAAGGCTTCAAAATAGGGAATTTCCGTTATCTCGTGGCGACCGATGTAGCTGCAAGAGGAATCGATGTAGCTAAAATAACACTAGTGATCAATTACGACGTACCAATGGAAAAGGAAAGCTATGTTCATCGAACAGGCAGAACCGGTCGTGCTGGTAATAAAGGAAAAGCGATTACCTTTGCCACGCCTAATGACAGCAAACACCTTAAAGCAATTGAAAACTACATCGGCTTTGAAATACCTGTAAGGGAAGCACCGATGCAGCAGAAAGTAGTAGACCATAAAAATGTTCACTCAGATAAAGCTATCATGAAGCTCCACTTCACGGGAGGGAAAAAGAAGAAACTGCGAGCTGTAGATTTTGTCGGAACAATTGCAAAACTTCCTGGCGTAACTGCGGAGGATATTGGTATGATTACGATTCAGGATGAATTGACATATGTTGAGATTTTAAATGGCAAAGGTTCATTAGTCTTACAAGCAATGAAAGAAACAACGGTAAAAGGAAAGAAACTTAAAGTGAGCAAGGCGAATATACGGTGAAAAAACAACCATAATTATGTCTTATATAAATACGTATCGCGTAGCCTATATTATTGGAAATGGTGAATTTCTGTCTTAGGTAGTGCGGCAAAATAGTGTGAATAATCAGGTGCTATAGTGTAGACTGTACCGTGATTCTTGCTCTTTATATAAAGTGTTTGAGCAGAATGCTTCTTTGTTATTGTTTATTGCAAATTCCTCCAAAAGTAAGCCTGAAACTTAAATAAAGAACTTGAAACCCGTCACTCGAATTATATGAGTGACGGGTCTATT
This sequence comes from Sporosarcina psychrophila, assembly GCA_020742515.1. Lineage (GTDB taxonomy): Bacteria > Bacillota > Bacilli > Bacillales_A > Planococcaceae > Sporosarcina > Sporosarcina psychrophila_B. Next base: position 24,345 of record DYWT01000187.1, read on the forward strand.
TATTTGGAGATTAAGTTGGAATTGAAACAATATTAATTATTTGGTATTATCAGTATTGACGAATTGTTGAAATTAATAATTCTACTTGAAGAGATGGGATCTAAAGGCGGAGCGGTCCATGCTTCAAGTGAAGTGGAAATTATAAAGATAATCAGTGAAAGGGGTTTGAAAAATGGGAATTATCGACTTGCATTGTGACGTATTGCTGAGATTGTATGAATCAAAAGGAGAAATAAAATTTCAAGATTCTTTGGAACTTGATACGAGTTATGAGAAATTAATAAAGGGGGGAGTAAAGGTACAAGCATTTGCTATATTCGTGTATCCGGAAATGAAGTCGGATCAGAAATTTCAAGCTGCTTTAGATCAAATCCATTATTTCTATACTGATGTGCTCGAGAACAATCCGAATATGAAACTGATCAAGGAGTGGAGCGATTTCGATCAGTTAAAAGACGGAGAAATTGGTGCGATGTTGACGCTTGAAGGTGTGGATGCAATTGGAAACGATTTGCAAAAGCTATCTATTCTTCATCAATTGGGAGTCCGTTCGATTGGTCTTACATGGAACAATGCCAACTTGGCAGCCGACGGAGCGGGAGAATCACGTGGAGCGGGACTTACGTCGTTTGGCAAAGAGATCGTTCATTTCAATAATGAACATAAAATTTTGACCGATGTCTCCCATTTATGTGAAAAGGCTTTTTGGGATGTCATGGAAGAAGCAAACTATCCGATTGCGAGCCATTCGAATGCCAGAGCGTTATGCAATCATGTTCGTAATCTGACAGATGATCAGGCAAAAGCACTGTTTGAAAAAAATGGGCTCGTCCATGTTGTCTATAATCCACCGTTTGTGAAAGAACAAGGGGAAGTGGCGATAACGGACCTGATCGAACATATCGACCATTTCTGTTCATTAGGCGGTGAAAAACAAATCGGATTAGGCTCAGACTTCGATGGTATTTCGTCAAAGATTGTTAATTTAGAAGATGCATCTATGCATCCGAATTTACTAAATGAGTTGCTGAAAAAATACAGTGAAGAAACGGTCAAAGGTTTTGCCTACCAAAACTTTATGGATTATCGTCCTAAATGAACAGTTATAATAGACCCAATCACGCTCAGTGAAAAGCAGAAAGCGCCAAGGGGTAAAATATAGGTTAGTAAGGGAAACTTTTTTGAATAACTCGGGTTTCCTCCATTCTTACCTTCTACCTCCTGTATAACTTGCTCGCGTTTGCTAAGAGTTGAATAGAAACGTCTTGAATTGTTAATAAATCTAGTGAAAAATCCATCTTGGATGATGAGTAACACACTGCCGATTAGTAACATGATAATGCCGATATAAAAAAGTAAATCAAGTAAGACAACGATATACTTTGGAGCAAAAAATGCAGTGGAGAATAAAATAAGAAAAAATGTGCTGCAAAAAGAAAGAATAAAGCTTTTCTTTTTCATAGAGGTTTACAACTCCTACCTTTTTTATGGATAAATAGATAAATATCTATTAATTAAAAATATTATTGCTATTGTGTTTGTAAGCACTTACAATTATATATAGTTACTAGAATAGTACAAGGGGGGAATGGGAATGAAGAAAAAAACATGGTTAGGCTTAATTTTCTTGGCGATTTTTTCATTGATTGTATCGGGTTGTAATTTCAGCTCATCAACCGAAGAGAAAAACGACAAGAAAGAAGATGAAAAAAAAGGGGACGGCAAGGTTGCACAAGTACTTAATTTGAGTGCAACAGCTGATATTCCGACATTGGATTCAACAAAAGCACATGACGCTATTGCATTCGACGTTTTAAATAACGTGAATGAGGGGCTGTACCGTCAGGATCAAAGTAACCAATCCGTTCCCGCGCTCGCAGAAAAGCATGAAAAAAGTGAAGATGGTATCGTTCATACATTTACGATTAGAGACGCGAATTGGAGTAACGGCGATCCTGTAACAGCTGCCGATTTTGAATACGCGTGGAAACGTGTTATGAAAGAAGCTGGTGCATATAATTATATGCTAGTTACTGCAGGCATCAAGAATTCCGAAGCAATCATGAACGAAGAAATGGATGCTGAAGAACTTGGTATTAAGGCGACAGGAGAAAAAACGCTTGAAGTGACACTTGAAAGTGCAAATCCATTGTTTGAAACTTTACTGGCATTCCCGACATTCTTACCGCAAAATCAAAAGTTTGTCGAAGAGCTTGGGGATCAGTATGCACTTGAAGCTGAAAACATTTTAGCAAATGGTCCATTCAAACTTGTTAACTGGTCACAAGAACAAAGCTGGAAACTTGTTAAAAATGAAGATTATTGGGATACGGGTACAGTGAAAATTGAAGAGGTAAATGTTTTTGTTGTCAAAGATCCGTCTGCCGGGGCGAATTTATATGAGACAGAAAAAATTGACCGCGTCAAATTAACTTCTGCACTTATTGACCAATACGTTGATGATAAAAACTTTAAAGTTGAAAAAGACTCAGGTATTGTCTTCTTACGCTTTAATCACAACCATCCAGTGCTTAAGAATTCAGAAATTCGCCGTGCGATTGGAATGGCAGTTGACCGTCAAGGTTTGACAGATGTCATTTTGAAAGATGGTTCTTCACCAATTTATGGAGTGGTTGGAGAAGGATTTTACTTCTCGCCAGAGAATAAGGATTACCGAGAGTTAAATGGAGACTTCAATAAAGGGACTCCTGAAGAAGCAAAAGCAATATGGGAAAAGGCTTTAGCTGAAGTAGGACAAACAGAATTGACAGTATCACTCAATATTGCTGACTCGGATGAAATGAAAAAAGTAGCTGAGTACTTACAAGCTCAGCTTGAAGACAATCTACCTGGATTTAAGCTTGATATTAAAGCTGTGCCATTCGCTCAGCGTCTTGAAATTGAAAAAGCAGTCGACTATGAACTTTCTCTTTCTACATGGGGACCAGATTATAGTGACCCGATGACCTACTTAGATATGTGGGTAAAAGGCGGTTCTTCTAACCGTATGGATTATAGCAATCCAAAATTAGATGCATTAGTTCATGATGCACGCAGTGAGACGGATCTAAGCAAGCGTTACGAGATGTTGCTTGGTATTGAAAAGGTTTTGTTGGAAGAAGATGCAGCAGTTGCACCTCTTTATCAACGAGGATCTGCAATTCTTGTACGTGATAAAATCAAAGATTTAGCTAAACATCCAACGGGTGCTGAATTCACTTACAAATGGGCTCATATTGAATAAACATATGATTTAAGCAATAGATGAGCGAAGGTGTATCCAACTGGAGCATCTTCGTTTTCTGTTTATTAAATAAGTTAAACAAATGAATACCTATTTAAATTGGGCGGGAGGCATCTCCGAGCGCCGGAGCGAATTCAATAGGCTATTTTATTTTAACCTATAGAAGAAAAATCAAGAGCCTTTTAAGGAATTGGGGTGGTCGATTTGAAGCGTTACATAGTAAAAAGATTCGGTTTTATGCTTATTACATTGTTTATCATTATCACAGCAACTTTCTTCCTTATGCAATTCCTTCCGGGAACACCGTTTACAAACCCGGAAAAGTTATCTGATAAGCAACTCGTTATTTTAAATGCCAAGTATGGATTAGATCAACCAGCGGCAATCCAATACATCCGCTATTTAGGGAATTTGGTGCAAGGCGATCTAGGCTTTTCATTCCAATATGAAGGTCGAACCGTAAAAAGTATGATCGTTAATCGTATTGGCCCTTCGGCGCTCATTGGTTTACAAGCACTCGTATTTGGGACGATTGTGGGGTTGGTACTTGGTATTATTTCTGCATTACGACATAATACACTTCTTGACTATGGTGCTGTGACACTTGCAGTACTCGGGATGTCTATCCCATCGTTCGTTTTTGCAGCGTTGCTACAATACTTCATTGGGGTGAAATATGAATTGTTACCCGTTGCTTTATGGGAAAGTTATGCGAGTACCATTTTACCGTCGTTCGCACTTTCCGTGACAGTTATTGCAACGGTCGCCCGTTTTATCAGAAGTGAAATGCTCGAAGTATTAGGACAGGATTATGTGACGACTGCAAGGGCAAAAGGTTTGCACGAATCCACGGTTATGGCGAAACATGTCATTCGAAATGCACTAATCCCTGTTGTTACGATGCTCGGCCCGTTAGCAGTATCTATCATGACAGGAACATTAGTTATTGAAAAGATATTTTCAGTACCTGGGCTTGGAGAACAGTTCACATTGTCAATTATGGTCCTCGATTATAGCGTAATTATGGGAATTACCTTATTTTATAGTGCATTGTTCATATTCGTTGTCTTTATAGTTGATATTTTATATGGTCTTCTGGATCCTCGGATTGATTATAAACAGGGGGGACAGGCATGAACAAAATCGAAAAAGATTCTGCCATTCAAAGCAAGTCTACGGATAACATCAAAATGAATACAGATGGAATTACAGCTGATCTATTCGTGCCTGCTCCACTGGATCCAATGGAACTGGAAGACATTAACTCGCCATCTGTCTCGTTTTGGCAAGAGGCATTCCACCGTTTATTCAAAAATAAGGGAGCAGTCATTTCCCTAGTTTTACTCGTATTGCTAATCTTTGTGGCTCTAATAGGTCCCTTAATGAATGAACATACGTACCGAAGTCAAAACTTGGTTCACTCTAATCTACCGGCAAAAGTCCCCGGACTCGGGTGGCTTGGTTTTGATGGAACAGACATAAAGGGTGTAGATGTTTATGAAAAGAGAAATATAGAAACCAATTACTGGTTCGGAACAGATGAATTTGGTCGGGACTTATGGACAAGGGTTTGGAAAGGAACGCAAATTTCACTTTTCATTGCGCTTGTTGCTGCAGCTTTGGATTTAGTAATCGGCGTCGTTTATGGTGGTATTTCCTCTTTCTACGGAGGAAGAGTAGATAATGTCATGCAACGGATAATTGAAGTTTTAATGGGGATACCGAATTTGATTATCATTATCCTGTTTATTCTCATTCTTGAACCGGGTATTACGTCCATTATTTTAGCGATGGTGATAACCGGTTGGGTAGGAATGGCACGTGTTGTACGCGGACAAATTCTGCAGTTGAAAAGTCAAGAATTTGTCCTGGCCTCCCAAACGTTGGGTGCATCCAATTCCAGATTGATTTGGAGGCATTTGTTGCCAAACGTAATGGGACCGATAATTGTTACCATCATGTTCACGATTCCTACAGCCATATTCTTCGAAGCCTTTTTGAGTTTTATAGGCTTAGGATTGCAAGCGCCACAAGCATCGCTTGGTGTCTTAATTGAAGATGGCTATAAATCTATGAGGTATTTTGCATATAAGCTATTATTCCCGGCATTTGTAATAAGTACGATTATGATTTGCTTCAATCTACTCGCTGATGGATTACGTGATGCGTTAGATCCGAAAATGAGAAAATAGGGAGTGGGTCATTTATGAATGAAGAAATATTGTCAGTCGACAACTTACACATTTCCTTCCAGACCCAAACGGGTGCGGTTAAGGCGGTAAGGGGTGTGAATTTCAAGTTGAACAAAGGTGAAACGTTGGCAATTGTCGGAGAGTCAGGTTCAGGGAAATCTGTTACTGCAAAATCAATTATGCGCCTTTTACCGAAGCATAATACCTTAATTCCGCAAGGAGACATCACTTACGAGGGGCGGGATCTTTTAAAACTATCGTTAAGTGAGATGCAAAAAGTAAGAGGTTCGGAAATATCAATGGTGTTCCAAGATCCAATGACATCCTTGAATCCGACGATGAAAATCGGGAAACAAATTATGGAGGGCCTCATAAAACATCAGAAGATGACAAAAAAAGAGGCGAAACAAAAGGCGTTTCAAATGCTTAAAATGGTCGGAATCCCAAATGCTGAAGAGCGTCTAGATGGATATCCGCATCAGTTTTCAGGTGGAATGAGGCAACGCGTTGTCATTGCAATGGCGCTTGCTTGTAACCCGAAAATATTAATAGCTGACGAGCCGACAACAGCCCTTGACGTAACAATTCAAGCGCAAATCTTGCGGCTGATGAAGGATTTACAGGGGGAAATGGATACGGCAATCGTCCTAATTACGCATGACCTTGGCGTTGTCGCAAACATGGCTAATCGAGTCGCTGTCATGTATGCGGGTGAAATCGTGGAGCAAGGGACGCTAGATGAAATTTTTTATAAACCACAACATCCGTATACGTTAGGCCTTCTTCATTCCATGCCAAACTTGAATGCGAGTCGATCGGAACCACTTATTCCTATTCCGGGTTCACCGCCTGACCTCGCCACGCTTGGTACAGGCTGTCCATTTGCTGCCCGTTGTCCCTATACGATGAAGGTCTGTCACGACTTTCATCCAAAAACGACGCAGCTTGGTGAAAGTCACTCTGTTTCATGTTGGCTGCAAGATGTGCGAACACCGGCTGAACATGTCCCGGAAAAAGTTAGGAGTGCAAAGTAATGAACACGTATGAAGATTTATTAGTCGTTACAGAATTGAAAAAACATTTCAAGCTCAACAAAAATAGTACATTGAAAGCCGTTGATGGAATTAGTTTTACGATAAAAAAAGGGGAGACGCTTGGTCTTGTTGGTGAGTCGGGATGTGGCAAATCGACAGTCGGAAGAACCATTACTCAAATTTATGAGCCTTCAAGTGGCGAAATTCTTTTTGCTGATGAAGTAGTCCATTCCAAACGCAGCAAACAGGAGCAAAAAAAGAAAAAGCGCAATATGCAAATGATTTTCCAAGATCCTTATTCTTCATTGAATCCACGTATGACTGTTATGGAAATCATTTCAGAGGGGCTACTCATTCATTCAGCTGAATTGTCATTGAAAGAACGGGAAGTAAAAGTGAATGAACTGTTAGAGCTTGTAGGTTTGAACAAAAAACATTCGCAAAGGTATCCGCATGAATTCAGCGGTGGACAAAGACAACGTATCGGTATTGCACGCGCATTAGCGGTAGAGCCAGAATTTATTGTAGCAGATGAACCAATCGCTGCTCTCGATGTATCAATACAAGCTCAAATAGTCAATCTACTGAAAAAACTTCAAAAAGAAAAAGAGCTTACTTTCTTATTCATTGCGCATGATTTATCAATGGTGAAATACATAAGCGACCGGATTGCCGTTATGTATTTAGGGAAAATTGTTGAGTTATCAGAAAGTGAAACGCTTTATGAAAAACCATTGCATCCTTATTCTGAGGCACTGCTTTCAGCAATTCCATTACCCGACCCGGACTCGGAGCGCTCTAGAAAACAAATTGTCCTGAAAGGTGACGTCCCTAGCCCAATCGACATTCCAAGTGGATGTAGATTCCGGACGAGATGCCCGAAAGCGATGAAAATTTGTTCTGCGCTTGAACCGACATTTATGGAAGTAGAGAAAGGCCACTTTGTCGCGTGTCATTTACACGATGAAAAAGTGATGTCCCGACAAGATGCAGTTCCAGTCAATGGAGAGTTGTCCTGATTAGCAGGGGCAACTTTTTTGTTTGATAAAGATCGCTTAAGATAACGTTATCTACTAGCATAATCCCTATAAATGTAATATCTATAATTAACTAAGCGAAGGCGCCTTAAAAGGGGTAGCCGAAGCCCTAAGACTGGCAGCAAAGCTGCTTGGCTTATGGCGGGAGGCATCCCCGAGCGCCACAGCGGATTCAATGATGTTCTTGATTTCAACCTATACAGTCTTATTATTAACACAATCATTTCCTGTCTAATACTACCTATCTACTTAATAACAATAAACTTACGAAGGGGCTGATAAATTTGATACAGTGGGAACCATTTGAAAAGTTCGTAGAGGAAGTAATGGAAAAAGAACAAATACCGGGAGTTGCGGTTGCACTTTCTAAAAACGGACAAACAATTTATGAGCGAGGGTTTGGGACAAGGGACTTTGAAACAAATGAGCCGGTCACCCCAGAAACGATTTTTGGAATTGCATCGATCACAAAATCTTTTACCGCGCTTGCTATTATGAAACTAGTAGAAGAGGGACGCTTACAGGTGAAAGACGCGGTTATCGAACATCTTCCTGAATTTCAATTAGTTGATTATGACAATATGGAGGATATAAAAATTCGTCACCTTCTTTCTCACACAACAGGTCTTGCAACAATGGAGAGAAAGGAACAACTCACGAAATTCGATGAACATCTTCACTATTTAAACGAAAAAGCATGGAGCTGGGTAGGGAAGCCTGGGCAATATATGTGCTATAACAACGATATGTTTATCTTACTAGGTGCCATTATTGAAAAAATAACTGGTGAAAGTTATCAGGCATATATCAATAAACAAATTATAAACCCCTTACAAATGACCAGAACGACATACAATCTTCTTGAATTACAAAGTTTTGAAAATGTCACAACACCATATGTGCTGGCGGATGGTAAGCCAGTAGCATGTCCATGGCCGACGTTAGGAAATTATGCCGTCGGAGGTGGTATTCGGTCGACGGTAGTTGATTTGTTGAAATACGGAAACATATATGTGGATGTACTTGAAAGGAATATTGTCAGTAGGGCGTATACTTCACAAATGGCACAACCCGTTCAACAAACAAATGGCAAGAGCTTTTATGGGTTTGCCCTTCAAACGACTCCAAATTACTCAGCGGTTACATTAGTCGAACATGGCGGAGGTCAGCCGGGTGTATCCTCTAATTTTGGTTTCATTCCAGAAAAGGGAATTGTTGCTGTCGTTTTAACGAATATGGGTGGTGTAAGTGCCGACGCGATTTGGCTAGCTGCTATAAATACAGCATTAGGTATCCCAATCGAACAAAAGAGAAGTACAGAGCCTCATTTTGAAATGAGTAGTGAACAAAAAGAGCGAATGGTTGGGACATATATATCAGCTGAAGGCTCCCATGTTGCCATTTTATTAGAAGATCAAACTCTGGTAGCAACCATTGATAATAAAACCTACGCACTTCGAGCAAGTAATGAGACAACGCTTGTTATGAAGCTACTTGAAAAGCCAATTCGGTTCTTTTTGGATGAAAAAAACAATGCATGGGCTCTATTTATTGGGCTTAGAATGCTGATGAAGAAAAGTTGAGTAATTTCAATAAGAATATAAGTTAAAAGTCTATCTATATTAAAATGAAAAATACTTACAAAACCCGCTGGTGATAAAGGACTCATTAACTTTATTCTTTGGTGAAATTTATATGTCCAAGTATAAAATTTAAACAATCAGTCTCTGAAACGTCATCCGACAGACAAGCAATTGATTAAAACGGTTAAACTTAAAAGGAAGCAGAGTAGATTGATAAATTTATAAGTAGAAGAAATACAGGTAACCATATAGAATAAAATTTGTATTGAAACATTCTTTTAAAAAGAGCCTACAGAATTAAATAATTAACGAAAAGAGGATTGAATATGTGGATTCAACGATTTATTGATACTGCAAGAGGCACTTTTGAACTTTTTGAAAAGGGTCAAGGAGTTCCGTTATGTGTTACACATTTATACAGCGCCTATGATAATCGGGGGAATACATTTGCAAATCCTTTCACTACAAACTATCGGGTTTATTTAATCAATCTACGCGGCTGCGGAAATTCTATTGAGGCTGAAGATGAATCACAATATAGTTTGATCGAATCTGTGAATGACTTAGAAGCAATTCGTTTGGCATTAGGCATTGAAAGGTGGGGAGTTGCAGGTCATTCGACAGGAGGGATGTTAGCTCTTCAATATGCTATACAAGTACCCGATGCACTTACTAAAATAATTGCTGGTGGAACAAGTGCGAGCAAGGAATATGCCGCAAATCCTAGTAGTATCTATTGCCGCAAAAATCCTAATTTTGATCGCATTATGGAAATTATGAACCAATTAAATGATTCCATGACTCCTATTGAAATACGTAAAGAAATAAATCGTGAATGGGCTTCAATGTCTTTTTATTCAGCGGAAAAACTTGAGAAGGCCCTAACTATCCCAAACAGTGGGAAAACGGTAGGAGACCGTTTAAATTATTTTATGAAGAAGGAGTTCCCTACTTATGATTTGAGAGAAAGATTATCTAATGTTGCCCTGCCAACTTATATATATGCCGGAAAATATGATGCGCAATGTCCCTATGAATATGGAGTAGAAATAGCTAATTTAATACCTCATGCAAGTTTCACAACTTTTGAAGAAAGTAATCATAATCCTTTTGTTGAGGAAGAGGAAGAATTTCGGGATTTTGTAAAATCTACGATTCATGACGATTTGTTACCCAAGTTTAATACCCTAATACAGGGAGCTGAAAAGTGATTAGAGGAATTACCTTTGAAATCCCAAACAATCCCGGACAATATTTACAACATATTTTATCATGTGTAAACATGTCCCAGTTGAACTGGTATAACGCTGGCGGGGAAGCCTACATAATCAAAAATGGCGAGTTTGGGGCTTCGTTATTTGACGAAAATGAACGTTTCATTGATGGAAAGATACTACAGAAAAGATTGTCGGACAATCTTTACTACTTAATTTTCACCGATTTGAAGGGGTTTCCTAGAAATGTTAGAGCGGAAAATGTGGAGACATACGAGGAATTTGTAATGAGTAAATGTACATTTGTTATTTTAATCGTGGATTGTGTAAATGTGACTATTTACAGTAAAGACATGGCACAAATCCAGTTAATTTTTGAACAGGCAAATGGAGCTGGTTACGAGAACATTGTAGTAATTCAAGATGAGAGTGACGCAAGGAATCGTCTGTCTGTATGGTAATGTTTTATGGAAAATGAATAATCATTACACATTATTTCTTTTGACGAATAACAGCTATCAAAAAAAGAAATGGGGAATAGATATGCAATTGGTGAGACCGTCCATCGAATGGAAAAACGAGCATGAAGCTTACATGAATGAGTGGGATGAACCACGGATGACGCCGAGTAGTTTTAATCTAGCTGGTTATGAGAACTATGAAGCCTATTTAGAAACGTTAAAGATCCGTGAAAATGGGGATGGAAAATGGGTGCCCAGTACGAACTACTTCTTGGTGGATGAAAATGAACGGGTGCTCGCTATGGTCGACATACGGCATGACTTGACAGATTATCTACATAACGTCGGTGGACATATCGGATATGGTGTGAGACCGACAGAACGAAGAAAAGGACATGCGACACGGATTCTAGCTGAGGCATTGAAAAAATGTGATGAATTGGGAATTCAGAGAGTTCTAGTAACTTGCAATGCTGACAATATTGGCTCTGCAAAAACGATAGTAAAGAATGGCGGCATTGAAGACAAAAGCTTTATGGAAGAGGATGGAACTGTAGTTCGACGATTTTGGATAGAAAGGTAAGATCAAATACGTAAATTAGTAAAGCCTGTTTGCGATTATTAGAAGTATTATTCCTCCTTCTATTGTGAATGCTGTTTAAGGAACATAGCAGAAGGAGGGAGAAATATGTTGAAATTACAAACGGAGCTTGATGGACAAAGGGCTTCTTTTGGTGTAGTAAGTGATTGTATTCGAGGGCTTGGCTATCATTTGGGTGGAAACTGGGACTATCATAAAGGAAGCTTCGATCATATTTTATGCCGCGAAGGCGGTGAAACGATCTATATCCGAATTCCTTTTATCGTAACGGAAGGAGAACTTGATGAATATGATGCTTCCATTGAATTTGGTACATCTTACGTGATCAAGCATGTCGTGCACGTCGGTCTAGATAGTGATGAAAGTTCATTAATAGACGCAACAGGATTTAGTCAATTTCAGAAACCGATTGATACAGACGGCAAAATCATTGATAAAAACAGATGGATCCATGCAGGTGAAGTCGCTGTAAATGATCTTATTGAGTGTCTGTATGCACAAGCTCATCTAAAGTCTAGTTAAATGGAAAGTTCATAAAGAGGGGATGATTTTGATCCCCGCTAAACCCGTCAGAGTCACTAAAATAATTGGCCCACAACATTTATGTTGTGGGCCATGTTATATCAAAACAGGGATGGATAGGGGGGGAACAAGTGCGAAAGTGTTAAAGCGTTAAGCGTATTAACAGTTCCCCATTTTGTATTAGTTTGTCGACTGACCCTGCCTAAGTATTTTCTGCCTGATCAGTCTTAAGAAATTCTTCAATAGCAAAAGCAGATACTCCTAGTGCAGTTGAGTACGTGGATAGTTTGGAAAATTTCATCTTCATATCGGTTTGGTGGAAGGTGAGTAACTCTTTTTTTATAGTTTCTACAATTGGGCCTTCTATCCAATCTTTAGCTTTTGCAAGCCTATTTCCAACGATAACGAGTTGAGGATTAAAGGTTTTTATTAAGTTAGCCATTCCCGTGCCCATATAGCTGCCAATCTCTTGAAAAAGCTCAATCGAATCTTTATCGTCAGCTTTAGCAAAATCAATTAGTTGTTCAAGTGTTGCTTCGGATAAATGCACGAAATCCTTGGCCTGTTTCAATAATGAATGCTCAGAGGCATAAGCTTCCCAACATCCCGTATTCCCACATTCGCATTTTTTTCCGTCTTTTACAATCGTCATATGGCCACTTTCGCCTGCATAGCCATTATTACCTCGGAATAATTCACCATCTAAAATAAACCCCGCACCAATTCCAATCCCTGCACTTACATAGATTATGTTGTTGCTCTCCTGTCCAGATCCAAATCTTTTTTCTCCATAGGCACCTGCATTTGCTTCATTTTCAACAAGGATCGGATAGTCGAATTCACGTTTAAGAATTTTCATCAAGTCAATATCTTTCCACTTTAAATTTGGAGCAAGTAACACCCTTCCGTTAATCCCAACAATTCCGGGAACGCCGATTCCAATACCTATGACCCCATACCTACTTTTAGGTGTTTGATCGATTAGTGTACCAATCGTTTCTATAAGCAGCCGAATTTGCTGATCAAACGAAAGTGGTTTATGGATAGGATGATTTTTTTCATAGATAACGTTACCTACTAAATCAGTTATAATGCCAAAAGTATAATTAACGCCCATATCAATACCGATTGAATAACCAGCGCTCTTATTAAACAACAACATAACGGGGCGTCTACCTCCACTCGACTCACCAGGTCCAGATTCAAAAATAAGTTCCTCTTGGATTAGCTCACTTACAAGCGAAGAAACGGTAGCTTTGTTTAAACCAGATCGTTGAGCGATATCAGCGCGGGATATTGGAGCGAGTGCAATAATTTTTTGTAAAACCATTTCTTTATTCTTTTTTTTGACAACATGTTGATTCCATGAAGTTCGTTTCATTATCTCACCATCTTCTCTATTATAATTATTTTTCAGTCATTACTAGGTATTATACAGTAAACTTAGTTTATTCGATAGACAAACTAAGTTTGTGGTGGTAAAATTTCAATACAGTCTATAATTAGACAATTTTGAAAAGGGGGATTTTTTATGTTGGGAAAATGTAAGGGGTTACATTCTATTATCTCTATTTTACTGGTTTTACTTTTATTGGCGGCTTGTGGCCAAGATGCTAGTGGTGGAAATGAGAGTGGCGATAAGTCTGACAAGGGGGGGAAGTCCGATGCAAAGCTCAAGATTGGTCTTTCTGTTTCAGATTTAACGTTAGAACGTTGGCAACATGACCGGGATTTCTTTGTTGAAAAAGCTGAAGAACTTGGCGCAGAAGTAATCGTTCAATCTGCAAATGGTGATGAGGAAAAACAATTGTCACAAATTCAAAATATGTTATCACAAGAAATTGATGTATTAGTCATTATCGCGATTAACTCGGATGCTTTATCACCCGTTGTTGATAAAGCAAAAAATGAAGGGATTCCTGTATTAGCTTATGATCGTCTCGTAAATGGTTCAGATGTTGATGCTTATGTGTCATTTGATAACGTACGAGTAGGTGAAATGCAAGCTGAATACCTAGTTGAAAAAGTGCCAGAAGGAAGATACTTCCTAATGGGCGGGTCGCCAACAGATAATAATGCCAAAATGTTCAGAGAAGGACAAATGAATATTATTCAGCCACTCGTTGATAGTGGGGACATTGAAATAATCGGCGATCAATGGGCCAAGGGCTGGGATGCAAGTGAAGCACTAAAAATAATGGAAAACGCTTTAACAGCGAACAAAAATGATATCGATGCCATTGTTGCTTCCAATGATAATACAGCCGGTGGTGCAATTCAGGCGTTAGATGCTCAAGAATTGGCTGGCAAGGTAGTTATCTCAGGGCAAGATGCAGATTTAGCTGGTGTACAACGTATTGCAGAAGGAATTCAAACAATGACAGTTTATAAACCTATCAAAGCGATTGCAATCAAATCTGCAGAAGTAGCGGTACAACTGGCAAAAGGAGAGGAAATCCCGTCAGACTCTACTGTAAATAACGGCAAAATTGATGTGCCCTTTATTAAACTTGATCCAATCAAAGTGGGTAAGGAAAATATCATTGATACAGTGATCAAGGATGGTTTCCATACGTATGACGAAGTTTATAAAAACGTTCCAGAAAGCGATCGTCCAGCACGTCCATAAGTTAACTTTTATAAATGTGGGGGATGAGTCCCCCTTTAAATTTACCTATATTAAGAGGTGATAAGCTGTAATGGGAAATTATGCGCTTCAAATGAAGGCAATTACAAAAGAGTTTCCAGGTGTTCGTGCTCTAGATAATGTTACATTTTCTGTGCGTAAGGGAGAAATTCATGCTTTATGCGGTGAAAATGGTGCGGGGAAATCGACCCTAATGAAAATATTAAGCGGAGTTTATCCACAAGGAACATATGACGGTGAAATCCTAATCAATGGTGAAAATGTGCAGTTCAAGTCGATTAAAGAATCTCAAAACGCAGGTGTTGCAATAATTTATCAAGAGCTTGCACTTGTAGAAGAAATGACAGTCGCAGAAAACTTGTTTTTAAGTCATGACTTAATGAGAGCGAAAATTATTGACTGGAATAAAATTTATGCGGAGGCCCAAAAGTGGTTAGATCATATAGGGTTGGATATCGATCCTCAAACGAAAGTAAGAGAATTAACAGTTGGAAAACAACAGCTTATTGAAATTGCGAAGGCATTGACTCGAAAAACGGATATTCTCATATTAGATGAGCCAACAGCCGCATTAACGGAAAGTGACGTCGACATTTTAATGAATCTATTAAATGACCTTCGTAAAAAAGGAGTCACTTGCATTTATATTTCCCATAAACTTGGTGAAGTGATGGCGTTAGCGGATTCTGTCACGATCATAAGAGATGGGCAATCTGTTAGTACAGATTCAATTGAAGCACTCTCAGAGGAAAAAATTATTACGAAGATGGTAGGACGCGAATTAACTGAGCTTTTTCCATATGAAATTCGTGCTATAAGCCATGAAAATATAGTCGATGTGAAAAACTACTCTGTTACTAATAATGTGGGGAAAAAAGTGATTGATAATGTTTCATTTACTCTTAAAAAAGGTGAAATCCTTGGATTTTCGGGGTTAATGGGTGCTGGCAGGACAGAACTATTTATCAGCTTGTTTGGAGGTTTAAAAGGCAATCAAACGGGCACTGTCTTGATTGATGGGAAAGAAACGAATATAAAAAGTCCAGCGGATGCTATTAAAGACGGGCTTGCATATGTTTCTGAAGATAGAAAGCGTTATGGATTAGTTTTAGGAATGGATATTACTAAAAATACTACGCTTGCCGCCTTGAATAAAATGATGAAAATTAAGGTAATTGATAACGCTTTAGAAGTAAAGAGTGCTGGGGATATTACATATAAAATGAATCTGAAAGCCCCAAATTTAGAAGCGTTAGTTGGTCAACTAAGCGGTGGAAATCAGCAAAAGGTTGTACTTAGCAAATGGTTATTAACTAATCCCAAAGTTTTGATTCTAGATGAACCGACTAGAGGAATTGATGTTGGAGCAAAGTATGAAATTTATAAAATAATAAATGAGTTGGCCAATCAAGGAGTTGGAATCGTGATTATTTCATCTGAGTTGCCTGAAGTGCTAGGTATGTCAGATAGAATTATTGTGATGGCAGAAGGAGAAATTACCGGGGAATTCTTAAGAGAAGAAGCAACCCAAGAGAAAATTATGCCCTGTGCAACGGGAGGGAAGATATCGTGAACACTCAAC
This sequence comes from Sporosarcina psychrophila, assembly GCA_020742515.1. GTDB lineage: Bacteria > Bacillota > Bacilli > Bacillales_A > Planococcaceae > Sporosarcina > Sporosarcina psychrophila_B. The sequence goes on from DYWT01000187.1 coordinate 40,462, forward strand.
CAACTACTGATACAGAT
>DYWT01000188.1 GCA_020742515.1 Sporosarcina psychrophila
GTGCATTTCGTTATATATGAAGAAATCTGCAATCTGGAGTGCGTCTTTCTGGAATATAATTAGTATCAACTAGTAATAACATTATAAAATCGGCATATACATTTCAAAATTACATTTCTCTCGCTAATGAACACTCTAGCGCAGGCGCGGCAAAGGGGTCGCCGAAGCCGTAAGACTGGATGCGAAGCGCTAATCCAGGCTTATGGCGGAAGGCATCCCCAAAGCGCCAAAGCGTATTTGTAAGGAAATCCTTACTTCAACTTATAAAAGTTGCAAGAAGTAGAAAGCTTTTTGAACCGTTTTTTGCTAAAATGATGAATAGAAGAATGGAGGATGGATATGGAAATTCTCGAATTGAAAGATGTCTCAGGCGGCTATACACGCAAGCCCGTCCTGCATGACTTATCGTTTAACATCGGACCTGGAGAATTGGTGGGTCTGATTGGATTGAATGGAGCGGGGAAAAGTACGACGATTAAACATATTATCGGACTGATGAATCCCCATAGCGGAGAAATACGTGTCAACGGGGGAACATTTAGTGAAGATCCCGAAAAATATAGACAAGCGTTCACCTACATCCCTGAAACACCTATTCTCTATGAAGAATTGACCCTCAAGGAACATCTAGAGCTCACAGCGATGGCATATGGCCTTGACAAAGAAATATTTGAAGCGCGTTCGGATGAGTTGTTACGGGAATTCCGGATGGAAAAGCGATTAAACTGGTTCCCTGCTCACTTTTCGAAAGGAATGCGTCAGAAAGTAATGATTATGTGTGCTTTTCTTGTGAATCCCTCTTTGTATATTATCGATGAACCATTTGTCGGACTAGATCCTATCGGCATCAAATCTCTTTTGGAGCAGATGACGGAAAGAACAGCAAACGGAGCTTCCATCCTCATGTCGACGCACGTATTGCCGACTGCGGAAAAACATTGTGACAGGATTATTTTGCTGCACGAAGGACGGGTGCGGGCAGAAGGAACGATGGATGACTTAAGAAAGGCATTCGGGCGTCCTGGGGCATCACTGGATGACTTGTATATAGCGATGACAGAGGAATATGACAATGAACAATTTGCGTGAGATATGGGGGGCGCGGTTCGTCCATTATATAACCGAGCTCCAAAAGTATTTAAAATATGTGTTTACAGGCCATTTGGCAATCGTTCTTGTCTTCACAATTGGTGCGGGCGCTTATACGTACAGTGAGTGGCTGAAGGAAGTACCGACAGATTTTCCGGCCGCTCTCCTGACAGCTGTCATACTTGGGGCAACGCTCGCCTACTCACCGCCTGTAACACTATTGAAACCCGCGGACATAGTTTATTTCTTGCCGCTTGAAAAGAAGCTTGTTACTTATATGAAACGATCTTTAAGTTGGAGCTTCTTCTCACAACTGCCATTGCCTTTTCTTCTCTATATTGTGGCGTTGCCCTTATTAGCTGCTACAGGGTCAGGAACGAAGCTGGAGTACATCGGCATCGCGATTTTTATGCTACTTATCAAATGGCTCTTCATTGAATCGGAATACAATTTCAGACATGCTCTCGACGGAGAAAAAATTTGGCTCGACAGGATTGTTCGCTTTTTATTGGCGGGTTCAATTATTTACGTCGGCCTTGTGGGAAGCTCTATCATTCTACCGATTATCGGTGTAGTTATCGGATTGTACACGATCCATTGGCGTAAAAAAAGAATGGAAAAACCTTTTCCTTACGATCATTTCATTGCACTCGAACAAAACCGGATGATGCGTTTTTACCGATTTGCAAACTATTTCACGGACGTTCCGCATTTGAAGGGATCTGTAAGTAGAAGAGGCTGGTTAGGATTTTTAATGGGCTCACCTCACTTCGGCAAGACTGCAGCGCAAATCTATCTGATAAGACGGACATTTATTCGGACGGATGATATTTTCTGGTTATGGACGAGGCTAACTGCCTTATCTGCACTCGGAGCGCTATTCATTCCATTCCCAATAGTTGTCTTCATTTTTGCAGGTGCGCTCGCCTTTGCGTCTGCGATTCAACTTATCCATGCATTACGTGCAGGAGACGAATTTCGGATGGATATGCTGTTTCCAGAAAAGGAAGACACGCGTCCAGCTGCGATTAAAAAAACCGTTCGTACAGTGCAATGGATTCAGGCAGCAGTAGTTGCATGTGCGGCACTATACCTTTACGGAATGTCTGTCATACCTCTCCTTGCAGGTGTGGTCATCCTTATTATCTCCGAAGCTACGATCAGATTGACAGGGGAAAAGAAGGATTACGAATAAAAAAAGCGATCCCGTTTGCAGTCAAATGCAGACGGGATATTTCTGTTATAGAGGTTGAAGTATTGAACACGCTATCTAAACTGAGCGAAGGCAATATTTATGTCGGCTTATCGTTGAATATGCATAAATATAAAAATAGAATATTCGAAAAAACCTTGCAACTTATCCTTGAAATTAGATATACTAAATAAAAGGCATCAGGGGTGAGAGTGATGGAGAACAATTATTCATATGCCGAGTTTTTGAAAGCCGTAGGGAAAAACAGCTCCTCGCTTCAAGCGGAAAAACTGTTAAATGAAATTTATTTGGATCTTTTTTTGAAACATATACACAGAGAGCAGACAAAGAAACGACTGATCGATTTGATTGATTTGGCGCTTGACTGTAAGGATGAAAGCGCATTCCTTATGTATTCCGAAAGACTTGCCAAACTTGAAGAGAATGATTGAAAAGCGAAAGAACGCTGCATGTTGAATAGACATGCGGTGTTTTTTTGCGTACTAAAAGAAGGAAAAAGATAATGAAAAAACGTACGTTCGCTTTTTGCTCGTCAAAAGTTGGGTAAAGTGATAAGATAGATGCAACTCATATAGGAGGGACTTCCGATGGTCCAAAAATTTAATTTGCAAGCCCCTTATACACCACAAGGCGATCAGCCTTCCGCAATCGCGCAATTGTTAGAAGGACATAACCGCGGGGAGAAACACCAAACACTACTAGGTGCAACCGGGACCGGGAAAACTTTTACTGTCTCAAACGTTTTGACGGAAATTAATAAACCAACACTTGTGATCGCTCACAATAAAACATTGGCAGGTCAATTATACAGTGAATTTAAAGAGTTCTTTCCTGACAATGCAGTTGAATACTTTGTCAGTTTTTATGACTATTATCAACCGGAAGCATATATTGCGCATACCGACACTTTCATCGAAAAAGATTCAAGTATTAACGACGAAATTGATAAGTTGCGCCACTCTGCCACGTCTTCCTTATTTGAAAGGAATGATGTGCTCATTGTTGCATCCGTCTCATGTATTTACGGTCTTGGTTCGCCGGAGGAGTATAGCGCCCACGTTGTATCCCTCCGTCCTGGGATGGAGATTGGACGCAATGAACTATTGCGCAGATTTGTGGATATTCAATATGAAAGAAATGATATTAGTTTCACTCGCGGCACCTTCCGTGTACGGGGCGATGTTGTCGAACTTCTGCCTGCGTCCCAAGATGAACAATGTCTTCGCATAGAGTTTTTCGGCGATGAAATCGAACGGATCCGTGAAGTGGATTCACTGACAGGTGAAATCCTTGGTGAACGTGAACATGTCGCCATATTCCCCGCATCTCACTTTGTTACGCGGGAAGAAAAAATGATAAAAGCTATAGAAAATATTGAAATTGAACTAGAAGAACGGTTGAAGGAATTTCGCGCTCAGGACAAGCTTTTGGAAGCGCAGCGTCTGGAACAGCGGACGCGCTATGATCTTGAAATGATGCGGGAAATGGGTTTTTGTTCCGGTATCGAAAACTATTCCCGCCACTTGACACTTCGTCCAGCCGGGGCCACGCCGTATACGCTTCTCGACTATTTTCCGGACGACTTCCTTGTCATTGTCGATGAAAGTCACGTTTCGCTGCCCCAGATACGCGGTATGTATAACGGTGACCAAGCGCGGAAAAAAGTGCTTGTGGAACATGGTTTCCGTCTGCCGTCAGCTCTTGACAATAGACCACTAACTTTTGAAGAATTCGAAGATCATGTGCATGAAGCAATTTATGTTTCAGCAACACCTGGTCCTTACGAAATTGAGCATACCCCTGAAATGATTCAACAGATTATTCGCCCGACTGGTCTGCTGGATCCGACGATTGAGGTCAAACCGATTGAAGGGCAGATTGATGATTTAATCGGTCAAATAAGAGAACGAATGAAAAACAATGAACGTGTACTTATTACAACGTTGACGAAAAAGATGTCTGAAGACTTGACTGACTACTTGAAAGAAATTGGGATAAAAGTACAATATCTACATTCTGAAATTAAGACACTTGAACGAATTGAAATCATTCGGGAATTACGGAAGGGCACATATGACGTTCTTGTCGGCATTAACTTGCTAAGGGAAGGAATTGACATTCCGGAAGTATCACTTGTTGTGATTTTGGATGCGGATAAGGAAGGGTTTCTACGTTCAGAAAGGGCACTCATCCAAACGATGGGCCGTGCAGCCCGTAACTCCAATGGCCATGTTATTTTGTATGCAGATCGTATGACAGATTCTATGACGAAAGCGATAGGAGAAACACAGCGTCGGCGTGAGATACAGAAAGAATATAATCTGAAACATGGCATTACACCAACAACCATTAAAAAAGAAATTCGCGATGTGATACGTGCAACACTGGTTTCAGACGAAGCTATTTCTTATTTGGAAAAAGTGACAGAAGGCAAGAAGTTGACGAAAGACGAAAAAACTACCCTGCTAGCAACTCTGGAAAAAGAGATGAAAGAAGCAGCGAAGGCACTAGACTTCGAACGAGCTGCTGAATTGAGGGATACAATCCTGGAATTGAAGTCGGAAAGGTAGGATGTTATGAAGAATAAAGAAATAATCATACAAGGCGCCCGGGCGCATAACTTGAAAAATATTAACGTAAATATTCCGCGTGACAAACTGGTCGTCATGACAGGTCTGTCGGGTTCCGGCAAATCTTCTCTCGCTTTCGATACAATCTATGCGGAAGGGCAGCGGAGGTATGTTGAATCACTTTCCTCGTACGCTCGGCAGTTTTTAGGCCAGATGGACAAGCCAGATGTCGATGTTATCGAAGGGCTGTCCCCCGCGATTTCAATTGACCAGAAAACAACAAGCCGCAATCCGCGTTCTACTGTTGGGACTGCGACGGAAATTTATGACTATCTCCGTCTTCTGTATGCGCGTGTAGGTAAGCCGATTTGTCCAATTCACGGAATAGAAATTTCATCGCAGACAATTGAGCAAATGGTTGACCGTCTTATGAAATTACCGGATCGGACGCGTATTCAAGTGCTGGCACCAATTGTATCGGGACGAAAAGGAACACATGTGAAATTGATTGAAGACATTAAGAAACAAGGATATGTGCGAATTCGTGTAAACGGGGAAATCCTCGATTTGGACGATAATATCGAATTGAACAAAAATAAGAAGCATACAATAGAAGTCGTAATCGATCGGATTGTTATGAAAGAAGACATTGCCCCACGCCTGAGTGATTCACTCGAATCAGCTCTTCGTCTTGCGGAAGGAACAGTTTTAGTTGACGTAATGGATGGGGAAGAAATTCTGTTCAGCGAGCACCATGCTTGCCCATTATGCGGTTTTTCAATTGGTGAATTGGAACCGAGAATGTTTTCATTCAATAGTCCATTTGGTGCTTGCCAGGAATGTGATGGACTGGGGACAAAGCAAGAAGTAGACCCCGATTTAGTCATACCGAATCCGGAACTGTCACTGAAGGATCATGCGATTGCCCCGTGGGAGCCGACAAGCTCTCAATACTACCCTGAATTATTAAAAACAGTAGCCCATCATTTCAATATTTCCATGGACGTACCGGTAAGTGAACTGCCGGACGATGAACTCGATAAATTACTGAATGGCTCGAAAGACGAAAAAATCCGATTCCGTTATACAAACGAATTCGGTGGTACACGTGATAGCAACATTTATTTTGAAGGCGTTTTAGCAAATGTGGAAAGACGTTTTAAAGAAACGTCCTCAGATTATATCCGTGAGCAGATGGAAAAGTATATGTCGCAGCGGCCATGTCCAACATGCGCCGGCTATCGCTTGAAAGAAGAGTCGCTTGCTGTCAAAGTGAATGGCGTCCATATCGGGAAAGTGACGGAACTCTCTATTACTGAAGCGGATATGTTCTTTAAAAACCTTGTACTATCCGAAAAGGATACACAAATTGCGACGCTGATTTTACGTGAAATTGAAGAACGCCTTGGATTTCTTATAAACGTCGGTCTTGATTATTTATCGTTAGCGAGAGCGGCAGGAACGCTTTCGGGCGGCGAAGCGCAACGAATTCGATTAGCGACACAAATTGGTTCAAGATTGACCGGTGTTCTTTATATTTTGGATGAACCGTCAATTGGCCTTCACCAACGAGATAACGACCGACTAATCGACACGTTGAAAAGTATGCGGGATATAGGCAATACACTGATCGTTGTTGAACATGATGAAGATACAATGATGGCAGCTGATTACTTGATTGATATAGGACCAGGTGCCGGTATGGCAGGTGGGGAAATCGTCTCCGCAGGTACTCCGAAACAAGTTATGAATGATTCTAAATCGCTGACAGGCCAATATTTAAGCGGCAAGAAGTTTATTCAGCTTCCATTGGAACGGCGCAAGCCGGATGGTCGGAAAATAGTAATTAAAGGCGCATCTGAAAATAACTTAAAAAACGTGAATGTTGATATTCCGCTAGGTCAATTTATAGCGGTAACAGGCGTCTCGGGTTCGGGGAAAAGCACACTGGTCAATCAAGTCCTTTACAAAGTGCTTGCGCAAAAATTGAATCGCTCAAAGCAAAAGCCAGGCCAATATAAATCGGTAACAGGTCTTGAAGAACTTGAAAAAGTCATTGAAATCGATCAGTCCCCAATCGGACGTACACCAAGATCAAATCCAGCGACCTATACGGGCATGTTCGATGACGTGCGGGATGTGTTTGCTTCCACGAACGAAGCAAAAGTCCGCGGTTACAAAAAGGGCCGCTTCAGCTTTAACGTCAAAGGTGGCCGTTGTGAAGCATGTCGAGGCGACGGAATCATTAAAATCGAAATGCACTTTTTGCCGGATGTCTATGTTCCTTGTGAAGTATGTCATGGGAAACGCTACAACCGTGAAACATTGGAAGTCACTTATAAAGGGCAAAACATTGCCGATGTCCTCGCGATGACAGTTGATGACGCTCTTGTGTTTTTTGAAAACATACCCAAGATTAGCCGAAAGCTACAAACGATTGTCGATGTAGGACTGGGTTATATACATCTGGGGCAGCCGGCAACAACATTATCTGGCGGAGAAGCGCAACGGGTGAAACTCGCTTCTGAATTGCATAAACGCTCAAACGGAAAGTCATTTTATATTCTTGATGAACCGACAACAGGTTTGCATGTTCATGATATTGCCAAGCTTCTCATTGTGTTGCAACGATTGGTTGACACTGGAAATACCGTTCTTGTTATTGAACATAATCTAGACGTCATAAAAACCGTTGATCATATTATCGACCTAGGGCCTGAAGGCGGCGATAAAGGGGGACAAATTATCGCGACAGGGACGCCGGAAAAAGTGGCTGAATCGGAAGTTTCATATACTGGCTATTACTTAAAACCAATTCTTGAGCGTGAGCGAAAACGAATGGAAATGATAATTGAGGATATTGAAAAAGTTTCTAAATGAAACTTTTTCTGAATCCAACCGTATATATAGGTAGTTATAAAATAACGGAGGAATCCGGATCACCACACTACTAGGAGGCGTAATGATGCAAAATGAACGGAAACGGATTTTAGCAATGCTTGAAAACGGTACAATCACGACCGAGGAAGCATTGACACTTCTAGAAACATTGGGGCAGACGGCTCACGAAGATAATGCAACCGGGACTAAACAGACTACGGAAGATACACAAAAAACAGAAGAACAATATAGTGAACACAAACAAACTAAAGCGGATCCATTCGAGAAGACCGAGCCCCATACTGAACACAAAGAGTCGGGACATCCTTCTATGGACGAATTTCTAGAAGATTTGCGGAAGGATTTTACGAATGTTGGAGACCGGTTTATGCAATTCATGCAAACTGCTGTTCAGAAAGTGAAATCATTCGACTTTGAATCGCCATTTGGCAATGCCGTTACGTTTACTCATTCAATAGCCAAACCGGCAACTGAAATCGAAGAGATAATTATCGATATCGACAATGGGAAATTGACAATCCATACGGGTGAAACGGAAGACATACGCGCAGACTTTACTGTGAAAATGTATAACAGTGAATCAGAAGAAAAAGCTAAAAGTGATTTCCTTGATAAGTTATTATTTGTAAATGACGAAGGGAAAATAAGGATTTCAAGTGATTTGAAAATGGTTCAAGTAAATGTTGAATTATTTATCCCGAAAAAAGATTACGCAAGAATATCCGCACGTTTGCTGAACGGCTCATTTAAAATGAGAGATGCAGCAGCTGAAACTGTACGTGTTAAGACTGCAAATGGGAAAATTGAAATTGCAGGATTGGCATTCAAAACCGGCGAATTCGAAACAGTGAATGGCTCAATTGGTCTAACTGGCATGACTGGTGCATCAATTGAAGCAGAAACGTTGAACGGCCGCGTATATATCGACGGTGCTGTGAAAGACGTGGAAGCACAATCACTAAACGGACATGTCGTTGTTACGACAACAGACCGGGCAGCAGAAAAAATCGATGCGAAAACGATGAGCGGGTCAGTTGAAATTTATATTCCGGCTGACATTGCCCTTTCTGGTGAAATTGCTTCCAATATGGGGCGATTGGACTTGCAACTTGATGACGTTGACCGAACTGTGGAACAGGAACAACTACTTCAGCGGACAATCCGTTTTAAAAAGAACATAGAGGGAAATGTATCTCCGCTCCACATTTCCGGCGAAGCAAAAACAGGTTCTGTTCTCGTTTGTTATAACGCGAAACATGAATGATATGATCAGATAATAAGAAAGGACTGCGCCCCACCGAGTAAAATCGCTGGGGGCGCAGTCCTTTTCAATGGGAATGAAATTGTCGATGGGATTAGTGTTTTGTTAGAATATATACAGAAGTAAATCTTTATTGCAACTTCTATAGCAATGAGAGTTAATCACCTTTTCCCTCGATACACCCATGCAGTTATCGCGAAAGCAATTGCTTTTGCGCATTGCACCCGATAGGCTTTGTTCATTAATAACGTCGCTTCTTCCCGGTGTGTCATAAATCCGCACTCAATGAGCACTGCTGGCATCCGTGTTTCACGTAAGACGGCAAAATCCGCCTTCTTTACACCGCGATCCGCTCGATTACATGCGGTTATAAGTGACTTTTGCATAAGAGAAGCGAGTGTCACAGATTCTTTACTTGCCGCCGGATAAACAAATGTCTCGATACCATTGGCATTGTTCCAGTCATTGCCAAAGGCATTTGCATGGATGGAGACAAATGCATCTACTTTTAACCTGTTCGCGAGTTTCGTTCGTTCCGACAAAGTGATATCTTCCTGCTTCTTGTGTGAGAAAACCACTGTCAAACCTTCCATCACAAGATATTGTTTAACTAGAATTGCAACAGCGCTATTGAAACTGAATTCTCGTAGCACGCCATCCGGTGATCTTTTTCCTGCTGTTTCTGGACCATGCCCTGCGTCAATCATTATCGTTGTCAAATCTTTCCCCTCCTTGCTTCTTATATAGAAAAAAGAAGAGAGAAGTGGACAGATTCGGCACTAAATCATTTCATTTGAAAATGGGCATGGTAAAATGGGGCATAGACATTTGGAATAGAGGGAAAAGGGGGCGTATTAATGGCATATGTAACAGTGAAAGATGTTCAGGAAAGGCTTTTTCTTGAGCTTAGTGCAGGAGCAAAGGGTATGGAGCGACAAATACATACTAGTGACATTTCGAGGCCGGGGCTTGAAATGGCCGGTTATTTCAATTACTACTTGGCGGATCGCGTTCAACTTCTTGGCAAAACGGAACTATCTTTTTTCGCAAACCTTAATAAAGAAGAACGGATAGATCGGATGAAGAGGCTTTGTTCAAAGAATACCCCAGCCATCATTGTGGCACACGATATGGACGTACCGGTTGAATTAAGAGAATCCGCTGAAAATAGGGGCATCCCGGTTTTAAGCACAGATATTCCAACAACACGATTTTCCGGTATGCTTACGAATTATCTGAGTGGCAGGCTTGCGCCTATGACAGCAGTCCATGGTGTGCTTGTGGATGTGTATGGAATTGGAATACTGATTACAGGAAAGAGCGGCGTAGGGAAAAGTGAGACAGCATTGGAACTTGTGAAAAGGGGCCATCGACTTGTTGCCGATGACCTTGTAGAAATTAGACAGGTTGCAAAAAATGTGTTGATCGGAAATGCACCAAAGCTTCTTGAACATATGCTCGAAATCCGTGGAGTCGGCATCGTAGATATGATGACACTATTTGGGGCAAGCGCTGTGAAAAGTGATAAACGGATTCTGATTGTCGTCGATCTTGAGTTATGGGACCCAGATAAGATATATGATCGACTCGGTCTCGATGAAGAAAAGATGAAAATCGTGGATTCAGAATTGACGAAGCTGACTGTGCCCGTTCGTCCAGGACGTAACTTATCTGTCATTATCGAGGTCGCGGCAATGGATTATCGCATGAAAAAACTAGGTATCAATGCAGCAGAGGAATTTTCGAAAAAACTTAGTGCTCAAATCGAAGGAAATCCAAATTAAATGATTGATGGAGAAAGGAAAGGTTGAACCATGTTTGATTTACTGGCAATAAACCCTATCGCATTTTCACTTGGATCACTTGAAGTCAGGTGGTACGGGATTATAATTGCGCTTGGAATTATTCTTGCATTCTTTGTCGTTCAAAAGGAAATGGCGAAGCGTGGAATGCATCCGGACTTTTTGACGGATTTGCTCATTTGGGCTGTTCCAATCTCAATTATTAGTGCAAGAATCTATTATGTTATTTTCTCATGGGACTTTTATAAAGATCACCCAGGACAGATTATTCAAATCTGGGAAGGCGGCATCGCGATTCATGGGGCATTGATTGGGGCTTTCATCACAACATATGTTTACACAAAACGTAGGGGGATTTCATTCTGGAAAACAGTTGATATTGCAGCAGCAGGGCTTTTAATCGGTCAGATTATCGGTCGCTGGGGCAATTTCATGAATCAGGAGGCACATGGCGGGCCTGTTTCTGAAAAGTTTCTTGAAACAACAATCATTCCGGATTGGATCATGAATCAGATGACGATTGAAGGCGTGACTTATCATCCGACATTTCTTTATGAATCGATGTGGAATATTGTAGGGCTGATCATAATTATTTTGTTGCGTAAGGTGAACTTGAAGCGCGGCGAAATGTTTCTTTTTTACCTTGTCTGGTATTCAGCAGGGCGCTTCTTCATCGAGGGAATGCGAACGGATAGCTTATATGTTATCGGTGAACTTCGAGCGGCTCAACTTATATCGGTCGTGACTATCATTGCGGCGATAGCGGTTTTCATAGTGAGAAGATTTGTACAGAAAAACGATGTGAACTATCAAGATAAGTAAAAAGGAGCTTGGGGAATGGGGACGCTTCAAAATGGATTAAAGGCAGGGCTTCGGACGACATGGACACTTGGGAAGATCATTTTTCCAATTACGGTACTTGTCGTCATATTGCAGCATACGCCCGTGTTGCCGTGGCTTATTAAACTTGTTGCACCGTTTATGGGGTTATTCGGTCTAAGCGGTGAAGCTGCGATTCCGTTAGTGCTTGGGAATGCACTCAATTTATATGCAGGAATAGCTGGCATTTTATCATTGGAATTGACTGTGAAGGAAGTATTCATAATTGCCGTCATGTTGTCATTTTCACATAATCTATTCATTGAAACAGGCGTTGCACTGAAAGTCGGCGTAAAGTTATGGATTGTGCTTCTTGTGCGTTTTGGTCTTGCGGCTATGTCCGGGATTGTTATTAACCTGATGTGGAAAGGCGGAGGGGAGACAGCACATTACGGCATGGCGCCGAAAATTACGGATATACCGGATGGTTGGCTGGAAATCGGGTTGCTAGGTGTGCAGAAAGCGTCATTCGGCGTTCTGCAGCTAGCCTTAATCGTTATACCACTTATGATTATTGTACAGATTCTGAAAGACCGCAATTACTTGCAGAAGTTTTCAGAGAAACTGGCGCCCTTCACAAAAGTAATCGGTGTACAATCGAATACTTCAATGACACTTGTTGCCGGTCTGGTCATTGGGCTCGCTTATGGGGCGGGCGTTATGATTCAGGCGGTGCAGGAAGACGGCGTGAGCAAAAAAGATGCGACTCTTGCATTCATATTCCTCGTTGCATGTCATGCAGTCATTGAAGACACACTAATCTTTATCCCGCTAGGCATTCCCATTCTGCCACTACTGATTATCCGTATCGTAACAGCATTCGTGCTGACAATTGTGGTCGCTTATATATGGAAACGGTCTGAACAACAGAAAGAGAAGGGAGTTACGATTGCAGATGGTTAAACCAATTACTGCACTATTATTTGATTTTGACGGAACATTGCTCGATACGAACGAATTGATCATCCAAACTTTCCAATATGTACTCGGAACTCATTATCCGGGGAAGTATGAGCGAATCGATATACTTCCATTTCTTGGACCCACGCTACATGAATCATTTAGTTCGGTTGATCCTGAAAACACGGAGGAACTTATTGAAGAATACAGAGCGTGGAATAAATCAATGCATGATGAACTTTCAAGCGAGTTTGACGGCGTGTCTGAAACGTTGAGATTGCTGAAGACAGCGGGCATGAAAATGGCGATTGTCTCTACAAAGAGAAACGAAATGGTTATGAAAGGGCTAGGGCTGTTAGATGCAGAAGGGGTTTTTGATGAAATCATAGGAATGGACGATGTAACGAAAACCAAACCGGATCCCGAGCCGATTTTACTAGCACTCGAACGATTAGGCGTCTCCGCGGATGAAGCTCTGATGATTGGGGACAATTACCATGATATAGTAGGCGGTCAAAATGCAGGTGTGCGTACAGCTGGAGTCGCTTGGTCCGCAAAAGGAGAAGCCTTTTTACAAACATTCAACCCGGATTACATGTTGCAACATATTTCGGATTTGCTGCAATTGGTCAAAGGAGAAACAGTTTGAGGCGTACTGAAAGGCATCCCGCAAAAGAGGGAGCGAATTCACTCTGGCACATCTACAAGACTGTCCCTTTTTTCAAAGTGGCAAAAAACTTTACGGTCATCCAAATATCAAGATACACACCTTTCATCCCGATGAAGAACTTTTTGTTCCGCACTTTTCTGAAAATGGAAATCGGACATAAGGCATCTTTCGCGCTCATGGTCATGCCGGATGTCATGTTCCCAGAACGAATAAAAGTCGGAGACAATTCAATCATTGGTTTTAATACGACAATACTTGCGCATGAATACTTAATAGATGAGTATCGTATAGGAGATGTCGTTATTGGAAAAGACGTATTAATCGGAGCAAATACGACGATTCTTCCAGGGGTCGAAATTGGGGATGGAGCGATTGTTTCCGCAGCGTCCCTTGTGAATTGCGATATTCCACCGGGCGTGTTTGCTGGTGGGAATCCGGTTAAGATCATCTTTACGCAAGAGCAGATGGTTGAGCGGCAACAAAAAAATGAAAACGAATAGCGCCGGCGTATCTTATGGTATAATAGGGAACAATACGGGAAGGAACGTACTTTGCGTTCCTTCTTATTTTTTCGGGGGAATATGATTGGATAATCTACGTAAGAAGCATGATAAAAAAGTCATTTCGTTCATTCCAGACGGTGAATTTTATTATAATAAAGCAATTCAGGCGATGCAACGCGACCGTTTTGAAGATGCACAAAGGTATTTGAAAAGGGCAACTGAACTAAGCCCTGAAGATCCTAAAATCCTTATGGAATATGGTGTGCTCGTCATGGAAGAAGGGCGTTTTGAGGATGCACATGAACTGCTCATGACTGCCAACGCACTAGCTCCTGCTGAAGAAGAAATTATTTTTTATTTGGCGGAAGTACATGCCCATTTAGGGATGTTAAGAGATGCGAAAATGTACGCTGAAAAGTATGTGCTGCTTGATCCGGATGGTCCATTCGCTGATGATTCGATGGAAATCATTGATTTCGCGGAGCAGGAAGAATCATTTAATGATGACGAAATGCCGGACGGTGAAGTGTATTTTCTTCAGGAAAAAGCGCGCCGACTAATGGAGTCCGGGGATTTTAAGGCTGCTGTTGAATTGCTTGAAGCAATTATTGTTGACTATCCAGACTTTTGGGCTGCCTACAATAATTTGGCGCTTGCCTACTTTTATATTGGCGAAAACGGGCGCGCCAGTGAGCTGCTTCATGATGTCTTAGCGCGCAATAAAGGAAATATCCATGCACTTTGTAATCTTGCGGTCTTTTATTATTATGAAAAGAAAGAAGAAGAATTAGAATCCCTGCTTGCATTACTTGTGAAGATTAAACCCTATCAAATTGAAAATCGTTATAAACTTGGTGCAACATTTGCGCTTATCGGCAGGCATAAAGAAGCCTATAACTGGCTTAGAAGTCTTCAAAAAAGAGGGTTTGACGGGGATACCGGCTATTATTTCTGGCTGTCCCATTCCGCTTACTTTTCCGGACATGAAACAGTTGCTCGTGAAGCATATGCGAGGTTGGTTGAACTGGACCCGACGAAGATTGGGTATGAGCCATGGAAAGATGTCCAAGAGATGATTAAGTCCGACTCACTTGAGCAGGATCGAGAGTTTTTACTGAGCAAAATCACGAATACCTACAGAAGCGAGAGGATGTTCGGCTTTTACCTTCTGGGTAAGTCGGGTCATAAGCAGGAAATAATTTCTCATCCATCCTATATAGAAATCGAAAAATTAAGTGATTATGAGCGACTCTTTTTGGCGAGTGGCCTTGATTATGAGTTCATGCCCGAGACCAATTTTGATAAGTCTTTTATGCGTGCGCTTGAAACGACAGACTTGCTCTATGCCAAATATTGTCCGTTAGACAAACAAGCGTCACATCTTTTCCAAATGTGGTTCACGCTGTGCGAAACGGCACTAAGTCGTTCCTATCTATTTAGAAATCCGGCTGCACTTGCAGCAGCGGCAGATTATATGTTCCAGTCATCGCGCTATCCGGATGTGACAAAAAAAGCGATTGCCAAGGAATTCAATATTTCAGTCCCGACGCTGACAAAGTACGTCGGTGAATTAATTGAGTACTTGCCCCAATTCGATGCTTAATGTCTTACGCTTTCTTCTGAGATAAGAAAGTATAAGTTTTTTGACTTAGAATAGTGTCTGGAAGGCGCCTTACGCTTTTCTTTACAAGCAGGAAAGTTGAATGGCACATAGGAATCCTATACGATTTAGTGTGTAAATGTTGTGGAGGAGGAAGTTCACATGACAACTGAAAAAATCTATGATGTCATAATTATTGGTGCCGGCCCTGCGGGGATGACGGCTGCTGTCTATACATCTCGCGGTAATCTTTCAACGCTAATGCTTGAACGAGGAATTCCGGGTGGACAAATGGCGAATACGGAAGAGATTGAAAACTATCCTGGATTTGAACATATATTAGGTCCGGATCTTTCTACAAAAATGTTCGATCATGCCAAAAAGTTTGGTGCAGAATATGCGTATGGCGATGTAACTGATGTTATTGACGGCGAAATGTACAAGACGATTGTCGTCGGAGACAAAGAATATAAAGCACGTGCGATCATTATTACGACAGGTGCCGAATACAAGAAGATGGGTATTCCGGGAGAGGCTGAACTTACTGGCCGTGGCGTCAGCTATTGTGCAGTGTGTGACGGTGCATTCTTCCGTAAGAAAGAACTCGTTGTTGTAGGTGGCGGTGATTCTGCAGTAGAAGAAGGAGCCTATTTGACGCGATTTGCGGATAAGGTGACAATCGTTCATCGCCGTGATGAATTGCGTGCGCAAAAAATCCTTCAAGATCGTGCATTTGCAAACAGTAAAATTGAATTCATCTGGAATTCCTCTGTCAAAGAAGTAAACGCTGAAAACGGAAAAGTTGGTTCCGTTACACTTGTTTCAACTGTCGACGGTTCGGAAAGAGTGTTTGAAACGGATGGCATGTTTGTTTATATCGGAATGGATCCGTTAACAGCTCCGTTTGCTAAACTTGGAATTCTTGACGAAAACGGTTATATTGCAACAAATGAAATCATGGAAACATCCGTACCTGGTATTTATGCCGCAGGCGATGTACGTGAGAAGTTATTGCGTCAAGTTGTGACAGCTACAGGAGACGGCAGTATCGCTGCACAGGCCGTACAGAAATACGTTGAAGAGTTAATGGAGAAATTAGGCGCAGAGGCTTAATGGATTTTAACGCAACCTTAATCTGCCTGTAACAGGAATGCAATGTCAAAAGGGTATAGTAAAAGTATCAATTGACCCCCCCTTTTGATAAAGCAAATTTAAAAAGGCTATCTACCGGTACAATCTGGTAGATAGCCTTCTTTTTTTGTCGTTTTACACTGATACGATGTATAATAGGTATATGCATTCATAAAAAGTGGGGATGACAAATGCAAAGAATCGTAAATTTACTTGTAGTAAAAGATAACCATGTTTTATTATTAAAAAAACCTCGTCGTGACTGGTATGTAGCGCCGGGTGGGAAAATGGATCCTGGTGAATCGATTTTAGAGACAGCAGTCAGGGAATTTACAGAGGAAACCGGTGCTGTTCCGATTGATCCTTCTCTGAAAGGCGTTTACACGATGGTGATCATGGATGAAAATGGAGAGAATGTGAAAAACGAGTGGATGCTCCACACATTCATAGCTTTTGACTTGGCTGGAGAACCGTTTGAAACGACTACTGAAGGGGTGTTGGAATGGCACCCTGTCGACAGCTTACAGACACTTCCTATGGCTGAAGGAGATCGTACGAACTTACTGTTTGTCGTATCTCGCCAAGGCATTCAATATGGCACTTTCTTTTATACGGAAGAATTTAAGCTGTTGAAAGAAAAAATTCAGAACTCTGCGGAAGGTGATAATCAATGACGGAAATTGAGACACCGAATAGCGATGTTGAACTAGTCATCATTACAGGGATGTCAGGCGCGGGCAAAACAGTTGCTATGCAAAGCTTCGAAGACCTCGGCTTCTATTGTATCGATAATCTGCCTCCGGAGTTGTTAGTCACATTTCTTGATTTGATGATGAAATCGGAGAATCGGATGAGAAGGATTGCAGCTGTCATGGATACGCGGGGAGGCGACCTTTTCGATTCGCTAATTGGAGCACTAGATAATCTGTTGCGTATGGAAGGTGTAGTGACTCGGATTTTGTTTCTCGATTCTGACGATGCGACACTTGTCAGGCGCTATAAAGAAACAAGACGGTCCCATCCGCTTTCCGGTGGCGGAATGCCATTGGCGGGCATAAAGAAAGAACGACTGCTACTGTCAGAGATGAAAGGCCGTGCACGCTCAATCTATAATACGTCCGGACTTAAACCGAGAGCATTGCGGGAGAAAATCATGTCCGAGTTTTCATCCAAAGGTGATTCAGGTTTTACAGTGAACTTCATATCCTTCGGTTTTAAACACGGAATGCCGATTGATGCAGATGTCGTATTTGATATTCGATTTTTGCCAAACCCCTTCTATATCGAAGAACTAAAACCGAAAACTGGCCTGGACAAGGAAGTTTACGATTATGTGCTTAAGTGGAGTGACACGCAAATTCTTATCGAAAAGTTAACGGATTTGTTCAAGTTTCTTATCCCCCAATATAAAAATGAGGGTAAGTCGCAAGTTGTCATAGCGTTCGGTTGTACCGGCGGGCAGCATAGATCCGTAACACTCGCTGAATTTTTCGGAGCACGTTTCAAAGATGAATACCGAACTTTCATTACCCATAGGGATACTGAAAAAAGAAAGGATTGACGCTATGCCGCAATCGGAGAATGTTAAAAAAGTCGTCGTCTTCGGTGGCGGAACCGGACTGTCTACGTTACTACGCGGGTTGAAATCGCACTCTGTCGACTTGACTGCAGTTGTCACTGTAGCTGACGACGGAGGCAGTTCTGGAAGGCTCCTTGATGAATATGATATCCCGCCCCCCGGTGATATTCGCAAAGTGATGGCAGCGCTTTCAGATGTGGAACCGCTAATTGAAAAAATGTTTGAATACCGCTTTTCAACTTCGGAGGATTTGAAAGGCCATTCACTTGGGAATCTAATCCTAGCGGCAATGACGGATATTACAGGCGATTTCGCAAGTGCCGTAGAGAAAATGAGCCGTGTTCTGAACATTAAAGGGAAAGTGTTGCCTGCTGCAAACCAGCGAATCACATTGCATGCGGAACTGGAAGACGGTACAATCGTGACGGGCGAATCGAAAATTCCTGTTTACGGGCATAAAATACGGAGAGTGTACGTCTCGCCGCAAGAAGTGGAACCGTTACCTGAAACACTTAAGGTCATAAAAGCCGCGGATCTCATCATTTTTGGACCAGGCAGTTTATATACAAGCATTTTGCCAACCATACTTGTTCAGGCAATTCGTGAAGCAGTATTAGCATGCGATGCAAAAAAGGTGTACATTAGCAACTTAACCACGCAAGCTGGTGAAACATACCGCTATACAGCTTCGGAGCATGTCAAAGCATTATACGATCATGCTGGAGAAGCATTCATTGATACGGTATTATTGAACGGACCAGAAATTCCTCCATTGACTAAAGGTGTAGACTGGATAGGGCCTCCTTGGCTTGTCGAAAATGATTTGGAAACGTTGCAACATCTTGTGCCTCATATCGTAGTAAAAGATATAAGTAAGATTGTCGACGGAAACCTGATACATGACTCCGAAAAAGTCGCTAAATGGCTCATGGAATATATGGAGAATAGCTAAAACGGAACAGACGTGATCGTCGCCGAGAAAGGGGAAGAATCATGTCTTTTGCTTCAGAAACAAAAAAAGAAATGACACAGATAGAAGCGGATGACTGTTGCATAAAAGCAGAGGTGGCGGCATTCATTAGAATGAATGGAGCACTTTCCTTTTCCAACAAACAGTTAAGTCTTGACGTACAAACTGAAAATGCTGCAATTGCCAGACGCCTTTATTCGAATCTGAAACGGTTATACCCCTATAAGGTAGAGCTGCTTGTTCGAAAAAAGATGCGTTTGAAAAAAAACAATGTGTATATTTGCCGGATTCGGGGCGGAGCAAAGGCACTCCTTGAAGACCTGTTAATTCTGACAGGAACATTTCAATTTAAAAATGAAATTTCAAAGGAATTGGTTAAAAAGAGATGTTGCCAACGTGCTTATTTACGGGGAGCTTTTCTTGCCGGAGGGTCAGTGAATAATCCGGAAACGTCTTCGTATCATCTTGAAATCTTTTCAATATATAAGGAACATAGCGAAGCCCTCGTGGATCTGATGAATAAATATCATTTGAATGCAAAGTCGATTGAGCGGAAAAAAGGATATATCGCATATTTGAAAGAAGCAGAAAAAATTTCAGATTTTCTTAGTATTGTAGGTGCGCACGTCTCCTTAATGAAGTTTGAAGATGTAAGAATTATAAGGGATATGCGTAATAGTGTGAACCGACTTGTGAATTGTGAAACTGCGAATCTGAATAAAACAATTGGGGCTGCACAGCGCCAAGTTGAAAATATAAAGTTTATTGATAATACAATTGGGCTTGGTGAATTACCAGAAAGACTCCAAGAAATTGCGAGACTGCGTGTAGAAAATCAGGATATTACACTGAAGGAACTTGGTGAATTGGTTTCAGGCGGAACGGTAAGTAAATCTGGAGTTAATCATCGTCTAAGAAAAATTGAAGAAATTGCGGAAAATCTTCGCAGTGGAGGAATCGGCAGTCGGTAAATCCGCTGGCGAACCAAGAGAGGAGCGGGTACTAGTATGGCAGAACGAACAGTTGAAGTGAAGTTGAAATCAGGATTGCAAGCAAGGCAAGCCGCGCTTTTTGTTCAAGAAGCAAATAGGTTCATGTCTGATCTATTCTTGAAAAAAGAGGAACGCCAAGTAAATGCGAAAAGTATAATGGGAATCATGAGTCTTGCCATTGCACGTGGCACTACGATTACACTCATCGCCGAAGGAAATGACGAGGAACAAGCACTAGAATCACTAGCAACCCTCGTTGGAAATGAAAATTAAATAAAAGTATAACCGTTTCCCACCGTCAAATGACAAGTGGAAACGGTTTTTTTATTGGGGTGAAGGGGTGGACATGGCAATCGGCAGTGAAGTCATGGGAATCCGGGTCGAAGTCATGGCAAAGTGAGAAATAGTCATGGCTCGGTCGTCAATTCATGGCATTCGGCAGTGAATTAATGGGGAGTCAGGCCGAATTCATGGCAAAGTGGAAGATAGTCATGGCTCGGTTGGCAATTCATGGCGATCGGGTATGAAGTAATGGGGAGCCGGGCTGAAGTCATGGCAAAGTGTGAAATAGTCATGGCTCGGTCGTCAATTCATGGCGATCGGGTATGAAGTAATGGGGAGCCGGGTCGAATTCATGGCAAAGTGAGAAATAGTCATGGCGCGGTCGTCAATTCATGGCAATAGGGTGTGAGTTAATGGGGATCCGGGTCGAAGTCATGGCAAAGTG
>DYWT01000189.1 GCA_020742515.1 Sporosarcina psychrophila
ATTCAACTTATTGAAACCAAGTTTCGTCAAATCATTTAAAGAACTGCTAAGATCTAAAATTCGCATGACGATTTTCTCGCCAAAAACTGTCGGTAATGTAGAAACACGAAGATCAATCGGTCGAAAATCCACATTTGTCTTGATGCGACCATCTTGAGGTATCCGATGTTCCGTAATATCGAGATTTGCCATGATTTTTATACGCGCACTAATCATTGCTTGCATATGCTTAGGCAAAAAACGCTCCGATTTTAAAAACCCATCAATCCGGAAACGTATGGCGACCTGATGCTCCTGAGGGTCGAAATGAATGTCACTGGCCTTTTGCGTAATTGCTGAAGACATGAGTTGATTGACAAGCCGCACGATTGGAGAATCCAAATCGGTCAACTCATCTTGCTGCTCCCTCTGTTCTGGTGTCTGTTCGATGAATAGCTCATCGAATGACTCTTCATCATAATACTTTGATATCGTACGCATAATATCATCTTTTGAAGCAATCGCAGTTTCGATATGGAAACCAGTCGACAACCGTAAATCATCAACTGTAATATAATCCATTGGATCTGACATCGCTACAAATAATCTATCCCCGTCCGCCTTCAAGGGAACAATCAGATTACGTTTTGCAAAGGGTTTTGGCACAACATTGAACAGTTTTGGATCAAATGGGTATCTAAAAAGGTTGACGTGTGGAATTCCCAGTTGAAATTCCAATACTTCAATCAGCTGCTGTTCTGTAATAAATCCGTGTTGTAGTAAAGCATCGCCGAGTTTCTGATCATGAGGCTTATCACTCAATGTCGTTTGCAATTGCTCAGTTGTAATGAGGCCGGACTCGACTAATAAGTCACCAAGTCGTTTACGTATAGTCGCCATGCTGTTCTCCCCCATTCGTCACTTATTCAATGATATTTCCACCTTTATCATACTGAACGCCTGTTGTACTTTCTTCATTTTCAACATCTGGACGGTCACCTTGCACTTGTGATGGACTCTTATCCGTTTGAAGAGTTGAACCGTCGCTATAAACTTGAGAGTCGGATTTTTCAGGCGGAATTGGATTGCCTTGTGGATCAACTGTGTCAGTAGCACCGTTAATTGTCCCTTCACTCAAATTTCCAGAAGTTTGTGTCATGTCTTTTTTTAGTGGTAGGTTTAAAATTTTTGGTTGGGGAGCATAAAAGTCGGAGGAAATATTTTCATCTTCTACGACTGCCCCCTCATAAGAAATTGTTCGATGGACATCCACTTCTAGCCCTTTCCGTCCCTCATCAGCAACAAGGACTTGGCCATAGGGCACGAACGCGCTGAAATGTTGAACAGTCTTCGGTTCAAATGATTCTAGCTGACTGACGTAAGGCTGGTAAGAATAGAGTAATGCCATACCTGAAATGGAGGAATGAATCGTTTCAGCTGAAGGTTCAATATATAATGTAAAAGCAGTTTTATTGGGATTAGTGAAAATGAAATTCAAACCGAGTTCCCTATTGATGACTGCTTCGAAACCAGGATCTGCAAACGCAGCTAATGTATTGCCAATATTGCGTTCATCGACAATAAAATTAGTCTGCAATACAGTCGAATATAGAACTGATGCCAGCAAAGTCAGTTCCTCATCTGAAACGACTCCCACTTCCTGATCTTGAATGAAATCAAGTAATGAAAACGTTGTAAAAGCTTCAATTTCAGTACCGTTTAACGTTGCCATTAAATTCTGTAAAGATGGAGAAAGTTCCTGTGCAATAATGGACGAGGTTGCGATTTCTGTTTCCGTAAAGTCGGAGTAATCTGTTATATGAACAGTTAGCGGCATAATTCCTGTTCCCAATTCCTGTTCAATTCCTGAAGTGATTGATTGAATACTTTCATCGGTAAACTGGATAGAAGGAAATTGCTGTGTAAGAACAGTCTGCAGTCCATCGATTGACACTGTTGCAACAATCGGATTTTCCCGGCCAGAATTTGATTGTTGAACTGTTTCTTCAACGTTGAAGAGTACCGTTTCGGGCGGTAATGAGACAGTAACGTCCTGATAAGTTAAGTCGACTGCAAAGTCCTCCTGAAGCGCAGCGAAATCAGCTATAAGATTTTCTTTAGCTGTCTGTTCTTTCTGTCTAGAAATATCGAAAGGCCCTACATAGGTTTGATCTCCGAAGTTTTTTGATGATGCAGTGTTAAATGCGAGGGCTCCAACAGTCGAAAATCCATAAAAAACAAAAGTCGCAGCTAAGACTACTATAAACATATTTAAAAACCCTTTATTCCCCATCTGGACGCTCCTTCCTATTATGATTCACTTCATCTTCATTTGGCTTGTCGGTAAATACATTTGCCTCCACAGACGACGCCGTTTCCTCAATCACGGTATCTTGATAAGTTTCGAGAGTAACGGGTACATTATCTGCTCCATTCTGAATTGAGCGCTTGTTCAACAAAATCGATACTGCAAATGCAAGCCCGAACATTACGAGCAATACATATAGCGGGTTGAATGATCCTTGCATAACGAGTCCTATAATAGCAATAAATAACCCTGCAAGGGCTCCCAAGATGAGCCGCTTCCCTATATTTCTTTGGCGTACTATATAACTTAGTATTGGAAAAACTATAATTACAACAGCGATTAGTATGTAATATTTCAACATGACGTTTCTCCTAACTTATTAATAATCAAATAATCCTTTAATGTAGAGAGACATAATATTACTAAGATTATCATGTTTAGCTATTGTTTTCTCTACTACTATTATCATAGACTCTTTGCTATTTGTCACGGTAAATAATACTAAACGAGAAGGACGATATACAAAAAAGACCAGTTCCCCGGCCTTTATCTAAATAAATATTTTTATGTAATTGAGGTAATCAGCGACTTAATATCATACTGATTGGAGGTCTTCCCTTCCATACACCCCTACTTTATTCCTTCCTGCCTGCTTCCCTCCGATATAAAGGGCTCGATCCGCATTACGCAATAGCTCTTTCGCATCCCCTGCATCTTCTGGTACACTAGCAACCCCGATGCTTACGGTCAAATGGACATCAACGGGCTCGCGTTCTTTAGATAGATCGGGAATGATCCGAAACGTAGATGACTCCACTTCTCTTCGAATTTTTTCTGCAAGCTGCATGGTTTCACTTTTTCCATAGTTCGGCAAGGCGATAACAAATTCTTCTCCACCGTATCGGGCAAGTGTCGCTTCTACGGGGACAAATGACTCAAGCAGTCTAGCGAGTGCGTTAAGGAGATCATTCCC
Source organism: Sporosarcina psychrophila (assembly GCA_020742515.1). Taxonomy (GTDB): domain Bacteria; phylum Bacillota; class Bacilli; order Bacillales_A; family Planococcaceae; genus Sporosarcina; species Sporosarcina psychrophila_B. Next base: position 3,261 of record DYWT01000189.1, read on the forward strand.
ACTTTGGTGTCCATGTGTATCATTAATTGATTTAAAATGATCGATATCCAGCATTAAGATTGAAAGCGAACGGGTTCTACCAATATGAAATTGTATCATTTCCTCGTCCAATTTAGCGTCAAGATAGCGGAAGTTATGTAATTTGGTCAAACCACATCGTTGACTTTGCTCAATAGTCTTTTCATAATAGCGCGCCTTCACCAATGAGGTTGCAAAGTATCCAGTCAAAACGTCTACAATTTTCAAGTCAAGCGCTTGAAACATTTGTTTCCGCTTGGATGTGAGTATGAGAAATCCTTCCGTTTTCTGATTTCTTCGGATCGGAGCAGTCATTACACTTCCTACCGATTGCAAAAATTCGAAGCTTTTCAACGCTCTTGCCTCTTTTTCTGTCGAAAATATTTTGGGTACATTACTATCCAGTCCATCATCTAAAGTTTTTTTAGGATTGTATGAAATATCATGCAATTCTTTTGAAAGCATATTACCTTCAGATCCCATTAATGTAATCAGATGTTCTCCAGCCCGAAGGTCAAGAACATAAGCATTATCATAAGGTACTACATCTCTCAGTTTTTCGATGAACGTCCGGATCACATCCTCAAACCCGAGTCGATCGGCAAGTTGGTGCCCGATAATGCCGGCAGAAGAAAGTTTGTCATTCAAATTATCGGAACGGTTGTACATCCTTGCAATTAATAATACGAGAAGGAATGGGATGCCAATTAAAAGTATTGCATTATTCCCAAAGTGTTCATTCAAAAAATAAAGAGATATGCTAAACGGCAGTAACATCATTGTGGAGACAAAATCCCAAACAATATATTTTTCTTTCAAAGTAAATGTACCAAGTTCAAAATATAAATAGAATTGCATTAGACCACTATTGATAATCGTATAACTTGTCGCATAAAGTAAGCCAAATAGGCAGATGTTAAAGAAATCCGTTGATCCTATTACTCCTCCTGCATAATGAAATAGAGCACCGCTCGCCAGTGAAATGGGTGTGAAAATCATTGAATTAACGAAAAAACGTTGCAAAAAAGGCATATCTGATTTTTTACTGAATAGTAAAATGAACATCGCGATTTGCGTAAAAGCCAGCTCCGCAAAAACTCCATATTGAAAAAAAACGGTGAACGTAATCCATCGTTCCAATGATACGGTTATATTTTTTATTTGCAAAGGCATTGTCATTGTCACGAATAATACCGCAAATAGAATACTCAAATTCAACCAATCTATTTCTTTGGAAGGAAATAAAGTGAAGGCAAGAAAGACCCCGGGAGGCACAATAACAATCCATGTGATAAAAGTGATAATCTGAAACTTTCTAGATATCTCCATTCTCCCGACGCCTCCTTGGATTATTTCACTTCACATACTCAGCAACCCTGTTTCGTCCAGCCTGTTTTGCCCCTAAATAAAGTGCACGATCTGCGTTACGCAAAAGTGTCATCGCTTCATCTGTATCTGCTGGTGCAGACGAGACTCCAATACTGGACGTTATATTGACAATAAGCGGATGCCTCTCCTCAACTAAATCGGGAACGATACTAAACTCATACCCACCGATCGCAATTCGAAGAGTTTCTGCAAATTCAAGCGCTTCTGCTTTAGACATCTCCGGTAAAATGTACACAAACTCCTCTCCTCCATAGCGGCCTACAGTCCCACCCTTAGGTAGCGCAGCCTCGAGTATTTTCCCAAACATTTGGAGGATGTCATTCCCGCTTTGATGACCATATGTGTCGTTTACTTGTTTAAAATGATCAATATCAAGCATAACGACTGAAAGATTGGTTATCGCTTCATTTTCCAGCCTGTCCATTTCATATATTAACTGCTCCTCAAGATACCTATAATTATAAAGACCCGTCAACGCGCAGCGATCATTCTTCGTAACTGCTTCCTCCATATATCGCGCTTTTTCCACCGACACAGTGAAATAGGAACACAGTAAATCTAAGATTTTCAATTGGTATTCATCAAAGGACGATTTCCTGTCTGAAGCCAAGAACAGAATCGCTTCAATCTTCTGGTTACGTGAAATAGGGACACAAAGTACACTTTGCATTTTTTCGGGCGAATAATTTTTTGATATTGATTCCCACTCTTTCTTTTCCGTATAGATAAGAGGCTTATTCTGTTCAAGAACCACCCCCGCAATCCCTTGTCCAACTGATAAAAGAGAAAAATCGATATTAATGAATTGTTCATGTTCATAAGAACGAAGAAGTTCAAGCCAGCCATCCTGATGGTCGAATAGATACGTATATTCTGCATCGAACATGTCCGACACTTCCTTAACAAATTGGTCAATCACTGCATTTTCCGTCATTAAGTCTGAAAGCCTGTGTCCGATATCACCCGCTTGCTGTAAATTAGCATTTATATTTTCCGAGGTATTATAAAGGCGGATAACTAATGAAATAAAGAAAAAAGGAATCCCAAGTAACAAAAATGCACCTGCTCCGATAAATTGCAACAAATAATAAAACGTCAGGGACAAAGGAAGAACAACAAAAATCAGCGCATAATCAACTAACTGATCTTTTGAAAAGAATGGCGACTTAAGCTTTTCGTACATCGTATACAAATATAACAGCACATCATTGAATACTGTATGGATGAATTGATAGCATAATACTGCAATAATAACAGGCCAAAAATCGATTGAACCAATTTCTCCGCCTGCAATATAAAAACCCCCAGCAGCAATAATTGATAAAACGAAAAATAGCATTGAATTAATGAAAAAACGTTGTATCATTGACCGCTTACTTGGAAACGACAATATGACGGCGAAAATTGAAACCTGCATGACAATCATTTCAATGAAGACCCCATATATTAAAAAGGCAGGCACTGTCACCCATAGAACCAAGAATACTGGCTTGCCATTCCTCAATATCGGATAATAGAACGTAAGGAAACCGAATAGCATAAAAGTTGCTACGTACATCCAATTCACTTGTCCTGGTGAATAGTTCAAGAAAACATACACTAATCCCGGTGGAACAGTAAATAACCATAAAATAAAATATCGTATAGTGGACCTATTTGCAACCTGCATTACATCATCCACTCCCAATTAAATAAGTCAGAAAAAATAGAAGTCATCAAAAGTTTATCAAACCACAATGCATCTGTCACTATTATCCAAAAATACTTTAAACAATCAACTTACTCATAGTCTATTAGGTTACTTAATAAATACAGTGAACCCGTGACTATTTTCTTCTTTCCTCGTCCTTCAACTAGTATTATAGTATCATTTCCAATCATTGTCACTCTTTTTTCTTTATGGTTACAATATTCCATCAATTGCTCCCCTGTTGCCGCTTGGGGGTGAGGAAATGTCAGAAAAGTAAAAGAAGCCGCCACTGGTATAAGTTCATCCAGTGTTCTCTCAATATCTTTTCCCTTTAGCATTCCTATGACAAAGTCCACTTTCTCACCAGGAAATTCAGTTCGTATTGTCTCTGCAAGTACTTTTGCAGCAGCCGGGTTATGAGCACCGTCTATGAAAACGTCAGGTGAAATCTCTTGAAAACGATGCGCGAGTTGTGTAGATGCCACTGCATCAGATACTCCTTTTTCGGTAAGCTGAATGCCCGTCGTAAGAAGTGATTGAATCGCAACCGCCGCATTCATACCTTGGTGGGGTCCTCTCATCCTTCGCCCAGCCAACTGGAATGTTTCAATCCCATTAAACACGTCATCCTGCATGCCAAACTGCTCGCCGTAAATGTAAAGCGGACTCATTTGCCGATTTGAAATCTTTCGGACAACTTGCAGTGCTTCTTCAGGTAATGTTCCAATTACGGTCGGAATCCCTTTTTTAATAATGCCTGCTTTGTGTTTAGCCACTTGCGCGGTTGTCGTTCCGAGAAACGCAGTATGATCAAGTGCAATCGAAGTAATCACCGAAACAAGCGGGATCACGACATTCGTGCTGTCCAACAAACCGCCCATACCTGTTTCCAGTAATACATAATCTGGAGCAAGCCTTTCAAACGTTACGAAAGCGGCAACAGTCAGCAATTCAAAATCCGTCAGTAACCCGCTCAATCCCGCTTCTTTCATCGTCTCAAATGATTTATCTAATTCGGCTTCCGTGATTGCTTCGCCATTAATGCGTATCTGGTCATGTATGTCGATAATTGCAGGTGACGAAAAAACACCTGTCGACAACCTATGCTCTTTTAAAATGGATTCCATAAACGCTATGGTAGATCCTTTTCCGTTAGTGCCCGCAACATGGATAATCTGTAACTTTTTTTCCGGGTTTCCAACCTTAATCAACGCTTCTTGCATCGCATCTAAACCGGGTTTAATCGTATCGTCACTGACAATTCCCCATCGTTCTTTATATACATTCATTTTTGGAATCAAAACTATCCCTCCGTATGTTAGAATCTAGTTAGAAAAAGTATATCATTTCCGGAGGGTTCCTAATGCAAAGTTGTTGGGTTATATATAATGGAAGTTTAACAAGCGATAAATTCAAAGATCAGGCTGAACTGATGAAAGAGGCGGCAGAACGCGCTGGTGTACGTGCTCAACTTAAAAAAAATTATGAAGTGATGATGAATTTAGATACAAATTTGGGTAAACGTCCGGATTTTGTTGTCTTTCTTGATAAAGATATTCTTCTTGCAACTTTCTTGAAGAATGCTGGTATCCCTGTTTTCAATGACCCAGATGTTATCGAAACATGCGATAACAAAGCGAAACAATATCTCGAACTTTCAAAACAGGGCGTTCCGATGCCTGAAACAATTATTGCACCAAAAGTGTACCCGAGTTTTACAATCAAAGATTCAGGCTACTATGAACAAGTGCTGGAACAACTTGGATTGCCTATGATTATTAAAGAAGGACACGGATCATTCGGCATGAAAGTATATTTGATTGAAACAGAAGAGCAGTTCTATGAAAAGACGGACGAATTACGCGGCATCGATTATGTGTTCCAGAAATTCATTGCGACAAGCAGAGGTCGTGATATTCGGGTCAACATCGTGGGGGATGAGATTGTAGCAGCAATGTACCGTCACTCTGAAACTGATTTCCGGGCGAATATTACGAATGGCGGGGTTGCAACAGTAATCGACCTAACAGACCAACAGAAATCGTTAGCAATACAAGCTGCCCACGCAGTCGGAGCGGAGTTTGCCGGTGTCGACCTACTATTTGGTGACAATGAGGAACCGCTCGTTTGTGAAGTCAATGCAGCCGCCCACATCCGTAATATTTACAATGTCACGGGGATCAATGTTGCGGATGCGATGATCGCGTATATTTTGAGGAAGCTAGGTTGAAGGGTTATGTTTATTATTCAAAAGCTGAATCCGTTAGGAATCGGGCGTTTATTGATGATTTGATAATCGAATCCGAAAAACTTGGCATTGAACTGCATTTGCTGGTTGAAGATGAAAAACCAAACTCAGATGCAGATTTCATTCTTTTCCGAGCCCGTGATACTACTCGAGCTGCCAAGTTTGAGTCGGAAGGTTTCCGGTTATTCAATCGGGCTGAAGTGAACCGAATTGCAAATGACAAATTGCGGACATTTGAATTGGCTACCCTGCTCGGAGTTCCAGCAGTGCCTACAAGAAGGACTCGTTCTATCGAAGAAATTGCATCGTATCCTTGTGTGTTGAAAACAGTCGATGGCCATGGTGGGAATGAAGTTTTCCTTTGCACCTCAGCTGCGGACGCAGAGCTATTTTTCACCAAATTCCCTGACCGAAAACTAATTGTCCAACCCTTCATCGAGTCCGGCGCCCGAGATATACGTGTATTTATGGTTGGTAATGAAGTTGTCGGAGCCGTAAAACGCACTGGCAATGGATCATTCAAATCAAATTACACACTTGGTGGATCCGTCGAAAAATACATACTTTCTAGCTGGCAGGAAAAAGATGCAAAAACTATTTCTAAAGCAATAAAAAGCGATTATGTTGGAATTGATTTCTTGTTGTTACCTGATGGGAGATGGCTGTTGAATGAGATCGAGGATCCTGTAGGGGCTAGGTCGCTGTATACGACGCATGAGTTTTCAGTGGCTGAGAAGTTGATGGGGTATATCAAGGAGAAGCTTTCCGTAGAATAGTTAGTGACAAGTATTTTTGGGAAACTCAAGACAATCAACTTGAGTAGACATGCAAAAGATCAGACATCTGAGTAGGCGTCTGATCTTTCTTTTATTATCATAATTGTGTGAGTGAGATTGCAAATGGCATCCGAATGCCTGTTATCACCTCGCCCCGACAACTTTATTCACGTTGCCATAATACACACCCAGTAACTTGGAAAACGGCGCCAGACACTCGCGAATCATTTATTGCATGAGTGACACTGTGAGTTTAGGTTTAAATAAAGATTCCCTTCACTCAGTTTTGCTTGTAGACATATGTTCACTATATAGTTGTTCCCCTAAGTACAGATAGAATTCGAAATCCACTTTCACCCAAAAACTCATTATAATTGAATTATGTAGGTGATTGTGTACCCTAAATCAACCAGCACGTAAAAAATTATTTTTCAATTAACGGAGTTTTTTTCATCAAATTTGAACCATCCCCATAATCCTTTATCGCCCCACCAGAACCGGTGCCTGAACTTGTTTCATTATAGGTGACAGATCCTCCGCCTGTACCTATAAAAGAATCTGCAATAACTGCACCTTTTATATGTCCTCCTTCCCCTAAAGTAAACTTAGCATTTGGTGCGAGGAAAAGTTGAGAATTTACACTTGCCCCACCACCAACATAAATATTTTGTCCTCCCGTAAATATATCCCCTTGAAAACCTCCGCCCCCTTTTATGCTAATATTGGCTGCTTCAGCATGTAAGGATCCGTATATTTTTTGCCCACCCTCAAGGTTAATTGGATTAGAGCCTTTCTGATAGATTTTCAACTTGTCCACATTACTAGCGTTACTATTTACTGTACTTGCTGCTCCCATAGTTATATTGTTTTTTACATAAATAGTTAGTTTTCCAGTACCAGTTATTTTAATATGTCCATTCGCTACATTTAGATGCTCAACAACGATTTCTCTAGTGGCATTTCCAATATCGATTGTTAGTGTATTATTTTCATTAAGGAAAATCTCCTTAAATTCAATATTGTTATTCATACTCAGTGTATAGCCATTTGTGATATAGTTACCTATCAATAATTTTCCTGATTTAATCAAATCAGTCTTGTTTCCATTACTATTCTTTATTTCTCGATCTGCCGGAATATTATAAGTTGGATAAGATGGAAACTGTGGTAGCTCAATAAAGTTGCCCACCCCCTGAGCTACTTGACCAGTAATAGAAGCTCCTCCACTTAATATCTTGTCCCCTGGATTAGTAGATTTCATATTAACGTTCCCATGTATTGTTACACTCCCCCCTAACTGTATCGTCTTATTAACATATAAAGCCACATTCCCAGACATAACCGGCCCCTCAATCATGCTAGGCTCCAGAAAAATAGTGAGTTCCTGTGTAACTGTACGTGTTTTATTACCTATTTTTCCAGCACATTCAATTTCATATATTATTGGATTTGCACTCTTTTGTGTCACTGTAATCGAGGCAACCGGTACATTACCTAGGTTTGATTCAAATGATTGTGTTGATGGTGATAAATTAACTTTGGATATAACTCTCGAATAGAATTCCCCTACAAAATCATATTCTCCCTTCTCTTTAATAGACAAGTTATTGTGTATTGCTTTAATTTCACCAAATGCATCTGTCACATTTTTATTAATATCATAAACCCTCTCAACAATGCCCGCTTCCGCAATATAAAACACCGACTGATCATCTCTTTCCCCCGCAGACAATTTCACAGAATTCGATGTGATCATCAAAATACTTATTCCAAGGACGGATAAAACAACAAGTACCATTAATACACCAACAAGGGTGAATCCATTATTGTTTGCATGAAGATGATTTCTTCTTTGAAATTCTCCCAAATCAGTCACCCTTTCTTAATACAATATTAGTTTTAACTTTTTCACCGGTTTTACTAATAATTTCGAGTTTTATTTGACTATCTGACCGCGAAACAACAAACTTTTCAATATCTTTAACTAAAATCGTTCTATCTTTATTCTCAATCGTTTTATCCGCACTATTGTATTTGTACTCAATACTATCAGTTAATTTGATGTGATCGCTCTTTGAACCAACATTTGCTATGCCTTTCTCGTCTGCTTTCCGAATCTCCTTCGTAATCACCTTCGCTGCATAGGTTACATCATATAAATGCCTTGATTTTTCTGATTGGCTTTTATACTGTTTCTGACCAAATAAGTGAATATTTGAAATTAATAACATAATGAGCGAGCCAATGATTATGACAGCAAGGACTTCTACTAAAGAAAGTCCTTTTTCACTTCTCAAATACTTTTTCATGATTAATCAGCCCTCCAAATTATCACATTCTCCATTTGGGCTTTAGGTGTGTTACTACTAGGTGGCTCAATCACTTCTACGAGTACCCGATCCATTTCGCCAGTTTTGTTTTTTAATTTAACTTTTATCGAAATATCGGGACTATACAGTTTGTTAAATACAGTCCAGCCCTCAACATCCGGCTCCTTTGTATAGTCTACTAAGCTTTTAATAGCGGCTTCTCTTGTAAAACTTGTACTTAACGCATATATATTTTCCATCTCAGTCTGTGCAATATACGTAGCTTCAATAATATGTTCAGACGACTTATTAACCTTAGCTGACTGTATGAACATCATTAAAAAGGTTGTTAGTAAGAGCGTTAAAATAACGAAAGAGGCAAGCACTTCAACAAGTGATAACCCATTTTCCCCCAAACCCTTTTTAAGTTTAAACTTCTCCATGTCTATCATCCTTTTCATTCGTGCTATTTATATTGAACATATAAATACATGTAAAAGTTGAGCGAAGGAGCCGAAGCGTATTGCCAGGAAATATTCCCTTCACCTTATATAGTTATTTATCCCCATATTTATACTATATTATAAATACCACATAGACTAATATAAATCTATATTACCATATTCTACAATTCATAATCAAAAACGAATTATCTGTTATTCAAGTTCCTTGCCTTTTAGTAACTTGATGAATAATTTATCAAACGAAGAGACCTCATCGCATATTTGCGACAAGGTCTCTTCGTTTGATAATCAAATTTCCTTCAATTCCTGCATACGACGCTGTACTGCCGCGTATTTTTCTAGATAGTCACTTTCTTTAGCTCGCTCTTCTGCCACTACTGCTTCAGGAGCTTTGGACATGAAGCGTTCATTCGATAATTTTCCTTGAACGCGTTTTACTTCACTTTCCCATTTAGCAAGCTCTTTTGTCAGACGTGCGAGCTCTTCGTCGATGTTCAAAAGTCCTTCTAGTGGTAAGAACAGTTCTGCTCCTGTAACGACGGCTGACATCGATTTGCCTGGTGCTGTGATGTTGTTGCCTAGCGTTAACGTCTCAGGGTTACAGAATCGTTCGATGTAGCTGCGATTCGCTTCCAACACGGCTACAGTTGCATCGTCTTTAGCTGAAATATAAAGTGGAACTTTTTTGCTTAATGGTGTATTTACTTCTGCACGGATATTACGTACTGCGCGAATGATATCCATCAGCAGTTTCATATCCGTTGCACGCGTTTTATCAGTAAGAGCAGGATCTGCAACCGGCCATGCAGCGACTGTAATTGATTCGCCTTCATGCGGTAAGTTCTGCCAGATCTCTTCTGTGATAAACGGCATGAACGGGTGTAGCAGACGCATCGTATTATCGAGTACGTACGCTAGTACAGAACGCGTCATTTTCTTAGCTGTTTCATCTTCACCGTATAGTGGCAGTTTCGCCATTTCGATGTACCAGTCACAGAAATCATCCCAGATGAAGTTATAGAGTGCACGGCCAACTTCACCGAATTCATAGCGATCTGCAAGCTTCGTCACTTGGTCGATTGTTTCATTCAACCGTGTCAAAATCCACGCATCTGCTACGGATTTTTCACCAGTTAAATCGATTTCATCGTAGGTCATGCCATCCATGTTCATAAGCGCGAAACGGGAAGCATTCCAGATTTTATTGGCAAAGTTCCAGATGGCTTCAACTTTCTCAGTAGAGTAGCGAAGGTCCTGCCCTGGCGATGACCCTGTTGATAAGAAGTAGCGCAGTGCATCTGCACCGTATTTTTCGATAACATCCATCGGGTCGACGCCGTTACCAAGCGATTTAGACATTTTACGGCCATCTTCTGCACGTACGAGACCGTGAATTAAGACGTCTTTAAATGGACGCTGTTCCGTAAATTCAATTCCTTGGAAAATCATCCGGGATACCCAGAAGAAGATAATGTCATAGCCCGTTACGAGTGCATCTGTTGGATAGTAACGTTTGAATTCCTCGTTGTCGAGGTCCGGCCAGCCCATTGTTGAGAACGGCCATAGTGCAGATGAGAACCATGTATCGAGAACGTCATTATCCTGACTCCAGTTTTCGATATCGGCAGGTGCTTCATGACCAACATATACTTCGCCCGTTTCGTTGTGATACCAAGCCGGGATGCGGTGGCCCCACCAAAGTTGACGCGAGATACACCAGTCATGGACATTTTCCATCCATGTTAAGTACGTTTTTTCAAAACGGTCTGGTACGAAGTTTACTTTTCCTTCTGCTTCTTGTAATTTAATCGCTTCATCAGCAAGCGGCTGCATTTTTACGAACCATTGTGTTGATAAATACGGTTCAACGACAGCACCACTACGTTCTGAGTGACCGACAGAATGATTATGTTCTTCAATGTTGAATAGAACAGCCATCTCCTGCAAATCTTTAACGATTTCTTTACGGCATTCGAAGCGATCCATTCCTTCGTATTTACCTGCAAGCTTGTTCATTGAACCGTCTTCATTCATCACAAGAACACGCGGAAGATTATGACGGTTGCCGATTTCAAAGTCATTTGGATCATGTGCAGGTGTAATTTTCACTGCACCGCTTCCAAATTCCATGTCGACGTAATCATCTGCAATAATCGGAATTTCACGGCCAACGATTGGTAATTTAACCATTTTGCCAATTAAATGCTTGTAGCGCTCATCTTCAGGATGAACTGCAACTGCAGTATCCCCTAGCATCGTTTCAGGTCGAGTTGTTGCAATTTCGATACTATCCGTTCCCTCTACCAGTGGGTAGCGCATATGATAGAATGCACCCTGCACGTCTTTATGGATAACTTCGATATCAGATATAGCCGTTTTTGTTGCAGGATCCCAGTTGATGATGTATTCGCCGCGGTAGATAAGCTTTTTATTGTAAAGCTTAACGAAAACTTCCTGTACAGCTTTCGAAAGTCCTTCATCCAAAGTAAATCGTTCACGTGTATAATCAAGGCCCAAACCAAGTTTCGCCCATTGTTCACGGATATGACCTGCGTATTCGTCTTTCCATTTCCATGTTTCTTCAACGAACTTTTCACGGCCTAAATCATAGCGTGAAATTCCATCTTCACGAAGTTTCGCTTCAACACGTGCTTGTGTCGCGATTCCCGCATGGTCCATTCCCGGAAGCCATAATGCATCATAGCCTTGCATCCGTTTCATACGTGTCATGATGTCTTGCAATGTTGTATCCCAAGCGTGGCCAAGATGGAGTTTACCTGTTACATTTGGCGGCGGGATGACAATTGTATAGGGTGTTTTATCGCTTTCAGGCTGTGCTTCAAAGTATTTCCCTTTCAGCCACCATTCATAGCGACCTGATTCAATCGCCTGCGGATCGTATTTCGTCGGCATTGATGTGTTGTTTTCAGTTGACATGTTGTTTCCTCCTTTATTTTTGGGTACAAAAAAACTCCTTTCGCCTTAAAGGACGAAGGAGCTATTCGCGGTACCACCTTTATTCGTGCACATAAAAGAACAGTGCACCTCAAACTTCGATAACGGCTTCAAACCGGTTTCCGCTACTAAAGATGTTTTTCAAGTACTGAGAACATCTTGCTGATTTTCATTCTGAAAACAGCCTCTTCACGGAAACTGCTCATGGGTGACATTCAGCGAATTGTCGACAGGCCCTTTCACCACCGGAACCCTCTCTTCAGTCCAAACAATTCACATACTTATCCCAATCATCGCATCCATATGCAGTTACCATGATTGTAACGGAACAGCTTAGCAACCGTCAAGTAAATTACGAAAGGATTGTGTCATGCGAAGAGCATATAACCCTTATTTGTTGCCACCATGGCTTCGAAAATGTAGATTTTATTGCAAGGGAATCATTATTCCAATTTGTGTCTTTCAATTGATTCGGTTATTAATCGTTCCAACGACAGGTGATTTTCTACTATTGTGTTTGCTCTGTGGATTAGCTTTCACTCTTTACAAAAACATCATTTGAACGAAATTCTGTCGTCGATACACCATCTGTAAGCTCTGTAATGAACGACAGCACTTCATCCATCTCGGTCTCCGAAGTGCTGTCAATTGCTACAAGTGGCGTCACCGTAGCTACTGCTACTACTTGTGCTTCCTCAGGTTCTTCCGCTAGCACAACCGCTTCTGTGTACGCACATTCTACATTCCAAACAACTCCGTAAGTACCTTGTCCGTCCGTTTTGCCTGTCGCTAGTGTTGTTAAAAGTTCCGGGCTCTCAGCTATCGGAGGTAGAGCGATGTTAAGCGGAACTGCGTATTCGAAATAACCAACTTCGCCATCCAGTTCGACATCATCAATGAGGATAAATGAATCCTCAAGTTCTGCTGACCGCAGAGCCTCTTTATCAAATTCCACATTTGCCGCAATATGATAAATGCCTGTCAAACGGAGCCCATCTTCTGTTCTTTCTTCAGTATACCCCGGTGTTACTGTAACCGATTGAACCCCGGTTGGTACGCCAGCATTCTCCGGGAAATAAAAGTTTTCTTGCATTGACCATTGTTTTTTCTCCAACTACTTCCCCTCCTTCTATTCCTTCACAAACAATTGTATGCTCGTCACTGTTACGATAGAAGAATAAAACAAATGAACACAAATATCCCCCGACCAATAAAGCAATCGGTCGGGGAATATTGTGTTCATTTTTAGAAAAAACTTGAATGTTGTGTTTGTTTCAGAATTGACTTGGTGACTGTCACCCACTCAACTACTCAACTACGCAGTTTAGCAAACACTGTATGGAATGCTTCGACCGTTTTTGCAATATGCTCTTCGGTGTGGGCAGTCGATAGGAACATGCCTTCGAACTGGGACGGTGGAAGGAAGATGCCTTCTTCCGCCATCAAGCGGTAGTAATCAGCGAATAATGTGAGATCGGATGTTTTTGCTTTGTCATAATTCAACACTTTTTCATTCGTGAAGAAAAAGCCGATCATTGAGCCTGCACGGTTGACAGTGTGCGGGATATCGTACTTTTGTGCAGCTGCACGGAAACCGGCTTCGAGCTGATCACCGAGTTTCATGAAATGCTTGTACGATTCAGGCGTCAACTTTTTCAATGTTTCAATCCCAGCGGTCATCGCAAGCGGATTACCTGATAAAGTGCCAGCTTGGTAAATTGTACCTGCAGGAGCCATATTTTCCAAGATTTCACGTTTTCCACCGTAAGCACCGACTGGCAATCCGCCCCCGATTACTTTTCCAAGACATGTAATATCAGGCGTTACGCCATAATGGCCCTGCGCACAATTGTAGCCGACACGGAAGCCAGTCATTACTTCATCAAAAATGAGAAGTGAACCATTTTTCTCAGTCAGCTCACGCAATCCTTCAAGGAATCCAGGTTCAGGAGGGACAACTCCCATATTTCCTGCGACTGGCTCAACGATGATTGCAGCCAAATCCTCACCGAATTCATCGAGCGCAACTTTGACACTCTCCAAGTCATTATAAGCCACTGTAATCGTGTTTATCGCCACTGATTCGGGTACACCGGGGCTATCCGGAAGACCGAGTGTTGCAACGCCAGAACCCGCTTTAATAAGGAGTGAGTCCGCATGACCATGGTAGCAGCCTTCGAACTTCAATATTTTGTTGCGGCCTGTATAACCGCGTGCTAACCGCAGTGCGCTCATCGTGGCTTCTGTACCAGATGACACCATACGAATCATTTCAATTGAAGGAACGCGTTCAAGAACAAGTTTTGCGAGTTCATTTTCTGCAAGTGTCGGTGCACCGAAGCTTGCACCGGTTTCTGCAACACGCTTGATTCCCTCAACGACATCCGGATCGGAATGACCGTGAATAAGCGGTCCCCATGATAGAACGTAATCAATGTATTCATTGCCATCGATATCTGTAATCATAGCTCCTTTTCCGCTTTGCATGAAAATCGGGTCCATATTGACAGATTTAAATGCACGAACAGGGGAGTTTACGCCGCCCGGCATCAGATTTACTGCTTCTGCAAATGCTTGTTTCGACTTATCATAATTTCTTTCCAATTATTTCTCCTCCAGCCAGCGTGCCGCATCTTTCGCATGATACGTCATAACGAGATCCGCACCTGCACGCTTCATACTTGTCAACGTTTCAAGAACAATTTCCTTTTCATTAACCCAGCCATTTTGTGCCGCCGCTTTGACCATTGCGTATTCACCGCTCACATTATATGCGACAACCGGCAATGTGAAATTATCTTTGACATCACGCATGATATCGAGATACGAAAGTGCCGGTTTAACAATTAGAAAGTCAGCGCCTTCAGCTACATCAGATTCCGCTTCACGCATTGCTTCCAGTCTATTTGCAGGATCCATTTGATACGTTTTACGATCGCCTGATTGAGGTGTAGATTCCGCTGCGTCACGGAAGGGCCCGTAATAGGCGGATGCATATTTGACTGCATACGACATAATCGGGATATCTTCAAAACCAGCCGCATCTAACCCCTGGCGAATAGCTGCTACAAAACCGTCCATCATATTCGATGGCGCAATAATATCCGCCCCCGCTTTCGCTTGGCTTACCGCAGTACGCGCTAGCAGTTCCAACGACGGATCGTTTAATACGTTACCGCCTTCCAGAACACCGCAATGACCGTGGTCCGTATATTGGCACAGGCAGGTGTCCGCAATAACGATTAGATCTGGATAACGTTCTTTCGCTAAACGAGTTGCTTTTTGGACTATCCCTTGATCGGAATAAGCTTCTGATCCCAAATGATCTTTCGTTGCCGGAAGACCGAATAGAATGATTGATGGAATTCCAAGTGAAACCACTTCATCAAGTTCAGTTGTAAAATGGTCGAGTGACTTTTGGAAGACGCCTGGCATGGAAGCGATTGGATTATTGATGTCTTCCCCATCTATGACAAAAATCGGATAAATGAAATCCTCTTTCCTCAAAACAGTTTCCCGTACCATAGAACGTAATGTAGTCGATGTGCGCAAGCGTCTGTTGCGTCTGAATTGTAATGTCTCCAAAATTACCCTTCCTTTCGTCTCGCCAACTCTTCGACGAGATCCATTAATGTGTATGTATCGGGTCTAACATGCACGGTCGCGCCAGCTTCAAGAAGCACTTTTTCCGTAACATGCCCGATGGCCCCGATTGTATAACCATTCCAGCCAACTTGTGGAACAACTTCTCCGGAAAATACTTCAACTGCCGAAGGACTCGCGAATAGAACGTTCAATTGCTGTTTTTGTTGCAATAAATCTACGAGTGAACCGATAGATTCATTCGCACGCTCCGTTGTATAAACTGTCCATTCATCCACTTCAAAAGGAATTTCCTCTTTAATGGTAACCCCTGCAATTGATCCGCGCAGAAACAAGATACGCCGGACATCTGTTTCAGAGGGATTGAATTCTTTAACGAATGTATCTGCACTAAACACAGTCGGGATGAAATCGACTGAAAAACCCAGCCTTTCGAGCGCTTCTGCTGTTCGCGTACCGACAGCCGCAATATTCGCGGGTATTGATCCCGCAGACATATTATAGCGTACAAGTTTAGCCCCAAACGCGGCGACCGCACTTTGACTTGTGAATATTAGCCAATCATATGTTGGACAGGCGTTTAAACGAAGCTCATCTGTCAGTTCCACTAACTCTGCTACTTGGATCAAGGGTAATGAAACTGGCATACCCCCATAACGCTTCACAAGTTCAAATACATTTTCGGACTTCGGCGTGCCTGTAAAGATGACCGTTTGACCAAGCAGCGGTTGTCCGTCACGCATCCATTTCCGCCTTCACTTTCTCAATCACTTCCGAAGCCCCTTCAGCGCGTAATGTTTTCGCAACTTCCATACCGGCTTCAACGGGGTCCGCGCTGGTGAACGTCTTTTTAAATATTTGCTTCGCATCTGGGGAAGCGATATAGCCTGTCAGTTCAACTTCGCTGCCGTTATATTTCGCAAAACCGGCAATCGGCACTTGGCATGAGCCATCCATTTCAGTAAGGAAAGTACGCTCCGCTTCAACTTCTTTCCATGTTTTTTCATCTGTTAATTTCGCAAGTTCAGCTAATAGTTCTTTATCATCTGAGCGGCATTCAATCGCGAGTGCCCCTTGACCTACTGCCGGAATGCAATCTTCGACAGACATAAATTCCGTCGTAACCTCTTCGCTCCAGCCCATCCGTTTCATACCTGCAGCAGCAAGCAGAATCGCATCATATTCACCATCAACCATCTTTTTCAATCGCGTATCGATATTGCCACGGATCCATTGGATATCAAGGTCGGGACGTAGTAGCAACAATTGTGAACTTCGGCGCAAACTAGACGTTCCGACAATAGCCCCTACTGGTAGGTCCATGAATTTCACATGGCCTTTCGAAATAAATGCATCGCGCGCATCTTCACGTGGTGGGATGCAGCCAATGACAAGTCCTTCTGGCAGAACTGCTGGCATATCTTTCATGCTATGTACCGCGAAATCGATTTCTTTATCAAACAACGCTTGCTCGATTTCTTTCACGAAAAGCCCTTTACCGCCGACTTTCGACAACATAACGTCGAGGATCTGATCGCCTTTCGTAACGATTTCCTTCACTTCGAATTCAAACGGAACACCGGCAGCCTTCATTTGATCTATGAACCAGTTCGTTTGCGTCAATGCAAGTTTACTTCTTCTTGAACCTACTATTATTTTTCTCATATTAATTAATCCAACCTTTCTTATTCAAATACGCTTTGGTCTATTTGTACACAGATTTTTATCAAGCTTGCTCGATAAACTCCTCTAAAAAACCTGTGATATCCTCGGAGGCTTTAACTTAATACAGCTGGAGTTTGAAACCTGGCTGTATTAAGTTATATCCAAAAGTGAAAATCGGATAATTTGCTTCCCAGGAAAAAATTGATGATAACAAAAAGGAATGCGAATACGTTCGCCCATGCAAAGTCATTTCCTGTTAGCTTACCACTCCGCTTCAAGAATAATACAGAACCATAGATGGCAAGCAGGAAAAATGAGCCTAAAATTTTTATATCAAAAAATGACCATATTTCAAGTGCAACAGCCGCCCACTGCATACCAAGAATCAAACTGACAAGCAGAAACGGGATACCCGTATAAAGAGATGCTCTCATACCTACTTCTGTTTGTTGGAGAGAAGGAAGCCTATTAAATTGCTTTGACCATTTCTTCTTCTTCAAAATTTTATAGACGAGAAGATAAAGTACCGAAAAAACGAATGACATTGCAAATGCCGCATAGGACAAAATAGCGAATGTGATATGAATGAAAAGCAGTTCTGAAATAAGGGCTTCCCCTATTGGAGATTGTTCAATTTGCATAGGAGCAAACGTATGAATCGTCATGAAAATAAATCCTATTACATTTAAGAAGAAGACAGCATGCCCGACTTTGTAAAACAAGTGCAGGATAATCGATAAAGTAATTAGAAGCCATGCGTAAAAATAGATTCCTTCAAACAAGGAGAGTACCGGGAATCTCCCCTTCTCAAACATATACATAACTAGGAAAAATGTTTGCAGAAAGTAGACGATAGATAAAATCCAAAAAGCGCTGCGATGTGCAATTGTGTCCTTATTCAAATAATCTATAAAATAAAAAACGAGACTAACCGCGTATAAAATAACCATAACTTCATGCAGTCTCGCCATCATCATTTCAACCATGATAATTTCTCTGCCTTTCTAATACCAAAGGGGCATTTCCTTCATCTATAGTGTAGCATACAGATGCGGAAACGCCCCTTTGACAAACGTTCAAAATGTCAAATCCGGTTGTGCCGTAGCATTTCTTTCCGCTCTGACTTTTAACCGTTCTTTCGCTTGTTTTGCAAGCATTTCTTTCTCCTTCACAACGTCATCATCAATACCAAATATTTGCTGGAAGAACTCCAGTTTTTCGACAGATTTTGAATCCATCGCTAGTTCTTTCGCTTGTAAAATGGGATCTTTCAATAATTGATTGACAATCGATTTGGTATGTTTACTTAATACTTTCTTTTCTCGCTCCGTCAAATCAGGCATTTTATTCTCAATACTCGCCATCGTTTCCGATTGAATACGGTGTGCTTTTTGACGAAGTGCCGAAATGACAGGCACTACTCCAAGTTGAGCGACCCATTCTTTAAATACTACAATTTCCTGCTCAATCATTAGACCGATTTCCTCGGCAGCCCGCTTTC
This sequence comes from Sporosarcina psychrophila, assembly GCA_020742515.1. GTDB lineage: Bacteria > Bacillota > Bacilli > Bacillales_A > Planococcaceae > Sporosarcina > Sporosarcina psychrophila_B. Next base: position 21,879 of record DYWT01000189.1, read on the forward strand.
TTTCCGCTAGATTAGCTTCGACAATACCCTGCAAATCATCGATATCATACAGGAACACATTCGGTAAATCACCAATACGGGGATCCAAATCACGCGGTACTGCAATATCAACCATAAATAGCGGCCGTCCTTTACGCAACCGTTCAACTAGCTGCATAAGTTCAAAATCAATAACAAAATCAGTAGCCCCTGTTGAACTGATAAGTACATCTGCTTCAAGAAGCGTGCATTGCAGCTCTGCCATCGATTTCGCTACACCGTCGAATTTATCAGCGAGTACTTCCGCCTTCGAGAGTGTTCTGTTAACGACTGTCACTTTGCTAGCACCGCTACCATGCAAGTTCTTAACGGCGAGTTCACCCATTTCCCCTGCTCCAAGAATAGCGACATGCTTTTTATCCAAAGTGCCAAAGATCTTTTTGCCGAGTTCTACAGCAGCATAGGACACTGAAACCGCGTTATCGCCAATTGCAGTTTCAGTATGTGCTTTCTTCGCAAGTGTCACGGCTTGTTTAAATAGTTCATTAAAAACAGTACCTGTTGTTCCAATCGTTTGGCCCTCAAGGAAACTGTCACGCACTTGCCCTAATATTTGTGTTTCACCAAGAACCATGGAATCGATACCTGCCGCAACACGCATCAGATGCTCAATCGCTCCATCATTTTCCATGATAACTAAATGAGACGAGAAAGAATCAAGCGGCATATCGAACCATTCCGCCAAGAAATTTTTCACATAGTAGCGGCCTGTATGCAGCTGATCGACAACTGCATAAATCTCTGTCCGGTTACATGTCGATATAATAATGTTTTCTAATATACTTTTTTGCTGTTGCAATGTCTGCATCGCTTGTGGCAGTTCTGTTTCAATAAAAGATAATTTCTCCCTTATTTCGACAGGTGCTGTCCGGTGATTGACACCGATTACGATTGTATGCATCAGGTGTTCACACCTCTCACGTTCTATTTCACGCTTTCCATTATATCATATGGTCGTCACTTATCCGGATGGTAATTGTGAACAACATATGACTACGAACGGTTAAGCGCCACTATTTATAATGATTACAATCTAATTCTAACAGCCTTCAGATTCACAAGCAATCAATGTGCAATCACAAATAGAAATTACTCGGGACTAAAAGACTGATTCACTGTACTATATGACAATAACAACAAAACTATACGACTCAAAATCATAAAAAAATCCAGAAAACGACGTATCGTTTTCCGAATCCTTTAGTTGCAACTTTACATTCTGCTTTCAATCTCTTTCCAAGCTGCTTCCATGCCAATTCCTTTTTCAGAAGAAAAGACGATCAGCGAATCATATGGCCGCATATCAAGTGTTTCACGCACAACTTTTTTATGCTTTTCCCATTTCCCTTTTGGAATTTTATCTGCTTTTGTCGCAATGACAATTACAGGCATATTATTATTCACAAGGAAATCGTACATCAAACAATCATCAGCACTAGGAGCATGACGCAAATCAACAATTTGAATGACAGCACGAAGATGTTCCCGTTCAGTCATATATTGTTGAATAAATTTCCCCCAGGTTTCACGAGATGACTTTGAAACTTTTGCGTAGCCGTATCCTGGTACATCCACAAAAAACAGCTGTTCTTCGATTTTGTAGAAGTTTAGTGTTTGTGTCTTACCTGGTTTAGACGATGTTCGAGCAAGACTCTTTCTACCAATCATTTTGTTTATAAAAGATGATTTTCCAACATTGGAACGGCCTGCTAAAGCAAATTCCGGATATCCTTCTGTTGGATATTGTTCGGGTCGTACTGCACTCATTATCATTTCTACGTTGTGGACTTTCATTTGGAAGTCTCCTCCAATGCAATTTCGAGGACCTCTTCTGCGTCGGAAACGAGCTTAAATGTCAGTTCTTCCCGAACGCTTTCTGGAATATCTTCGATGTCGCGCTCATTTTCTTTTGGCAAGATAATTGTCGTCAAGCCAGCTCGATGAGCACTTAAAGTTTTTTCTTTCACGCCACCAATCGGCAAAACCCTGCCGCGCAGTGTAATTTCACCAGTCATCCCGACTTCACGGCGCACTGGCCGCTTTGTCAATGCGGAGACTAGTGCTGTAGCAATCGTAACACCAGCCGATGGACCATCTTTCGGTATTGCTCCTTCCGGTACGTGTATGTGGATATCACACTTTTCGTGGAAATCTGGATCAATGCCGAATTCTACAGTTTTTGAACGTACATAAGATAATGCGGTTTGTGCAGACTCTTTCATGACATCTCCAAGTTTCCCTGTCAGAATAAGCTTACCTTTTCCTGGCGATAAAGAAACCTCAATCTGCAATGTATCTCCACCGACTTGCGTATAAGCAAGCCCTGTTGCCACACCTATTTGATTTACTGTTTCGGCTTGACCGTATCTGTACTTCTTTTTGCCTATCAACGATTCAAGTGTCCGTGGGCTGACTGTGATACTTTTCTTCTCACCTGTAACTATCTGCTTCGCCGCTTTTCGGCAAATGCCCGCAATCTGACGTTCCAAGCCGCGTACCCCTGCCTCACGCGTGTAATATCTTACGATGTCTTGAATTGCAGGATCGTTAATACGCACTTGTGACTTCGTCAGTCCATGCTCTTTCAACTGTTTCGGTATCAAGTGATTCTTTACGATAGAGCGCTTCTCAATTTCTGTGTAGCCAGCAATTGAGATGATTTCCATCCGGTCACGAAGCGGCCCTGGAACCGCACTTAAATTATTGGCAGTCGCAATGAACAAGACATTTGATAAGTTATAAGGCTCTTCGATGTAATGATCACTGAATTTATTGTTCTGTTCTGGGTCTAGTACTTCAAGCATGGCAGACGATGGGTCTCCCCGGAAGTCATTCGACATCTTATCAATCTCATCCAGTAGAAACACGGGGTTAATCTTTCCAGCTTTTTTCATCCCTTGGATAATCCGCCCAGGCATCGCACCCACATATGTCCGTCTATGACCGCGGATTTCTGACTCATCACGTACCCCACCAAGTGAAATCCGAACAAACTTCCTGCCAAGTGATTCTGCGATAGACCTTGCTAAAGATGTTTTCCCGACACCTGGAGGACCTTCAAGACAAAGAATTGGCCCCCGTAACGAATTCGTTAACTGACGAACTGCTAGATATTCAAGAATACGTTCTTTAACAGCTTCCAGTCCATCATGGTCGCGGTTTAAAATGTCCTCTGAACGTTTAATGTCAAGCTGATCCTTTGATGCATCAGACCACGGCAACGTAACAAGCCACTCAATATAGTTACGGATGACTCCACTTTCTGCAGCCGCACCCGGTATTTTTTCATATCTATCAAGTTCACGCAAAGCGGCTTCCTTCACACCTTCAGGCATGCCGGCATTCTCAATCTGCGCAGTCAAATCTACAATTTCCAGACCCTTACCATCTTTATCACCCAGTTCAGTCTGGATGGCCTTCATTTGTTCTCGAAGGTAGAACTCTTTTTGGGTTCGCTCCATCGCTTCTCTGACACGTTCATTAATTTTCTTCTCAAGATTAAGCACTTCTTGTTCGTTATAAAGTCTGCTCATAAGCCATTCAAGACGTGTATTGACATTTTTTATTTCAAGCACTTCTTGCTTTGCAGCCAATTTGAGCGGTAAATGAGAAGCGATTGTATCAGCAAGTCTACCTGGTTCTGTAATTGAAGCGACGGAGTCATATGTTTCTTCTGTTACTTTTTTAGAAATTTTTGAGTACTTTTTAAAATATGTAAGCAGCGTTCTCATTAATGCTTCTGATTCAGCGTCTATTTCCTCATCATCTGGAAAACCGATTACTTCGACGACTGGATAAAGATCTGCTTCCTCGTAATTTGACCATTCCGCACGTTCGATTCCCTCAATAAGTATGCGATAGGTTCCGTTTGGTAACTGTGTCATCGATTTAACGAACGCCAGTGTCCCTATTTTAAATAAATCTTCGGGTTCCGGGTTTTCAATACTGATATCCTTTTGCGTTGCAAGAAAAATAAGGTTATTTTGTGCAATTGCATGCTCTATAGCAAATACGGAACGCTCTCTTCCAACATCAATATGTAAAATCATCGTAGGGTAGACAAGCAACCCTCGAAGTGGCAACAGTGGTATATTATTCAATTTATCAGTCGACATGCGGATGCCCCCCCATTAATTATGTATATCCAACTTTAGATTCATTAAAACGTTAAAAAAACTGACATCCGATGAGCGCATATGCACGCGCGTCGTCGGAGTCAGCTTCATCCTTCAGGCGTTACGCCGAGTTTTTCTCATTATCCAGATAAACCCGGGTTCCGTCTTCCGTTGAAAGAATTGGATTTGATTGTCCCAAGACGGATTCTTTTGTAATGAGACACTCTGTCACCTCTTCAAGTGATGGCAGTTCATACATTACGTCGAGCATGATATTTTCGATAATTGAACGAAGACCGCGCGCACCAGTTTTTCTTGTGATGGCCTCTTTTGCAATTTCAAGCAAGGCATCATCTTCAAACCGCAGTGCAACGTCATCAAGTTCAAACATTTTTTGATATTGTTTTACGATCGCATTTTTCGGAAGCGTCAAAATCTGATAAAGCGTATCTTCACTCAACTGCTCAAGGCTTGCAAGAACAGGTAAACGACCTACAAATTCCGGTATCAGACCGAAACGCTGAAGATCTTCTGGAATCAGTTTAGCAAGGTATGATTCCTCTTCAACAACCGTATTTGGTTCAGCACCGAAACCGATTACTTTTTGCCCAATCCGACGTTTAATGATCTCTTCGATACCGTCGAAAGCTCCTCCTACGATAAATAGGATATTCGTCGTATCGATTTGGATAAATTCTTGATGTGGATGTTTACGACCACCCTGTGGCGGCACACTCGCAACTGTACCTTCCAGGATTTTAAGAAGTGCCTGTTGTACACCTTCTCCTGAAACATCGCGTGTTATGGACGCATTTTCGGATTTACGTGCAACTTTATCGATTTCATCAATATAGATGATTCCTTTTTCTGCACGATCCACATCATAATCTGCTGCTTGAATCAGTTTAAGCAGAATATTTTCCACGTCTTCTCCGACATATCCTGCTTCAGTCAAAGATGTAGCATCCGCAATTGCGAACGGTACGTCAAGAATTCTTGCAAGTGTTTGAGCAAGCAATGTTTTACCGCTCCCAGTCGGTCCGATAAGTACGATATTAGATTTCGATAACTCGACATCGTCTATCTTACTGTTCGAATTGACGCGTTTATAATGGTTATAGACAGCAACTGAAAGTGATTTCTTTGCACGGTCCTGCCCAATTAGGTAATCATCAAGAATACTTTGTATTTCTTTCGGCTTCGGAACGTCTTTTAACTCGAATCCTTCTTCAAGCCCGACTTCCTCTTCAACGATTTCAGCACAAAGTTCAACACATTCATCACAAATATAGACGCCTTGACCAGCGACTAGCTTACGAACCTGCTCCTGGGATTTCCCGCAAAAAGAACAGTTCAAGTTATCTTTTTCATCGTTAAATTTGAACATTATGCTCACCCCTATTCAAGTGACAATCTTACAAGATTCCCCGATTTTTATCAACTAATTAGAATTCTTCTCTTTACAAGAAGTAAAATCCATGTCTTCCTATGAAAAACAAGGTACGGTCTTCCGTACCTTGTCCTTATTGCATTATATTATTCAGTAATCTTTGCGTTTTCAACAAGGAACTCGACTGTTTTATTGAAACGAAGGTCGTTTTCAAGAATCGTAGTTCCACCAAGTGTTGTTTTGATCTGCTCGATATCCATACCGAATTGTGCAGACATTTTTTCAAGTTCTGCATTAATGTCAGCTTCATCAACCTCGATATTTTCAGCTTTACCAATCGCTTCAAGTACCAGTGAAACACGAACACGGTTTTGTGCGTCATCTTTCATTTGTGAACGAAGTGCTGCTTCGTCTTGTCCAGAGAACTGGAAGTAAAGCTCAAGGTTCATTCCTTGCGATTGAAGTCTTTGGCCAAATTCTTCCATCATACGTTCAACTTCAGATTCAATCATCACTTCTGGAATATCAACTTCCATATTACGTGCTGCCGCTTCAACTAGGTCATCGCGAAGAGCTGTTTCAGACGCGGATTTTTTCTCTTCTAAAGTTGTTTCTTTCAACTTCGCACGCAATGCGTCGAGGCTTTCAACTTCTTCATCAATTTCTTTAGCAAGTTCGTCATCTAGTGCAGGAATTTCTTTTGTTTTGATTTCATGGATTTTCACTTTGAAAATCGCTGGTTTACCTGCAAGTTCTGCTGCATGGTATTCTTCAGGGAAATTCACTTCGACATCTTTTTCTTCGTCTTGTTTCATGCCGATCAATTGCTCTTCAAATCCAGGGATAAATGAACCTGAACCAATTTCAAGATCGTACTGCTCTGCTTTACCGCCATCGAAAACTTCGCCATCAACAGAACCTTCGAAGTCGATTTTCACTGTATCGCCGTTTTCAACTGCGCCGTCTTCTTTCACAGCCAATTCAGCGAATGCTAGTTGACGTTCTTTCAATTGCTCTTCGATTTCCTCATCAGTAACTGCTGTTTCCTGACGTGTTACTTCAAGACCTTTATAATCCCCAAGCTTCACTTCTGGCTTCAGTGTGATAAGTGCTTTAAAAATAAGCTCTTTTCCTTTTTCCATTTGCTCGATGTCGATTTCTGGACGGTCGATTGGTTCAACGCCCGCTTCGTCAAGTGCGTTTGAGTATGCTTCTGGAAGAATGAAATCAAGTGCTTCATTGTAAAGCGATTCTACGCCATACATTTTTTCAAACATTGGACGCGGCATTTTCCCTTTACGGAAACCTGGTGCTTGTACTGTTTTAACAACTTTCTTGAATGCTTTATCAAGACCCGCTGTTACTACTTCTGCGGGTACTTCTACTGTAAGAGTCCCTGTGTTTCCTTCTTGCTTTTCCCATTTGACTGACATAATAAAATACCTCCGAATCGTTTTGGCCAATATCTTTTCGTACTTATATACTCCATTGACAACCATTTCAGTATATCATAGTCTCTTCATCTTTCAACAGATTTCGCACTTTACGAAAGGTCCGAAACGTTGTCAATCTGTTGAATGAGTTTGTTGAGTGCTGTCTCAGGTAATGGTTCCCCTGAAAATAGACTTTCTATGTAGTTTACATAGGCTGTTGCTATTTCTTCTACTGGTTGATTCCCCCAGCCGAAAGGGAATGCAGTAATTGCAAATTTCTCGATGAGGCCTTGCGCCATCTCCAACCTGGAAGGGTCTTGGAACAGCAGCCGGTCAATCGCTTCAAGGACCTCTTTTGTCAACTTATCTTGCCCTGGCAAAGTCATACTCGCTGGCACAACAAGTTTCTCCCACCCGAACTTACGGACAGTGATTTCATCTGAATGCCCTGCCTGATGAAGCAGAGTCAATGCAAATGTAATAGCTAAAGGAGCCACGTCGTCCCGGACAGCGATGAGTTCAAGAAGAGGAAGGATGTCTGATAAGTTGCTTCCTTCAAGGGAAGCGAGTGCATATTGCTGTGTCAATGCATCCATCTCCATAAACTCTTCGATGGTGAATGATTGCAATAGAGCGGCAGGTTTGTCGTCTGCATAGCGGTCTGACAAACGGCCATTCAATTCCCGAAGATAATTGAATTTATTCAACATATCAGGGGGAACAATTCCTTCATCAATCAGCGCATCGATCGTCATTTCAACTTCATCGTACTCCTGCAGTTGAATGCTGATTGTCAGATACAGTTCCATGGCATCGACATAGTCAGCGGTTCCGCTATGCAAAAGCTTTGCAGCAATTTCCTTCGCTCGTTGAAAATCTTTGACTTCATAAAGGGCAACGGCGTATGGACCTAGAAATTCCGGAAAGTCAGGTTCATAACCAATTGCTTGGTCAAATGCTTTTACTGCCTGTTCATAGTCTTCTTGTTCAACAAAAACATGGCCCTGTTCAACGAGTTTTTCAAATGTTCCTGGGAAAACAATAATATTCTCTTTCTTCCTGAGTCTTCCGTATTTCTTTCGCAATACGCTCACCTTCTTTCATCATTTCCCACTATATCATAGCGATTTCTAATTTAACATTGATTGCCGGTGATTGAGCAAAAAACATATGCGAATCCCTCCAATCTGGAAATGCGCCGCTCGGCTTAATCGAGGGCGCCTGCTATGATAAACTTCTGTTAAAATGCAGTAATCTGGACTGCTGTTTTTCATCGAAAGCCATTTATAATCCGTTTTACTGACCAATTCTTTCTGATTTAATCACCTCATCCACTTTAGCCATCAATGCCTTTTCATCTGCACCATCTGCACTAATTTTAATGTCAGCCCCCATTGAAATACCAAGTGCCATGACACCCATAATCGATTTCAGATTCACTGTCTTTTCCTTATATTCCAGTTTCACTTCCGCCGCAAATGGCGTTACAGCTGTCACTAATACCGATGACGGACGAGCATGAAGCCCCTCATTAGTTGTAATTTTATAGTTTTTCTCAATCATCCTATACGGTCCCCTTTTCATTAATCTATAATAATTAAAACGTAATGCGCTCTCCATATGCAGCAATCATTAACTCATTATGTGCTGTACTTCCATCCAAATTCCCACTTTTAAAAATGGGAGGTTTTACTCCATTTTCAATCATCATCTCGATCACTCGACTGAACGTGGCGTGGATAAGTGTATTTCCAATGACACTAGATGCCGGGGCGTAAGGCAGACCATCCAATGTCAGAAGCCCATCACCAACCGGGACATGTGTATTTAAAATGGCTTCCACAACAGTTTCAAGCCTGTTGCCTGACTTGTGTTTGGACGGGTGCTCAGAAGCATTATATTGAAGCGACTGAAGTGAAACAACGTAAGCCCCGCATTCTTTCGCTATATATGCAACATCAATTGGCACCGTATTTCGTCCGGATGTCGAAATAACAATGACCGTGTCTTCAGGACGGATATCAAGCTGGTTCGCAAATGTTTGAGTAAGTTCGGGATCTTTTTCATTTAAAGATGCCTGAGCAGCCCCATTATGAAGCATCAGTGATTCGACAATAATAGGTTGGACCGGAACTAAACCACCAGCTCGAAAAAATGATTCTTCTGCTATCAAATAAGAATGGCCAGAACCGAATAACTGAACGATACCACCAAGCGAAAGACGCCTCGTAATCTCTGTCGCTACTTTTTCAACAGATTGTTGTTCTTCTCGGATCACTTTCTTCATCAATAATTCAATTGCTGTGAAGTATGCATTCATTCGCTCATCTCCTAATCTCACTAATAAATTTATAACGATCCGCCCGATATGCGCTTCGAACGATTTCAAATGGAATACCTTTTGTTAAATAACTGATTCGCTCTATCATTAGAACCGCAGAAGGCATATAAACTTGGAGTAATTCCGCGTCTTCTTTCTTTACCAAAACTGCCTCCATGCATTGTGTAGCATGACTAATTACAAGTCGTTTGTCCTGTTCGATATATGAATAAAGCGACCCTTCTATCGTAGCCAAATCAAGTTCTGGAACGAGCCTCACAGGTAGATACGATCTTTCAATCGCCATGGGCTTGTCATCTGCATACCGAATTCGCTTTACAACGAAAACTTCTTCATCTTCATCTAACTGTAATTCCCTCGCAATATCTTTTTCTGGTATTATTTTTTTAAAGCTAATCAGCTTGTTACTAGGTTTCATGCCACGTGAAAGCATGTCTTCTGTAAAACTTGTAAGCCCATTTAGAGGTTGTTCAATCTTGGGTGTCGCTACATATGTACCGCGTCCCTTTTCACGGTAGAGGAGCCCTTCATTCACGAGATTCGTAATGGATTGACGTACTGTCATTCGACTTACGCCAAACGACTCCGTCAACTCACGTTCGGAAGGGATTGCCACACCAATTACAAAATCCCCCTGCAAGATTTGGTTTTTCAAGTATTCTTCAATTTGAATATATATAGGGACTGGGGACTGTTTATCCAGCAAAGCACTCACTGCCTTTCCAATTCAACCAACCGATATGCATCCCGGTCTACAATAAGCGTTACATTATCATGTTTCCACAAAAATGAGGCAGGAAAACGTTCAGTTACATGTTTACTCAATAATGTTTTTACAGCTTCTGCTTTACTTTCTCCAGATGCCAATAAAATGATTTTTTCACTTTTTAATATTGATTTAATGCCCATCGTAATTGCATGAGTCGGAATTTCTTCAAGCGATTGAAAGAAGTGCGCATTACTTTTGCGGGTAGATGGGGTTAATTCAACAATATGTGTTGTACTGTTTGAATTTGTTCCCGGTTCATTAAATCCGATATGTCCATTCGTACCAATCCCTAGTATTTGCAGATTAATAGGACCTATACAATCGAGAATCTTATTGTAACGCACACATTCTTCTTTCACAGAACTGGGTTTTCCATCTGGAATATATGCATTTTCGATTGCAAGATCAATATGTTTGAAAAGTCTCTCATTCATGAATGTATAATAACTTTCCGGATGTGTTCGTTCGAGACCAAGATATTCGTCTAAATTAATTGTCCGGACATCTTTATAGGAAACGCCTCGCTCTTCAAAACTATTACAAATATTTTCGTAAAGCCCCAACGGTGTTGCCCCAGTCGCAAGACCAAGTACCGACTGTGCATTTCCCCGGACCTGTTCCTCCACAAGCGTTGCCGCATATTCGCTTACCGCCGCATAATTATCGAGTAAAAGTACCTTCATCAGATGTCCTCCTTTTTATAAGCAATAGTGCCTCTACAAATTGTCATTTGTACATTCCAATCTTTATCAATGATTGTCAAATCTGCATCTCTTCCTGACTCAATCTTTCCTTTATTGGAAAGTCCAAGCTGTGCCGCAGCATTTGCAGAGGTCATCGCTACAAGTTCAGATAATGTACAATTCGTAACAGCCCTCATATTTTTCACTGCAGTTTCCATCGTTAATATGCTTCCCGCAAGCGTTCCGTCGTGAAGTCGCGCATCTGTATGTGATACCTCTACATCTTGGCCACCTAAATCATAAGAGCCGGGCGCAAGTCCTTTCGCACGTATTGCATCCGTAATTAATATAATTCGGCTAGCATTCTTTTGGCGAAATACTAATTCAATCGATTTAGGGTGGCTATGAATCAAATCGACAATCAATTCAACTGTCAGGCAATCTTCCAAAAAAGCAGCCCCGATTGCTCCAGGTTCGCGATGATGAAATGGGCTCATTTGATTGTATAGATGAGTCACATGACTAGCTCCCGCTTTAACAGCCTTGCGAACAACTTCTGATGTTGCATCCGTATGACCGAGGGATGCAATTACACCGTCTTCGGACAACTCTTCAATAAATGCAAGAGCATTATCCATTTCTGGCGCAACAGTTACGATTTTAATGCGATTACCACTCAATCCTTGCCATTTCTTAAAGAGCGAAGTAGAAGGTAGTAGAATATGCTCAATCGGTTGTGCACCGGCCCTCTTTGGTGAAATGAAAGGACCTTCCAGATGAACACCAAGCATTTCAGCCTGTTTCTTATCTGCATTAAAAAGGCTTGCATTATGTAACGCCGTAGAAATTGCTTCATCCGACTGCGTCATTGTCGTTGCTAAAAAACTTGTAGTCCCTTCCCTCGGAAGCGCACTGGCCAAACCATCTAGGGCTTGCGGCGTTGCATCCATTGCATCAAAACCAGACGAACCATGAATATGAATGTCAATAAACCCAGGGACAATAATCCAATCCTTACCGGTCGCATCAAGTTGATTGTCTGCCTCTCTTTTAATAGAAGCAGACACTTCTTTGATTTTGCCGTCTTCTATATAAATGTCACCAAAAATACTGGCATTTTCCGAGTCAGCAATCGTAACATTCGAAATCAGTAGTGTTTCTCCCACACGTCATTCCTCCTTATGAAAAAAACATAATGGTCTTTCGTGGTTCAATTTCAGCTATTACCATGAGACCGAGATTCATTTTTTCAAAGAACCGAACCGCCGAAGACTAATCGTGAATTTTTTACTTTATAACCTTTCTACAATTTAATACTTCATAGTTTCCTAAGTCTGAATAATTAAACTTAATATTCAATATATACTTAATTGGTATAGTTGTCTATACCAATATAAAAGAATAGTGAGCAAGTTATAGTCAAGATGTTTTACCAGCCGCCTCTAGTAGAGTGTTTCGTTTCAAGACTCTCTTATCTAGCGTACGCTTCACCTATAAGAAAGCTTTTGGATACACAAACATGTCAGGTTGAATTACAGGTTTCTATTACAATAAATACTCCTCCATTTAATACATTTGAGATAGCAAAAAACCGATTTTTTTCTGAAAAGAAAAATCGGTTTTAAACTATATATATTGAACAAATGAATACGGCATAGGAGCTTTACAATGGATAGAATTAGAATTCCTGCTAATATCGCTTCGACGCTCCTCCCATGATAAGCCAGAAAGGAGAGCACTTTCAGTCTTATCGCGCCTGCGCTGAATGGTCTATTTGAGACGCATTTCGTTTTCGGAGATGGAACCTACAACCTGGAGTGCCATAAATCGATCGAATATGATCAACGAATGTCCCAATACATGTGGAATGAATTAGTCATCCTGCTATTACCGCTTCGACGCTTTGTGGATGCCTCCCGCGATAAGCCGGAAAGGAGAGCACTTTCAGTCTTATCG
>DYWT01000190.1 GCA_020742515.1 Sporosarcina psychrophila
AATGAACAGTACTGTACCAGCTATACACTGAAGGATTTACAGTTGCGGCTTCCTACATCATTTGTTCGTATCCATCGCTCTTACATTGTTAACATTCCATTTATCCAACGTATTTCCAGAGATATCTCTTCAAATCTATTGATTACATTGAGAAGTGGTACAGAGTTGCCTGTTAGCCAGACTTATATGACTGATGTAAAGAAGGCGCTTGGATTTTAGGGGGTTATGATTGGTTTAGCAGACTTTTTGAGTGGTCTACGGAATTATATGAGCGGTCTGCATAGCTTTTGGAGCGGTCTACGGAATTATATGAGCGGTCTGCATTGCCTTTGGAGCGGTCTTCGGGATGATATGAGCGGTCAGCATTGCCTTTGGAGCGGTCGGCACAGTTATATATTCGCTCAATGACAAGGGATAAAAAATAAGCCGCCTAGAAAGTAATCTAGGGCGGCTTGTATCATTTACTTTTTGTTATTTCTTGATTAATTCCAATTCAACTGGAATTGAAGTTTCCACTGTTTCACCTTTTAGCGATTGAACTGCTGCTTCTACCGCTTTTTCACCGATAAGCTCAGGTTTTTGTGCGACAGTTCCAGCCAACTTGCCTGCTTCAACTGATTTTACTGCGTCCTCTGTTGCATCGAATCCAACAACTTTAACATCTTTCCCTGCCGCCTCAATTGCTTCAAGTGCTCCTAGTGCCATTTCGTCGTTGTGCGTGAATACACCTTTGATATCAGGATTTGCTTGAAGGATATTCTCCATTACTGTCAACCCTTCAGCACGATTGAAATTCGCTGTTTGTTTAGCAACGATATCTAATTTACCGTTTGCAATTTCATTGAAACCTGTTCCACGGTCACGTGCAGCTGAAGAACCAGCAATTCCTTCTAATTCTACAACTTTTGCACCTTCACCAACTAAATCGACTAGGTATTGGCCGGCTAATTCTCCGCCTGCTTTATTATCTGAAGCGATGTGAGAAACAACCTCTCCGCCTTCAGCGCTACGGTCAACTGTAATAACTGGAATTCCTGCACTGTTGGCAGATTCAACCGCTGCAACAACTGCGCTGGAATCCGTTGGGTTAATCAAAATCAAATCGACACCTTGTTGGATTAAGTCCTCTACATCACTAGCCTGTTTCGCTGCATCATCTTGCGCATCGATAACCGTTAAATTGGCACCCATTTCTTTTGCTTGTGCTTTTGCTCCTTCGCTCAATGTGACGAAGAATGGGTTGTTCAAAGTTGAAATGGAAAAGCCGATTTTATAATCGCCTTCTCCGCCTTTCGATTCCCCATCTTTCTTGGTACCTGGTGCTTCTGTCGAACATGCTGCTAGTACAAGAATAATCGCCATGATCAATGCTAATTTCACTTTTTTCATTTCTCAACATCTCCTTAAGCTGTTTTTTTACGATCCAATAGAACCGCGACCAATATAACTGCTCCCTTAACCACTTGCTGGAAGAAGGAGGATACACCAATAAGATTGAGCCCATTATTCAAAACACCAATAATGAGTGCACCAATTAGCGTTCCCACAATCCAACCGCGTCCGCCTGTCAAACTTGTTCCACCAAGAACAACTGCAGCAATTGCGTCGAGTTCAAACATGTTCCCCGCGGTTGGTTGAGCGGAATTGAGCCTCGATGTTAAAATCAATGCAGCAAGCGCCGCTAGCATTCCTGTCAGTGCATAGACGTAAATTTTAATACGGTCTACGCTGATTCCAGAAAGCCGTGAAGCTTCCTCATTGCCGCCTACTGCGTAAACACGGCGGCCAAACGTCGTCTTTTTCAAAATGAAATACAAAATCCCAAACGTGATGGCCATTGTTATGACAGGGACTGGAATTCCGAAAAAGTATCCTTTCCCTAGCAATTGGAAAGCTTGTGAATCACCAAGTCCCGAGATTGGTTTACCTTCCGTATATACGAGTGTCAGCCCCCGATAAATCGTCATTGTCGCAAGCGTCGCTATAAATGGAGCGACTTTCCCTTTGGCAATAATAACACCGTTGATTGCACCGAGAACCGCACCAAGAAGTAATCCCAGGAACATCGCGAGAAGCGGATCCATTCCACCGGCCATTAACCCGGCAGTCACAGCTCCTGTTAACGCTAATATGGACCCGACAGATAAATCGATACCGCCTGTCAAAATAACAAAAGTCATCCCGAATGCAATGAGCGCATTAATGGACACTTGTCTTAAGACATTGAGCAAGTTGTTCAACGTCAGGAAATTCGGACTCATAATTGAAATGATGATGACAATCAATAAGAGCCCGATAAATGGTCCGATTTTTTGTAGTACCGACTGTGTATTAGACTTGAGCAATTTTGTCACCTCCAGTAGCGTAATGCATAATTCGTTCTTGTGTCATTTCAGTTTTTTGCAGTTCAGCTGTTAATGTGCCTTCATGCATGACAAGCACTCGATCCGTCATACCAATAATTTCGGGTAGTTCCGAAGAAATCATTAAAATCGCGACACCTTTTTCAGCAAGTTCATTAATGATCGAGTATATTTCTTTTTTCGCTCCAACATCGACGCCGCGCGTCGGCTCATCCAAAATCAGCACATTCGGTTCAATGCCAAGCCATTTCGCAATAACGACTTTCTGCTGGTTTCCTCCGCTAAGCGATTTTGCCGCTTGGTTCGGACCCGACGTCCGCACCCCTAACCGTTTGACCATCGTTTCATACAATTCTTTTTCTTCATTCGCTTTGATGATGCCCTTAGTTGAAACCTTATCGAAATTCGTTAAGCTTAAATTATCTCTTACTGAGAAATCCACGATAAGGCCTTCCGACTTACGATCTTCTGTTACATAGCCGAAACCCAGTTTTTTTGCTTGCAGCGGGTTGCTAATTTTCACAGGTTTCCCATCGAGTAAAACTTCACCTTTATGCAGTTTTTTATAGCCGAATAAAGACTGGGCAACTTCAGTTCTTCCTGCTCCCATCAAACCTGCAATACCGAGAACTTCACCTTTACGCAACTCAAATGATATATCTTCGAAATATCCATTGCGCGTCAATCCATTCGCAGCCAATTTTACATCACCGATTGTGGCATTTCGCTCGGGGAATCGTTCCCCCAGTTCCCGTCCAACCATCATCTGCACAATTTCGTCAAACGACGTTTTTTTAATCTCTTTAACCCCGACATAATTGCCGTCACGTAGAATGGTAATCCGATCGCATAATGAAAAGATTTCTTCCATTCTGTGGGATATATAAACGAATGAGACTCCATTCGATTGAAGAGCTCTAATTGTTTCAAACAACGATACGATTTCCCGTTCGGTCAAAGCCGCTGTCGGCTCGTCCATGACTATCACTTCTGCATTCGATGACATCGCTTTTGCAATTTCAATAATTTGCTGTTTGCCTACAGAAAGTTCACGGGCAATTGTTTTTACATCGATATCCAATCCAAGTTCCGCCAATATCATCTTCGCTTCCTTGTTCATTTCCCTCGTTTTTAAAATTCCGCTTTTTCCAAACGTCTTTTCATTCCCAAGGAACAAGTTTTCCGCAACCGTCAAATCCGGTAAAATATTCAGTTCCTGATGAATGACCGCAATTCCAGCACGTTCCGCTTCTTTCGGATTTTTAAAATCGACTAGCTCGCCTTTCACTTTCACTTCACCTGTATCACGCGTATAAATACCGGTTAGTATTTTCATTAAAGTTGATTTACCGGCACCATTTTCACCCATAAGCGCATGAATTTCTCCCTTTTCTACAGAGAATTCCACGTTATTAAGAACGGTGTTTCCATTAAAAGACTTTGAAATCCCAGTCATTTCAATCATACTTCTTCACCCACTTTCTTTTCGCGATGGTTTTGCGGTGACAGTCACTAATTATATTGCGAATATTTCGAATAGTGTCCAAATTGTCTAGGTGACTGTCACCCAACTCTTGCTCTTGCCAATCCTTATTCATTAAAATATGACGCCCGATTGCAAGACAATATTTGCATAAGGGGTTGCCTCGCCAGTACGAATGATGACTTTGGATTTGCGCGTCAGTTGTTTGAAATTCTCATGCGGCAGCTTTGTTATGGCTGGCAATTTACTATGAAGGGTTTCATACACCTTCGTATTTTGACCCTCCATTTCGCTCGCAATAAATGCATGTTCCACTTCCAAGTCTTCCAAAACCGTGCCTACTATTTCAGTAAACGAAGGTTTTCCAATCGTATAGGAAAGATCGATGCAACGGACCCCTTCCGGTATAGGCAAGCCGCAATCTGCTATTGTTACTTGATCGGTATGGCCAAGCTTCGCAAAAATGGCCGCCAGCTCACGATTCAATATGCCCTGTTTTTTCATCGTCGTTCACTCACAAGTCGCAGTTCAACATCTGCGCGTGCCGGCATGCCGCCTTGTGCGCCAAATTTCTCGACGGATAAGGATGCAGCTGCGTTTGCGAACTTAACCGCCTCAGTTAACTCAAATCCTTCAACAATTGCATACGCAAATGCACCGTTGAATGTATCTCCCGCTCCGGTTGTATCAACCACTTCTGTCTTAAAACCTTCTACGATAATGTGTTTTTTTCCATCGAAGTAACGGGCACCCGCACTGCCGAGCGTTACGATTAATTGATTTGGATAGCTTTCCAGCGCGGCTTCCATATCTAAACCAAAAAGTTGTTCACATTCGGTTTCATTCGGCGTTAGGTATGTTAGATAAGTCATGAATTCTTTTTGGAAACCTCCAGCAGGTGCCGGATTTAATAAGACAGGAACGTTCAGCTCAGCACAGATTTCCAACGTATGTTTTATCGTCGGGATCGGTATTTCGAGTTGCAATAAAACAAGCCTGCTCTTTTTAATCGTTTCTTTCATTTCATCGATACAGGCAGGCGTCAGTTCATAATTCGCTCCCGGTACGACGATGATTCGATTATCGCCATCCGATAACAATATATTTGCGATTCCAGAGGCTACCTCTGTACTCTCCGTTACTCCAGAAACGTCCACTGAGTTGACAATCAAGTTTTCGATTAATTCCTCTCCGAAACCATCGTTCCCAACATTCGCCACCATATGGACATTTCCACCGAGACGGGCGGTGGCAACTGCTTGATTTGCTCCTTTGCCTCCTGGTACGGTTGTGAATAATTGGCCTAAAACTGTCTCACCTTGCTTTGGAAATAGATCTGTTTGCACAACTAAATCCATATTGATACTTCCGACGACTGTAATCATTCCTGTTCACTCCTCGTTGTCCCTCGAATAATCAGTTCAACCGGAACTTGTATATCTCTTTCTTCGAGCTCGATTTCTTCAATTAACTTAATGAGCATTCGTGTAGTAAGTGCGCCCATCTTATAAATATCCTGCGCTACTGTCGTTAGTCCGGGCGTCAACATACCGCCAAGCGCAATCCCGTCAAACCCGACAATCTGCAACTCATCGGGTACGGCAATTCCTAGCGAGTGTGCGGCTTTCAACGCTCCTGCCGCAGACACATCACTACTTGCAAAAATGCCATCAATCTCTTTGATTTCTGAAAGAAATTTTCGTGCGATCTCTTCCGACTGTTCGAAATGGAATGGACAATCGATAATATGCGTCGCAATTCCTTTTCCTTTTACAGCCTCCAGAAAACCGTTAAGCCGATCATCCGCCGGTACCAGTCCTGCGGGTCCCCGCATGCAAACAATATGTTGACAACCTTGGTCAATTAAATGGGCGGTTCCTATACGTGCGCCTTCTTTGTTGTTCGATGAAACTGTTGGAATTGTTTCATCAATCATCCGGTCCAA
>DYWT01000191.1 GCA_020742515.1 Sporosarcina psychrophila
TCCAACGTATTTTTTAACATAAAGTAACTCACTATAGTGGTCTTTTTTTCCAAGTTACTAGTTTTGAATTGAGCGAACATTTTCTTTATTGAAGATGATTTCAGTCCATAACAATAGAAGACTGAGAGTAATCCTGTGATAAAATCATCTCCAGACGGAGTCAGGCCTACCCCCAGTCCTATAAATTGATTGAGGTTTTCAATAGTCAACTCTTGATCAAGTTGATGAAGCAGCTTATCAAAATACTTGTCGTATACCGTTTGCTGATAGGAAGAATTCACCCACAGACCGTTATGAAATAGAAAAGCGTTACGTATTCCACCAGTTTTTCCATGTCGTTCTATGAATTGAACCAAACTCGTGTATCTTTCACGTATCTCATTTTGTCTCAAACAGATAGGAGACAATAGATATAACCAAGGTTCTGCACCAGCAAAGTTCAAACGGTAATTTCCTATCACTATTTCTTCTTCCGTTATATAAACTCTCTCTCCAATCTGGGTAGCTTCTCTTAATTGAATAAAAGAGAAGCTATTCTTCGTTTTCATCATATTGGGAGAAGAAATCACGCTCTTAACCGCAATCGCTATCAAACAGTGAGGGGAAGAGAACTCAATATTTATAACCTGTTTGTATTTACTGATTACCCTTCCCGGGCTCGCATTAAGAATCAATGGTCTTATTTTCTCAAGTAGTTTTCCATCCATTTGATCTATGATGACTTTCATGAGATCGATCTGCTACTTACTTTCTTCAGCAACTGTTTCTTGCAGCACTTCTTTCTCCGCAGGATGTTTGTAGAAATGGAAGGCTAGGAGACCAACAGCCATTGTTAAATACCCTAACGCAGCGCTTAATCCTGTTCCCAGACCAATCTCTCCGGCATGAATAAAACCGAAATAAGAAAGAGCTGCAGTAATCAAAGCATAAATTGCTGCTAGTTTGAAATTACGTTCAATTAGATAAATCAAAATGGTAATCAACATCATCGATACTAAAATATCTGCTGAACCTAATGTAGACCACCCTTCATAATGAACACCGTTGTTTTTTAAAGCTTCAAAGCCAACTTCAGCTGCTGATGTACCTGCAGCTGTTAGAGCATTATTTACTTGTAAAATAACAAAGCTCGCAACAAATGGCAGGAGACCTAAAATCATCGCTGGATAATGTTTGGCATTCGCTGTAGAGAAGGCCTGCGTACCAATGGACATGGAAATATAAACAAGAATTGGTAGTAAGGCTACCAATGGAACAATTGACATCACTAGTGGCATTAACCCTACAAAAGCTAAAAGTAGTACACCAATTCCCGTCGCTAAAGAGTAGCCAACTCTCGCGCCTGCTGCTTTCCAACCTGGATGACCTATATAAATAATTGTTGGAAAAACACTCCCTAAACATGAACCTATTATGGTTAGGACTCCTGGTACTAATAAAGATAGTCCGGTAGGATATTTATCCCCCCCTACTTCTGCACTTTCAATATTATCTAAGCTTTCTAAAAAATCGTAAATCGCTAACGGAATTGCTGCTGCTAAAAATGGCGATAGATAGGCGAATCCTTGCATTAATTGAGAAATAGCTAACGATGGTAAGGAAATAGCAAAGCCGCTCGCTGCTTCTTTTACTGCTCCGGTATCCATGTAACCTGTCCCCCAAGCTAACAACAAGCCGATAATAATTGCTAATAAACCTGCGGGAATATTTCCTGGTAGTTTTTTATGAGCAATCCAGCCACCTAAAACAATGACTAACGTTAATAGTCCGATATACGGAGTTCTGTAAATTTCTCCCATTGGATTCATCGCAATATAAGTCAACGCTAGACCGGCTAATGAACCTAATAACGCACTTCTTGGAATATATTTTTGTATGTAGGGTCCTACGACTGCTCCAAGTGTCATAATCACACCTTGCACGAAATTCCACGCCACACCTGTAGACCAAGCTAATGACCAATCTTGCGTCTGCGCATAAACAGGAAGAATAACACCAAAAGCAACGATAAAATAATGAGGCACACTTAGCCCATAAGGTAATGCTGTTACGTTCGAATTTTGGCGTCGCAATGAAGCTCTTCTTGCCTGAATCGCAAAGATAATTCCACCAATTCCAATCGAAACGGCTGCTCCTGGAACGATATTTCCATATAGAATATTGGAAGGTACGTTAATCGCTACCAATAAACCTATTGCGGCTAAAAAATTTGTTAATACGTTACTAAATAATCCAAAGAAACCATTTAAATCACCCTGCACAAACCAAGGGGTTCCCTGATGCTGTTTTTCCATCTTCTTCTCTCCTCATATCTCCTAATTTAAACTATTTATTTAGAGCTTCCAATAAATATTTCGAAGGGGTTGTCCACCCAAAAATTCCACCTTGTTGATTAATCATACGAATAGAATCTTCGTGATCTTTTGAATCAAAAGCTGCACAACAATCCTCTAGCATCAAGCACTCATAGCCTCGATCGTTCGCTTCACGAATCGTTGATTGCACGCATACGTGAGTAGTCACACCTGCGACAAGAATTGTTTTAATATTTTTATTACGTAAAATAGATTCTAAATCTGTTTGATAAAATGCCCCTTTACCGGGCTTGTCTAAAACAACTTCACCCTCTTTTGGTGCTAATTCATCTACGATATCGTGTCCATATTCGCCACGAACTAAAATACGTCCCATTGGTCCTGCTTCGCCAATTGATCCCCCACGTTTTTTACTCTCAGGTACATCTGATAAATCTGGTCGATGACCTTCACGTGTATGAATAACTAATATTCCTTTTTCGCGTGCTTCTTCTAATACACGCTGTACATTCGGAATAATAGCATTTGTCGTAGAAACATCATTCCCTAATTTTTCACCAAATCCGCCCGGATATAAGAAATCTCTTTGCATATCAATAATAATCAATGCTGTGGTTTCTGTATTTAATTCTAATTCGTAAGGTTTTGCTTGTACTTTATAATTTGTCATGATTTATTCCTCCAAAATCTTTTTTGTTTTTTATTTTTAACCATAAAATAATGAGTGCAACTAACAGATAGCTTAAGGCCATCTCACCCCCTTTATTGAAACCCACTTCTGTAGAGTGAATAATTCCAAAGAAAGAACAAAATGCTCCAATTATTGCTACAATACTTGCTTTGTTTAAATCTCTATCAATAATGAAGCACAGGAGACTAGACCAAAGCATTCCTACAATAATTGCCCCCGATCCTAAAACAACCATTCCGCTAAATTCGACTCCAGCGTCTTTAATAGCGCTAACTCCTACCTCGTCAACAGTGAGCTTTGCTGCAGAAAGGGTATTTTCAATATTATTTCTAGCCCAGTCTGCCAACCAAGGTATGATAGCAAGTATGACAACAGGTGCATATTTGCGATCAGTTTCTTGAAAAGCTTGTGAACCAATAACTAAACCTATATAAATCAAGATTGGTAAAATAGCTTCTAAAGGAATGATATTTAGCAAAAGCGAAATTAAACCTAACCAGGTAATGGCCAACAATCCGATTCCCGTTGCAAGTGTATATCCAATACGGGCTCCTGCCTCTTTCCATCCTGGGTGTCCGATAAAGACAGCTGTTGGAAAGGGACTGCCAAAGAGGCTGGCTAAAATGCTTGTTGCACCGTCAGAAATCATCGTCCAAAATGTACTATATTTATCTCCAGCAGCTTCAGCGCTTTCAATATTGTCAATTGTCTCAAATGCATTATAAATTCCCAGTGGAATCGCTGAGACTAAAAAAGGAATCGCTTCTGAAAAACCGCTAACAATTCGATTAATAGAAAAACTAGGAAAAGATAATTCAATAGAATGAAAAGAAGAAACTAATAAATTAAGGTCCATTCTGCCCGTTATCCAACCAATTGTCGTTCCAATAAGAATGGCTACCAATCCCACTGGTAAATTGAAGGGGAAACGTATTTTACCGTACCACCCCAGTAAAATAATAATGAACGAAATCAAACCAACATATGGTAAATCAAAACTTTTCATTGCGGGATTCATTGCAATAAATGTAATAGATGCTCCTGCTAATGAACCTAGCATCGCAGCTCTTGGGATCATTCGCCTTAACCGTTCCCCAAAAAACGAACCGATAAGTTCAATTATGCCTTCCAAAAAACCCCACGCTAGACTTGCATACCAGGCAAGGTAAGGGTCTCCTGTCGAATGATAAACCGGTCCCATAATCAAATATACAATTAAAAACATGTGGGTGACACTTGTTCCGGAAGGTAGTGCCGTCACATCATTCCTTTCCTCTCTAGCTGCCAACTTATATGCCATTACCGAATAAAGCAAACTACTGGCAAAAACAGATAATCCAACAGCTGGAAGAATTTTCCCAAAGGTAATCTCAACAGGCATTCCTACTGATAGTAGCAATCCTGCCATTACTAATAAATTAGTCAGATTATTAGTAAAAAGACCAAAAAAGCCATCAATATCACTACGTTGCCATAAATGAACCGTTCCTCTTTTTACGCCCATTTTTTCTTCTCCTAATTCACAATTATTATTCCTGTTTTATTAACCTACAGTTATGATAACATTGAAAAAATAAGTAATCATTGTCAAAAGATAACGTAAAAAGCGTTTTCATATTGTCACTTAATGACAAAAGGACTCAGCGTAGACTAAGTCCTTTTCTGATTATTTGAATGCATGTAAGTATTCCAATGCTTGCAAAGCTACTGCTATTTCGGTCAATTCATTGCCATCCGTTATCTTGATTCCTAAATCTCTCAATTTATTTACCCGATATCTTAATGAATTATAGTGTATAAAGAGTTCTTCAGCACTTTTCTTCATATTCATATTATTTTTTATTAAACAGCCAAGTGTCTTAATTAATTCCATATCATTTGTTTGATCACTTTCAACTATAACACCTAATTTTTCAGTAACATAATGGCTCAGCTCTCTTTTATCCCTGATTGAATGAAATAATTTGAAGAGTCCTAAATCTTCATAAAATTTTATAAAAGAGGAAGCTTGATAAATATCTTTATATATATTTTGTACTAAAGCCGCCTCTTCAAAAGCACGAGAGATTTCCTCCATACTAAAAACTTTATTTGAAATACTTATATTTACCTGTCCGAATCGCTTCAAATACCCTGCAAAAACTTCACTTGCCCTTTTTAGTTTTGCGGATAGGTCCGTAACCAAAGCTACACTAACAAAACAGATAATCTGGTTATCATATATGGCTGTCTTACACTGCTCAATCGGAATTCCACAGATTCGAGCAATCGTTTCGATAATAATCCCAGAATCTAATACTTTATAGTAATTGCTCAGCTTTTCTTTCTGAGTTTCATTCGTAATATCTATGAGTAATATGATGTTTGGAAAATGAATATCCCATTTAAATACTTTTGCTTTTTGAATTAATTCTAATTGTGAATTAAATTGTGAATGAATAATGGATCGAATGAAATTATCCAAATAATTGCGTTCTGTTTGAATTAGTGACTGTCGATTTTGTAAAAGAAATACAAGTAAAATAATTGCTTGTTCAATTACAACGAGGAGAGAACTTGTATTTTCGCTACCTTTTTTGATCAGCACTAAATATCCCATTCGTTTCTGTCCCGCATCAATAGAATGGATAATTAAATCATTTTGAGAATAGGCTCTATCGTCTATCCTTAAGAATATATCAGGCAACCCTTCTTTCGATGAGTCAGATTCGTAACAATAAAGAATCTCTTCCTCTACTTGAAAGGTTTCAGGTTCCTTCAGCAGAGAAGACTCAATGTACTTAAGCTGACTACTCAAGACAATGATATCCATATTCGTCAGTTGAGAAACATA
Organism: Sporosarcina psychrophila; assembly: GCA_020742515.1. GTDB lineage: Bacteria > Bacillota > Bacilli > Bacillales_A > Planococcaceae > Sporosarcina > Sporosarcina psychrophila_B. The sequence continues at coordinate 5,840 of DYWT01000191.1, forward strand.
CGTCACCAAATCACTAATATCAGCACCACTGAGCATTAAGGTATGAAGTTTGTTTGAAATACTCTCTCGAAATTCTAGCTCTTTCGTCTTCATCCCCAATAAATTCATCAAAACATCATTCGTCAAAATAGAGAAATTTGCTGTTGACGGCAATAATAAAATAGGAAAATCACTCTTTTCTGCTTGTTCGATCATGAAAGAAGGAATACTTTCGATATATCTACCTAATTTAATTGCCACACCTGCTAAACCACTTTGAATTAATTCAGGAATGAATTTTTCCAAAGCTTCTTGACTTTTAATAATTGGAAATAACGTCGTCAGTAACAGTCCATCTTTATCTATATAAGAAGTAATATCTGGAACTTCCATCACATATACATTATCCACTCGATTATTTAATCCTTTTTCTCCTGTAATGACTTGAACATTTTTAAAGCTTTCCAGCTCCACTACTTCATATAATTTCAATTCCTTCATACCTCCTACTTGTCTGTATCTATTTATAATTATCATTTTATAACACTTTTGAGAATTATCCTACAGTGCCGATAGGAGATATAATCACAATCATTCGGGTGAACTGGAGGGTAGCTCTTTGGATGTTTGGATGGAAGTCTTTGCTCTTCTTATCTGTATAATGAAGAAAGCTCCACTTTTCTCCTACTAAGCACAAATAATTGATAAATTACGTTGTTTATGAGAACATCAAGCGAATGAAAGGGTTATCATTTTTTTTAAAATCAAAAGGGGAGATAGACATGATTCAGTTATATGTAGTGCCAGGATGCCTCTCGTGTCGCAAGGCACGAACTTGGCTAGAAGAGAATAAAATTGCTTATGAAGCAATACAGTATTTTTTCGGATCCTCCTAACGTAATATCACTTAAAATGATGCTTCAATTAACAGAAGAAGGAACGACCGAACTTATCTCTACTCGTTCCCATGCTTTTCAAGAGTTGAATATTGATTTGGATGACCTCTTGATTTCAGATTTCTTTGAACTAATCCAGACTAATCCGGCTTTACTTCGTCGCCCTATTATTATGGATACAAAGAGATTGGTTGTCGGATATAACGAAGATAACATTCGTGCTTTCCTGCCGAGAGAAGTACGCAAAATGGAATTACAAAGGATGCAAAAAGTCATTAATTCCGATGACAAACTTGCTTAATACGATTCCTTCCATCAATCATTTGAAAAAGTTATTATTTGCTTGCTGTCATAAGAAAAGCGGACAAGTCCGCCTTGGCCTATGAAAAAATAGGAAATTTGACCCTGAATGAGCAGCGAAGCGCGCAATGGGGCAAATTTATCTTTTTTTCACTAGGTCAGGACTTGGGAGCTAGACATTG
>DYWT01000192.1 GCA_020742515.1 Sporosarcina psychrophila
TGGCGAATAGATGGACGCCATCTTCTCTGTACTTACCACTTTACTTACTTTATTTAAATCATTTCCTTTTAAGGCTAATTTCCCGCCCGTACTTGCCCAGCCGGCAACTGGAATCATCGCTCCAAAAGAAAGGGCCGCATTTAACGTATCCCCTCTCGCCGTATAGATGACACCATTTACGCCATCTGCTGCTTCACCAATAACAGGGACAAGCCCTGCAATATCTAATCCAACCTGAAAATAATCTAGAAATTTGTTTTCTTTCGGTTTGTCGACTTCAACGATTTCTTCTACTTTATACTCAACTTTGGAAACAACTTCATAGAAAACTGTTTGGCCTACAACATACTCTTTAATGAGTAAACCATTTTCATACTCATAATATTTTATATTTTCCTCTATGTTTTCTTCAATAGTAGTTACTTTTTCCCTTCAAGGGTGTGAAAAGTGGCGGCAGTAATCATCGTACCGATTAGCTGTTCATGTTCCTTTACCCATAAGTCAGTGGGATAGAAGTACAAAAAGCCCCACACAGGAGATAAATCCTGATGCGAAGCTATTATACACTTAACCCTGGACCTTTTAAATTACCAGGGTAGCGAATTGTTTGAGTACCTGGTACCCGACACTTATATAAGCCTTGTAATTCATACAAATAGTCAGAATTTTAGATATTTGAATTTTATCTCTTCCCATTTTTATTATTTACATAATTCCGCACAAACTGTCTGTTTATCTCACTTTGAGGTAGCAACCCTAAATGTTGATATTCAAAAACCATTTGTCGCTGCGTTGGAAATATAACCGAATTTATTACGTCTTCATAATCATAATTAATTTTTATCTTTCCAGGATACTTCAATATTAGTGTTAAATTCGTCCAAGGCTCTTGATCATTATCAATAAATATTTGTCTTAAATCATGAAATTTAGTTTGTAATTCTAATAACAAGCTATCATAGGTTTTTTCACTTACATTATATTTTGCAGGAATATCATGAGAATATATAAAATCTTCATTCTCGTAAGTATTGAAATAAAAGAACACTTCTCTAGAACCATCCAAAATTTCAGCATATAAGTAAATCTCATACCAATTACCATCAGGTATCATACCAAGGATATCCTCTGCTATGACGGGGTACATCTGATTCATCTGTTGTTCCATAAGTTTACTAACCCCCATTCTGATTTTGGACTGTTACCTTTTTTACCCTACCACCATCGATTGAATACTCGACTATAAAATTATCTGGTCTAGCGGAACTACCAGTGTATTGAGGTTTTATTTTCACTTTGGCGCTACCTCCTTCTCTACCTAAAGCTGATGCCCACTCTTGTTCCATCTGATGCCATTTCCCACCTGCTTCATTTATTTGGGAATTCAGTTTCATCTGCCTGTGCACCAGACAATTCTAATTAATTCTGAATTGTGTCCAATTTGCACCGTACACAGGCAGCACTCACTAAATGATTGCGAGCGACATCCGGTTTTACTGACTATTTCGCCTATTATTGATTATTGTCCATATTTGGCTATAATTAATAAGTAGGCGGCATTAGTCGGGATTTTACGTCTTAACGGCTGATTGATCCTGCTTATTTGTCTCGTGAGTGGATTCGTCTCGTGGAATAACAGGACTTAATAAGTTTAGGTATTCTACTCAGATGAAATGTTTATGACTTTTATCAACCTCACATTGTTTATATATAGAAAAAAGAACGTATCCGTGATGGGAGTACGCTCCATTGTTGAATTCATCAACTTCTGTAAGGACTTATGTTTAAAAGTTTATAATTAAAATATAAACAAGGGATGAAAGATGTGAAAAACTGGAAGAAAATATATCTTCCAGCTTAGTTTATGAGTTAATCATTGTTCACTCGACTCGTCTTATCTAAAACTGAGTTTCTTGTTATTCAATAGGACCCATGAATTCAGTGGCAATTAATATATGCTCTATTAGTTTCACTGTTTTTAGATTTTCAGCTTTTTCTGTTCCACCTAATCCTAATAAAGGGGTGTATCCAAAACACTCGTCATAGTTAGGGGCACTATATTTACTAGTCGCTTCAGGATAAGGCTGCCACATTAATTCATCGTTCATAAAGTCATTATCTTTTAAATCATCAAAAAAGAATTCAAATCCGGATGAAACAACATTAACATATCCTTTCCTAAAGTTTAACAAATTTACATACTTATCTTTTTCCCATACTATAATATCACCCATTGCGGTTGTAAAAATAGGAATCGCTTGCTCATACCTTAGGTAACTTCTCTCTAAAACATCTAAATAATCGTCTGGATTAATAACTTTTAAATAGTCATTTACGAAACTACCAAAACCATATTTTCCCCATGTTTCTATTAACTCTTCAGGAAGTTTATCCTTATACTTCAAAATAACATCTTCATCAACAGTTTCATGTTTAATAAAATCGCTAAATATAGTTTCCACTTAAAAAGCCCCCTTTGATTATTCAGTTAATTTAACATTTAAATAATTATTCTTTAGCTGCTCAGGTGTCATATTCTTAGCAATGCCCCTTATTTGATCATCAACAATATCAATCCTATATTTCCATTGAGAACCAATGGAGGAATTTACTCTTTTATCCCCCAAACCTCCAATAATGTTTGCTCTTCCTCCAGCTATTTGATCTGGATTATGGAGTGCTGCTTTTGTTCCCATCCATTCTGAAGCTTGCTTTGTCGCATCCGCTCTGGCAAGTCCTTGTTTTCGCAGTTCAGTAATTTTGTCTTTAAGCGCTTCTTGTCTAGCCATTTTTTGAGCTGCATTTCCTTCTATTGCTCTACCTTCAGCAATATATCTTTCTCTATTTTTTAGATACTCGTCAACTTTTAACTCATTCATACCTTTTTCTTGGTCTTTTAATTGTCTTGTAAACTCTTCTGAATCATGTTTAACATTTCTATTAAAGTTCACTTCAATTTCTTTTATTCTAGGTAAATTATCTAAAAGCTTAACATTATCCGCACCCTTAGCCCCAACATCCACATTCTTTACTTCAACCTTAACATCGACATCTCCACCTTTGATACTCGTAGGGATATCTGTTTTTCCAAATGGCATATTAAATGCAAAGGCATTTGGCGTACCCAATTGGTAATGAGTATTAGTTAAGAAATCTAGTTGATTTTGAGTTTTGCCTAATGGACTGTTGACGACATCTTGGTAAATTGGCGAATAGATGGACGTCATCTTCTCTGTACTTACCACTTTACTTACTTGATTTAAATCATTTCCTTTTAAGGCTAATTTTCCACCCGTATTTGCCCAGCCAGCAACTGG
>DYWT01000193.1 GCA_020742515.1 Sporosarcina psychrophila
GGCTTCCAACGGTCCAGAACAATTGGTGAAGCCACAAATGATACGATGCAAATTTACTCTGTCTGCAAAGAGTTAATGAACGAAAACTATAACCAACAAGCCGTGCGTCAAATCTCTGTATCCGTCACAAAGCTGGAAGATGAACAATCGATGCAGCTAAATTTATTTGATGATGGTAAATGGGAACGGCGTAAATTAGCTGGCGTTATGGATGACATTAGAACCCGTTACGGATCCACTGCATTATTAAGGGCCGTGTCACTTACTGAGGCAGGAACAGCTATCAAACGATCTAAGCTAGTCGGGGGACATAAAGGGTAGGGGGATTCGCATGATTCGTGATAGAGGGAATATAAAATGGGCCGGCATGATGCTGACAGAGCATATTAGAGAACTGCGCTATTGGATGGATGAAGATCATTACGAAGAGCGCCCTGAGCTTGATGACTTTGCTTTGCAGTCTATCCAAGAAGAAATCGAAGTGGCGTATAAAAGCAAAAACCAAATCCTTATTAAGACATGGAAGGATGGCAAATTCATGACGCGCGGTGGTGCAATAAAAACAATCGATCTGCAATCCAAATCTATTGTGCTTGATAATCCATTTGGACTCAAGAGGATTCCAGTTGCGGAAATTATCAGCGCACAATACTGTGAATGAAATAGGGAAAGGCGACCACTCAATTAAGAGTTGTCGCCTTTTTTGTCCCGGCATCCTGCGAAGGTACCGGAGTGCATTAATTCATGATTAATATATCTGATAATTAAAATAATGTCAACATAAAATAGCTAATCCGACAAGGAGCTTTTTTTATTGCTCTTTGCCATTTAGGATAGTGATGGGAATGGAAATAGATTTCTTTGGTTTTGTTTTCTTCGGGACGCTCAAAGTTCCCCCGAATGTATCTTCTAAGGCAGCTATGAAAGGCTTCCCTAACTTGTGATCGTTCAGATTGATTGTAATCACTTCATTTCCGTATCGGAACTGTATATCGACTGAACTAAACTTTTCCTTTACGGATAATTCTTTAATTTCATCTAGATCATATTCAACTAATTTTTTCTCCTTCCCCTGCTTAATTGTCGTTAATATTCTCTCAGATGTTAGCAAGACCAGAAAGTAATTTAGAATTTTAGAACTTACTGCAGTACATGTAACTGCTTCATTTTCTCTAATTTGTTTTCCTAAAATGCTTAAGTCTTCTTTTACTAATGACTGTATAGATTTTCCCCCAGGTGCTAGTAAATCTTTGATTTCATTTTCTCTGTTCATTGGAATTCTCCTTCCGGTATACACATTATCTTTAGTATACCGGATAAGGTTGTGAAAAGTTTCAATGAATTGTTTTATCTATAATTTGTCGAAAGAAAACAGCTACCCTCTCTTATAATAGAAGGGAGCTGTTTTCGATTTAACAGAGTGATTAAGTGACGTAAAAGTGACGAACAACTGAAATTTAGCTGTTTTCAAGTAATCTCTAAAAATCTAATATAAAGTGTACATAACTTTAAACGTTGTAGTATCAACAATCTTGTATTATGATGTTCCTTAAAACAGTATGCCTTGCAATAAAATGAAATGTGGTATACATTTTGCAACAGATATTCTTTTGAGTAAACGTTCAAAAAGAAAGGCGAAAAAGCCGAGGAGTACTAAGAAGCTTTGCCTCCGAGCACCGTAGTGTATTTTTAATACATGAGGAGCATAGGGACAAGTTGACAAGAACGCAGCTTAAGCTCGCCGCGTCCTATGGTAACAACCGTAGGATCCAAATCGAGTATGGCTTCCGACAGCTATTTATAAACTTCTGCTATAGGCGAGATGTCCTGTGCAGGTCCGGACTTTTTGAATTACCTCTTTTGATGAATAAATACGGAACCTCTCTAAGGAGGCAAACACTTAATGGCAGACTACCTAGTAATTGTTGAATCACCTGCGAAAGCAAAAACAATTGAACGCTATCTCGGAAAAAAATATAAAGTGCGTGCATCTCTCGGACATTTGCGTGATCTTCCGCGCAGTCAGATGGGTGTAGACACCGAAAATAATTTTGAACCGAAATACATTACAATTCGCGGCAAAGGCCCGATTCTTCAAGAATTGAAAAAAGAAGCAAAAAAAGCTAAAAAAATCTTTCTCGCAGCTGACCCCGACAGAGAAGGGGAAGCGATTGCATGGCATTTGGCAAACCAGCTCGGTGTAGATATCGAATCAGATTGCCGAGTCGTCTTCAATGAAATTACTAAAGAAGCGATTAAAGAATCATTTAAGAATCCGCGGCCAATTGATATGGATCGTGTCGATGCACAACAGGCTCGACGTATATTAGATCGTCTTGTTGGTTATAACATTAGTCCGATTCTCTGGAAAAAAGTGAAAAAGGGTTTATCCGCCGGCAGGGTCCAATCTGTAGCACTTCGTATGATTATCGACAGGGAGAATGAAATCAATGCATTTATCCCTGAAGAATACTGGAGTATTTCGGGCCAATTTGAAAAAGACGATACTGTATTCGAAGCGGAGTTCTTTGGCGATGCCAAGAAAAAAGTGAAGCTTACAGACAAAAAACAGGTCGATGCAATTCTAAGTCAATTAGACGGAGATAAATTCGATATTGCAAATGTTGTTAAAAAAGAACGCAAACGAAATCCGGCACTCCCGTTTACAACTTCGTCATTGCAACAAGAAGCGGCGCGGAAGCTGAACTTCCGCGCGAAAAAAACAATGATGCTTGCACAGCAGCTTTATGAGGGAATTAACTTGGGCAAAGAAGGCCAAGTCGGTCTGATTACTTACATGAGAACTGACTCAACCAGAATTGCTGATAGCGCAAAAGAAGAAGCGAGATCATTCGTTGAAACAATGTATGGCAAAGAATTTGTCGCGACATCTAAGCCGGCATCTAAAAGTACTGCGAAAACGCAGGACGCACACGAAGCAGTGCGTCCGACATCCATCATGCGACCGCCGGCTGCTATGAAAACAGTATTGTCAAGGGATCAACTGCGCCTTTATAAGCTCATATGGGAACGGCTCGTCGCAAGTCAAATGGCGCCAGCTATACTTGACACGGTCGCAGTCGATCTTGTGAACGGCGATGTCCGTTTCAGAGCGAACGGTTCGCAAGTGAAATTCCAAGGATTTATGAAAGTGTACGTTGAAGGCAATGACGATAAAGAAGAAGAGAAAGACCGTATCCTTCCGGCACTTGAAGAAGGGGAGCAAGTGAAGTTTAGTGAAATTGATCCTAAACAGCACTTTACTCAACCACCGCCAAGGTATTCAGAAGCGAGGTTGGTTAAAACGCTTGAGGAGCAGGGCATAGGTCGTCCCTCTACGTACGCGCCGACACTCGATACAATTCAAAAACGCGGATATGTGACACTCGATGCAAAAAGATTCATCCCAACAGAGCTAGGGGGTATTGTCCATCAAGCAGTAGACCAATACTTCCCGAATATTATCGATCTTGAATTTACGGCTCAAATGGAAAAAGAACTCGATGATGTTGAGCATGGCCAGACTAAATGGGTGGAAGTTATCGATAACTTCTATGGCGATTTTGAAAAGCATGTGCAAGTAGCGGATGCTGAAATGGAAAAAATCGAAATCAAGGATGAACCTGCAGGTGAAGACTGTGAAAAATGCGGTTCTGCTATGGTTTATAAATTGGGTCGTTACGGCAAGTTCATGGCTTGTTCCAATTTTCCGGAATGTCGTAATACGAAAGCTATTATTAAGCCAATCGGCGTTACTTGTCCAACTTGTAAAGAAGGACAGGTCGTCGAACGGAAAAGTAAAACGAAGCGTATTTTCTATGGCTGTGACAGGTACCCGGAATGTGAATACGTTTCATGGGATAAACCCATTGCGAGACCGTGTCCAAAATGTGAAAGTACGTTAGTTGAAAAGAAACTGAAAAAAGGTGTACAAATCCAATGTACAGAATGCGATTATAAAGAAGATACACAGTAACAAAGAAAAGCGGAAGCGCCTGTTTAGCCCCGAAAAGCGCTGGAAGGCTTGTGATAAAGGCGTATTTTGCCTTTATCAGCAAGACTGAAGCGACTCGAGGGGCTAGGCGCTGGAGTCTGGACAATGGGAAAAGCGTAGGGCGTCGATTGAAAATGAACACAGCCTAAGCTCGCCACATCGTGTGGCAACGGCTGTGTAACCCACTTCCTATGGGCCCGCGACAGGCATAAGGCGGTTTGGCGAATCGGCGGTTCTTTGACCGGGAAGGATGCAGTTCAATCCTTTCTAGCCGAAACGACTTATGACCCGAGCATCTGGCGACCGGAGTCTGGACAATAAGAAAAACGGAAGCGCCTTGGTCTAGACAAACAGAACTGAAGAAAGAAGGTGTCGGGATGACAACCATTGTAAATGTGATAGGTGCAGGCCTTGCTGGGAGCGAGGCTGCATGGCAAATTGCCAGCCGTGGAGTGAATGTCCGTTTATATGAGATGCGACCTGTAAAACAAACGCCAGCGCACCACACGGACAAATTTGCAGAGCTTGTATGTAGCAATTCATTGCGTGCTAACAACTTGACGAATGCGGTCGGTATTATCAAGGAAGAGATGAGAAGATTCGATTCCCTGATCATACGTGCAGCAGACGCTTGTGCAGTTCCGGCTGGAGGAGCGTTGGCGGTCGACCGTCATGAGTTTGCCGGTAATGTAACAGATACGATTCGAAATCACCCACTAATCGAAGTTATCAATGAAGAAGTGACTGAACTGCCGGATGGCATAACGATTATTGCGACGGGTCCTTTAACTTCTCCGGCGCTCGCTGAAGAAATTCGTAAACTAACAGGCGAGGAATATCTATATTTCTACGATGCGGCAGCACCTATCATTGAAAAAGATTCAATTGATATGGACAAAGTTTACTTGAAATCCCGTTATGATAAAGGGGAAGCGGCTTATTTAAACTGTCCCATGAATGAGGAAGAGTTTGAGAGATTCTACAATGCGCTTGTCGCGGCAGAGATTGTACCTTTGAAAGAATTTGAGAAAGAGATCTATTTCGAAGGATGCATGCCGGTGGAAGTACTTGCACAGCGCGGGGCGAAGACACTGTTATTTGGCGCACTTAAACCAGTGGGTCTTGAACATCCTGAAACAGGAGAACTTGCAAAAGCGGTCATTCAGCTTCGTCAAGATGATGCGGCAGGTACTTTATATAACATTGTAGGATTTCAAACGCATATGAAATGGGGCGCACAAAAGGAAGTCATCAACTTAATTCCTGGTCTTGAAAACGTTGAAATCGTTCGCTATGGTGTTATGCATCGCAATACATTTATTAATTCACCGCGTGTTCTGAACGCGACTTACCAGTTAAAGGCGAACCCAAATGTCTTTTTTGCTGGACAGATGACTGGTGTCGAAGGATATGTCGAATCAGCAGGCTCAGGCCTAATTGCAGGCATTAACGCCGCTAATCTTGCACTTGGAAAAGAGCTAATCCAATTCCCACATGAAACGGCGCTCGGAAGCATGGCACGATATGTTACTGAAGCCAATCCCGAAAACTTCCAGCCAATGAACATCAACTTTGGCCTTTTCCCGGAACTCGGCAAACGTGTCCGCACAAAACTAGAACGGGCAGAGCAGCATGCGGAACGTGCTCTAAAAGCAATTGGTGAATTTCAATCAGTGTCATTAACTTGAATAGTTTCTTGCTGATAGAAGAAGACTGGGGGTAGTCCTCCTAGGCTTCTTCTTTTTATGGTCAAGGAAATTAGTAAGTGTAGTGATAAGAATAAGTTATGATTCTGTTTTGGGGTGGTCGATGCAGATGGATGTGATTGGCATATGGTCGGTCAGTTGCAGTATATGGACGCTTAGCTATGGGATATAATCAGTTCCTAGTTGAATCTTAAATAACACGTCTTTATGCTTGTCAGTTTCTTATGGATATGGACAAATTGTGTCAGAAATACGAACAAATTAAAAGAGGTCAGACTTCTGGTGATTAGAAGGTTGCCGGACGAACATCATTTATTGTATAGTGAATCGTGGATGACTTTCGAATTTCTGAATTAGTCGCTATTTTTTGGTTATTAGTTGACGCGCTTCACTGTAGCATTTTACGCATAATGTGTTATTATTCAAATGACTCATAATATTGTTATTACTTAGCGACTTTCCAAGCAGGGGTGAGTGTATGACAGTACAACCTTCTAGCGTCCGTGATGAATATATTTCATATGTGCGTTTGGAAAAGAACTATTCATTTTACACAGTATTGGAATATGAGAAAGATGTAGATGCATTTTTGTCATTTCTCGAAGTTGAAGGTATAACAGATTTGAATGATGTGGCTTATCCGGAAGCAAGGCTTTATGCCACTGAACTGTATGACCTAGGTTTATCGAGAGCATCGATTTCTAGGAAAATCTCTTCTATTCGTTCCTTTTTTAAGTTTTCGAATGCCCGGTATGGCATTGATGATAGTGCGTTCCGTTCCCTTCATCATCCAAAGAAGGAAGGGCGGTTGCCAGCTTTTTTTTATGAAGAGGAACTGGAAGTACTATTTTCCTCCTGTGAGGGAGAAGATAGAAAGTCTCTACGTGACTATGCCCTCCTTGAATTACTCTACGCAACAGGCATAAGGGTCAGTGAGCTGACAGCTATCAAAATGCAAGATATCGATGACCACCTTGGCATTGTTTTGGTCATGGGAAAAGGTCGTAAAGAACGCTATGTGCCGTTCGGAAGTTTTGCTCAATCCGCGCTTGATGCCTATCGTGATAATAGCCGGCTGGATTTGATGAAACAGAAAGACCATGACATGCTGTTCGTCAATTTACGGGGCGATCCTCTGACTGACCGAGGTGTACGCCATATCTTAAGCATGATGATGGAACGCGCGTCACTCCACTCGAAAATCTATCCGCATATGATTCGTCATTCTTTTGCAACTCACCTTCTGGCAGGAGGCGCCGACATGAGAACCGTTCAGGAGCTACTTGGACACAGTCACTTATCTTCAACGCAAGTGTATACACATATAACAAAAGAGCATTTAAGAAAAACATATATGAATACGCATCCGCGAGCATAGGAGGATGATCTGATGGAATTCCATGCAACGACAATCTTTGCCATTCGCCATGAAGGGTCTTGTGCCATGTCAGGCGATGGGCAAGTGACGGTAGGAAATGCAGTCGTTATGAAACATACTGCAAAAAAAGTACGCCGAATCTTTGGCGGTAAAGTACTGGCGGGTTTTGCTGGTTCTGTAGCAGACGCATTCACGTTATTTGAATTATTCGAAGCCAAGTTGATGGAGTACAACGGCAACCTTCAAAGGGCTTCCGTTGAACTTGCGAAAGAATGGCGCGGTGACCGGATTCTAAGGAAGCTTGAGGCGATGTTACTCGTAATGGACAATGAGCAGTTGTTGCTCGTTTCCGGAACTGGAGAAGTGATTGAGCCCGATGATGGCGTTCTGGCAATTGGTTCAGGAGGTCATTATGCGCTTGCAGCTGGACGGGCATTGAAAAAGTATAGTGGGCATTCGCTCACTGCTGCTGAAATTGCCCAAGCGGCACTGGAGACTGCTTCGGAAATATGTGTCTATACAAATGACCATATTATTGTGGAGGTACTCGAATGACAAAGAGACAAGAACTGACACCCAAAGAATTGACTGCTCATCTTGACAGGTACATCATTGGCCAAGACAAAGCCAAGCGTGCAGTGGCAGTGGCAATCCGTAATAGATACAGAAGAAGTTTGCTCTCTGATGAAGAAAAAAGTGAAATCATACCAAAAAATATTCTTATGATTGGCCCGACAGGAGTCGGAAAGACTGAAATCGCGAGAAGAATTGCAAAGCTGGTAAATGCGCCATTCCTTAAAGTGGAAGCGACGAAGTTTACAGAGGTAGGCTATGTAGGGCGAGATGTCGAGTCAATGATAAGAGATTTAACTGAAGCGGGCATTCGAATCGTTAAGGAAGAACAGCGTGAAACTGTGAAAGAACATGCGGTTATTCTTGCAGAAGAACGGCTTATTGAATTACTTGTTCCTGAAAAAAAGAAAATGGGCGGTATGCAAAATCCGTTCGAAATGCTTTTTGGCCAAAAAGTGGAACAGGAAGAGCCTGATTATGCAGAAGTAGCCGAAGTGAAGCGTAAACGTTCTGAGATTGCGACAAGCCTTAAAGCAGGGGAACTTGAAGAGCACATGGTCACTGTTGAAGTTTCTGCGCAGCAACCATCTATGTTTGACGCATTACAAGGTTCGGGTATGGAACAAATGGGCGCGAATATGCAAGACGCACTTTCTTCTCTTGTGCCAAAAAAGACCGTCAAGCGGAAGATGAAAGTGAAGGAAGCCCGAATTGCACTTGAAGCAGAAGAGGCTGACAAACTGATTGATCATGATGAAATTTCAAGGCGGGCCATCGAATTGACAGAGCAGTCCGGAATCATCTTTATTGATGAGATGGACAAAATCGCTAGCCGTGGCGGCAGTTCGTCAACAGATGTTTCTCGCGAAGGTGTACAGAGGGACATTTTACCAATCGTTGAAGGCTCGACTGTGTCGACGAAGTACGGTACAGTTAAGACCGATTTCATCTTGTTCATTGCGGCAGGGGCTTTCCATATGTCAAAACCTTCCGATATTATTCCTGAGTTACAAGGACGATTTCCGATTCGGGTGGAACTGGAAAAGCTTACAAAGAACGATTTTGAACGCATATTAAAAGAGCCTGACTTTTCTCTTATCCGTCAATACGAAAAATTGCTCAATACGGAAGAAGTCGTTTTGGATTTTACTGATGAGGCAATCAGCAGACTTGCTGAGATAGCATTCGAAGTGAATGATGATACTGAGAACATTGGGGCTAGACGGCTTCATACTATTCTGGAGAAGTTGCTTGAAGAGCTTTCGTATGAAGCGGCTGACATTGGGCCGGCAACGATCAAAATAACACCAGCTTATGTCGATGAGAAGTTGAAAAGTATCGCAAAAAACAAAGATTTGTCACAATTTATCCTGTAATTGAAACGTTTTAGTTTATTTAATGATTAAAAACCTTTAGAATATTCTTTAAACGATTAGCAAGTATCTTGAGGAGGAAAAAAGAAAATGAATTTATTATCAAAAACACGTCAAATTAACGCAATGCTACAAGAATCAGCAGGTAAACCGGTAAACTTTAAGGAAATGGCTGAAAAGCTTAGCTCCGTTATTGATTGTAATGCGTTTATCGTAAGCAGAAAAGGGAAATTACTTGGTTTGGAAATACATCACCAAATTGAAAATGAACGCATGAAACAAATGTTCATAGACCGCAAATTCCCTGAAGAATATACAAACCGCTTGTTTGAAGTGAGAGAGACTTCTTCTAACTTGGATGTGGACAGCACGCATACTGTTTTCCCGGTTGAAAATCGTGAGCTATTCAAAGAAGGCTTGACAACGATTGTTCCAATCATCGGCGGCGGTGAACGTCTTGGTACACTAATCTTGGCAAGACTTAAAGATGAGTTCCAAGATGATGATTTGATTCTTGCGGAATATGGTGCAACAGTTGTTGGAATGGAAATCTTACGTGAGAAATCCGAGAAAATTGAAATCGAAGCACGCAGTAAAGCAGTTGTTCAAATGGCTATCAATTCACTTTCTTACAGTGAACACGAAGCGATTGAGCATATTTTTAATGAACTTGACGGCAATGAAGGCTTGCTAGTCGCTTCTAAAATTGCAGACCGTGTTGGCATTACGCGTTCGGTAATCGTGAATGCGCTACGTAAACTAGAAAGTGCTGGCGTTATCGAATCTCGTTCACTTGGAATGAAAGGGACGTATATCAAAGTCCTTAACAATAAATTCCTTGAAGAGCTTGAAAAACAAAAATCATAAGTGTATAATAGGCATTTCGACACCTCTTCCGGTTTCAGGAAGAGGTGTTTTTGTATGTGGAGTAAAAAATAATAGCAGAGAACGGACTTGGATTGAGTGGGAATACACAGAAATTATAGTTGAATAGTGACTTTGGTAGTAGAGAGGGGGTTTTAAATACTTTTTAATAATAAAATGGGTTATTTTGGACTAACGGATATTATTCTTCTTATATAGACAAGAATCACCAAAATCCGATACAATAAGAGTATTGATTTAAAACGCTAGTTTAATACTTTTTAAG
>DYWT01000194.1 GCA_020742515.1 Sporosarcina psychrophila
TTGGGATAATGCCCCACAGGAATCATTCTTCGGTCATTTTAAGGATGAAACAACTATTAAAGACTGTGAAACGTTAGAAGAAGTAAAACGAGAAATTAAGAGTTATATGACTTATTACAACCATTATCGAGGCCAGTGGAATTTAAAGAAGCTGCCGCCTGTAAAATACAGACAGCAGCTTCAACAAGTCGCCTAGGCTTTTTTAAAATGTCCTTTACAAAGGGTATAGTTTATAAGCTGACAGGGTCCTTTTCATATTGCGCAATGGAAACCTCATATGGTAAGCTAATCCATAAAAAATTAAAGAGAGTTGATTCGACATCAAATTGACTTGGTGACAGGTACCCAATACTTTTTCGCGGTTAGTAGCTAGGAAATTAACTGAAGATATGAAATAGTGGTTCCGGTAATGATACAATTAAATCGTATCCATTAACTAAAAATAGGAGTGATTACAAATGGAAAAACTACAATCAATGGAACAATTTGAGAAGCTAAAAAACGAGGAGCGAACAATTTTTATGTTCTCCGCAGATTGGTGTCCGGACTGCCGGGTGATTGAGCCGATTTTACCTGGAATCGAAGCAGATTATCCAGAATATCATTTCTACTATGTAGATCGAGATGAATTTATCGATTTGTGTGGAGAGCTTTCTATTTTTGGAATTCCAAGTTTTATAGCGTTCCATAGCGGTGTTGAAGCGGGTCGTTTTGTAAGCAAGGACCGTAAAACACAGGCTGAGATTGAAGAATTTATTAACAGTTTATCCCGCATTGACGGGTAGTGAGGTCCCCACTTCACGTCTTCAACGAAACAAGAAGAGTTAGCGGGGGATAAGCTGCCCGTATAAGCCCGGATGGTTCAACTAACAATCAGTGGGGGAATAGGAAAACGCCCACTGATTGAGTTTCACTTTATCTGCTTGAGGATAGGGGGCAATGCGATGACCTATGATGCCATTGTTGTGGGTGCCGGTTTAGCAGGATTGGTGGCAACAGCAGAAATTACAAATGAGGGAAAAAAGGTTCTTCTGCTTGACCAAGAACCGGAGGCTTCTCTTGGCGGGCAGGCTTGGTGGTCTTTTGGTGGATTATTTCTGGTTGATTCACCGGAACAACGGAGGTTAGGTATTAGAGATTCGCACGAACTTGCTTGGCAGGACTGGCAGGGGACTGCTGGTTTTGATCGTGATGAGGATGAAGATTACTGGGGAAAGAAGTGGGCTGAAGCCTATGTCAAGTTCGCGGCAGGCGAGAAAAGAGAATGGCTGCACGCGCAAGGAGTCCGATTCTTCCCCGTTGTCGGCTGGGCGGAACGCGGCGGGCATCTAGCTGAAGGGCCTGGTAATTCGGTCCCCCGCTTTCATATTGTTTGGGGGACAGGGCCCGGAATTGTCAAACCTTTTGAGGATAAAATGAGGATTGCGCTGGAGAAAGGGTTAGTTGACTATCTTCCACGCCACCGTGTCGATGAATTGATTACTGAAAATGGGGCGGTTACGGGAGCACGTGGTGCTGTACTTGTACCTAGCTCTGCGGCCCGCGGTGAAGCGAGTTCACGGGAAGTCATCGGTGACTTTGAGTTTTATGCGAAAGCAGTATTGGTAACGAGCGGGGGTATGGGAGCAAACCTTGAGCTGATCCGGAAAAACTGGCCATCCCGTTTAGGGGAACCCCCGAAAGATATGATTTCGGGGGTCCCTGCACATGTGGATGGTCGGATGCTTGCAATTACGGAGCAAGCCGGCGGCCGAATCGTCAACAGAGACCGAATGTGGCACTATACGGAAGGTGTGAAAAATTGGAATCCGATCTGGGCAAATCACGGAATCCGTATACTTCCAGGCCCTTCCTCACTTTGGTTGGACGCCAAGGGACAACGGTTGCCATCCCCGAATTTTCCGGGATTCGATACATTAGGTACACTAGAGGCATTACGGGCAACCGGCTATGATTATTCATGGTTCATTTTGACACAGTCGATTATCGAAAAAGAATTTGCGTTATCCGGATCTGAGCAAAATCCGGATTTAACAGGAAAAAGTATTAGAATGGTGCTGCAAAGGGCTCTACCGGGGCCGACTGCTCCCGTCAAAGCCTTCATGGACAATGGCGAAGATTTTGTTGTAGCCAATACATTATCAGAGCTTGTCGCTGGAATGAATGAAATAACGGGTGATAATTTAGTGAAGCTAGCCGATATCGAACGGCAGGTCATTGCGAGAGATCGGGAAATGGATAATAAGTTTACGAAGGATCTACAAATTGCGGCCTTACGTGGAGCACGCCAATATATTGGGGATAAGTTAATAAGAGTTGCGTCTCCTCATAAGCTACTTAATCCGAAAAAAGGGCCGTTAATAGCAGTGCGGTTACACATTGTTAGTCGAAAGACGCTTGGCGGTTTGCAAACTAACTTAGAAGGACGGGTTCTCGACGTGATTGGAAATCCGATACCGGGACTATATGCGGCGGGTGAAGTGGCCGGATTTGGCGGAGGCGGAGTCCATGGCTATCGCTCGTTGGAAGGGACATTTCTTGGAGGCTGTATTTTTTCCGGAAGACAAGCGGGAAGGGCATGCGCGGACTATACGCGTGAATGAAAACTGATGAGTAAGTTCAAGGGGGATTTGTTGATGAAACCAGTTATTGGAATTACGGCAGATGTGGAGATAAACGATAAGTACTTCCTTAATAGCGAATATGTCCGTGCTGTCATCAGTGCAGGTGGTTTGCCGTTGATTGTTCCAGTCGGGATTGAGAAGGATGTAGATCAATTGATCGGAATACTTGACGGTCTCTTATTATCCGGGGGAAATGATATTAATCCGATGTTGTTTAATGAAGAGCCTCATGCATATCTCGGAGAAGTCTCACCGAGCAGAGATTCTATCGAGCTTGAACTTGCACGCCGAATGTTAAAAACAGGAAAACCGATACTAGGTATTTGCAGGGGGCTTCAAGTATTGAATGTCGCAGTTGGAGGTTCTGTGTATCAAGATTTGCATAAACAAAACGAAGGTCCGATTCTTCAGCACATGCAAAAAGCACCTAATACACATTCTTCACATTATGTTCAAGTAGAAAAAGGAAGTTTACTTGAAACGCTTGCAGGGAGTGAACGCATTCAAGTGAATTCGTACCACCATCAATCGTTGAAAGTCGTACCGCCAGTTTTCGCAGTTACGGGTGTGGCGAACGATGGAATTATAGAGGCAATTGAAGGTACTGACCAACAATTCGTATTAGGAGTCCAATGGCATCCTGAGCTACTGTCGGTCAAAGGGGATGCGGCCTCCCTGCGTATATTTGAAGGTTTCATCCGCGCTTGTGCTAATTAAGGAAAATAACTAGAAGACAACGTTATCCTAGAAGTAACCACTATTTCGGTGAAAGTCATCAAAATTTACTGGAACGTTTAAAACGCAGAGTGAAAAGTAGACAACACTTCATCAAGTTCGGAACATTTCCGGCAAACTATGCAACAGACAGATGGATGTAAATTATGTTTATCAGAAAGATGACAACACAATCTAGAGTATGATGGAATAAAAAAGCCGGGTCATCTGCTCAACTATTTCGAGCCAAATAATTCATCATTTTCTCTGGGTGGTCTGTAAAAATTGCGGTGACACCGATTTTTCTTAGTGTTGCTGCATATTTTTCTTCATTGACTGTGAAGACTCGAACGACTGCGTCCTCCTCTACTACTTTTCTCATTGATGAACGGACTGCGGAAGGCAATGAGATATGGAGTGCATCTGCAGGTATATTACCCAGATAATCGAGCGGATCGACTAATACTTCCATGAACAAAGCGGCGGTTTCGATGTGAGGCGCGATTTTTTTCACCGCCCGAATTGCTCCGTGATCAAATGATGAGATGACGACCCGTGTATCGAGTTTTAACTGCTGAACCATTTCAACAACTTTCTCCGGCATTCCCTCATAAGGGAAAATATCCGATTTTAGTTCGATATTCAAATGGTGGGAAGTCTTAGAAAAAACGTCAAGGACTTCACGTAGCGTCGGAATCAATTCACCTTGGCACTTATTAGAAAACCAGCTACCAAAATCAAAAGTCCTTAATTCAGCAAACGTCATATCTTTCACAAATCCCATACCATCCGAAGTTCTATCGATTGTTTCATCATGAATGACAACGAGTTCACCGTCTTTAGTTAAATGAACATCAAATTCTACACCGTAAATGGGAAGACGGGAAGCTTCGTAAAAGGCAGCAATCGTGTTTTCCGGATGTGTGCCCGATGAACCCCTGTGTGCGTAAATATCCAATTCATAACCACCTTCTTTTTTCTGTATTGTAATATGAACTTTACAACAAGGCAATTTTATAACTAGGAAGAAATGAAATTGGAAAAGGGATGCTCCCATTTGAGGAGCATCCCTTTATTTTTCAGGTAACACTATACTTTTGAATTTAATTTTTCATCCCGATTATTCGGGGAATAATTTCCATAGAAAGGATAAGCTTTCAGTGCCGCGGTCATTGTTCCACTGGGTGCTTTCTAACTTAAGCAACGTAAACCCTACCTACTTTTACGTCCTTGCGACCCTTTAGCCGCGCCAGTGTGAATAAGTATTCTCAAAAACAGTACGTAGAATGCCAGATATTCAAATCTTAAGCATTACCTTATTGTTAACAAGAATCATCTTATCATAAGAATAGGGAAGCGTCAAGGGATAATATATCTTATTGCCATTCATTCATTTGTTCTTCCTCAGCAATCACTTGCAAATCATCTGCACTAATTGTGAGGACTTGGTAATCGGAACGTTCCGCGTACTTTTCTGCTGCTTTTTTTACAAACTTCGGCGAGCCGTCATTTTCCTCATCATAGACAATGAGTATTCCATCAGAATTACGCATGAAAAACTTGTCTTTTTCGATGAATTGCCAAGGAGCTTCATAGGACCTATTCGTTAGACTCGTATGATAATCAGCCAAGGCAATGATTGTATGATATTTTTCCTTTTTCATATCGTTCCAATTTTTCTCCTGTTCATTGAAAGGAGTGATAACAGCATATTTCAACTCAGTATATTCTTTTTTTAACTCGATGACGACGTCCGCTGCCCACGTCTCAATCCCCAGCTGACCGCTGATAATAACCCATTCCAAACCATCATCGAGCAAGGCGACAAGCCGTTTTTCCAATGCTTTTTTAATGAATTGTACTCCCGGATGCTTGTCATCGAATATACCGAGTTCATGCGGTTTGTAACCTGTGACGACCAATCGTTTTAAAATGATTACCGGCCCCTTTTGCAATATAAATAAATGCTTGTTTCACCTGATTTTAGCATGAAAGCACTCTTTACTACAGTGAGGCTTTTCAGGTTTAGCGTTGGCAAGTATTTACATGCCAAACTCAACGCTCCGGCTGCCACATGAAAGGCGCTTGCGTTGATTTATATTAGCATTTACTACATCAACTCATAATTTTTTTGTTTACTCAATAAAAAGAGATGAAAAAACTTCCAATGACTAAAAAAACTTTCTTTGCACATATTAGTTTGGACGGAGGTGAATATCCATGACAAACGATAAAAATAGAAACCAGAACGACAACAAGAACAGGAATCAAAACAACAACCAAGATCGTACAGAGTTCGGGACTGATTTTGATGTCAATCAGCTTAAGGAACGAAACACGGACAAAGAGCGTAAGAATAATGATAATAATGCCCGCAAAAACCGTTTCTAAAAAAGATGCAGGTTTAGTTATTGGAGATCATCTGACGACAGAAGCGTTATGCTTCTGTCGGTTTTTCTAAAGTAAAGCTCTTTTGGAAGTTATTTACGCCTAGAGAAAAAATGAATAACGATAAGTTATTTGGTTAGAATGAGTTCTGTAAGGTTATTTACTATTCCGAAGTAGCTCAGCGGTAGAGCAATCGGCTGTTAACCGATCGGTCGTAGGTTCGATTCCTACCTCCGGAGT
>DYWT01000195.1 GCA_020742515.1 Sporosarcina psychrophila
GCTCGATTTATGACACACCAGATTGCAGATTTCACCACAAATAACAAAATGCGCTTTCTCAAATAGACCATCCAGCGAAGGCGCGACTTCGTGATAACCGGAGCGATAAGACTGAAAGTGCTCTCCTTTCCGGCTTATCGCGGGAGGCATCCACAAAGCGGCGAAGCGATATTAGCAGGATTTCTAATTCTATCCCTTATAAAGCGCCTATGCCGTATTCATTTGTTCAACCTATATAGTTACTAAATTCTGATATTGTTGTTGACATTAAAAGTGTATTAAGTATATAATACAAAGTACATTGCGTATTAACGACTTAATACACATCGTTGTTTTCCAAAACGCATTTTTTTATCGTGACTGTATTAGAGACTTAATACAGTCACAATAAATGGAGTTTCGTACATTTTTTTGCTATCACTGTATTACCCGCTTAATACAGAGAATGCGTAAATACATTATGTTTATTAGGAGTTGGGTCTATGGATGTAAAATTTAATAATCGCGATCCTGTTTATGTGCAAGTGATTCAGCATTTTAAAGAACAAATTGCAACAGGTACCTTTGAACCGGGTCAAGAAATTCCATCTAGAAGGGAACTAGCTAATCAGCTGAAGATAAATCCAAATACGGCGCAGCGGGCGTATAAAGAAATGGAGGAACAAGGGTTGATTTTTACGGAGGGGAATTTGCCAAGTCGCATTACGAAGGATGAGCAGGTGCTAAAAATGGTAAGAGAGGAATTGATTTTAGAGGCGGTTAATACGTTTGTTCATGCAGTTCGCTCAATCAATGTACCTGTACATGAGGCCTTGAATTTAGTGAAGAACAAGTATGAAAGGGAAATGAATTAAATGGGGGGATCTTTATGATTGAAATAAAAAATATAACAAAAAAATTTGGTAGGAAGAAAGTGTTAAAAGACGTTTCTTTTACTGCTAAAAAAGGGGAAATCACTTGTTTAATTGGCATTAATGGTGTCGGGAAAACAACAATTATGAAAGCAATTATGGCATTAACCCCCATTAATAGTGGTGAAATTCTCATTGATGGTGAAAAAATTCATAAAGGGAGCTATGAAAAGATCACCTTTATACCAGACGCAATAACGATGTTGCCGCAAATGCAAATACGGGATGCGTTTGTATTTATGGCTGATTTTTACGACTGCTGGAATCAGGATCGTGCCACTGAACTTCTCCGATTTTTCAAACTAAACGAAACGGATCGCATTTCTGAACTATCAAAAGGTAATACCGCAAAAGTGAACCTTATACTCGGTTTAGCAATGGATGTCGATTATGTCCTAATGGACGAACCTTTTTCAGGGATTGATATATTTAGTCGTGAACAAATTGCCGATGTATTTACGAGTCATTTAATTGAAGACCGTGGAGTCATTATAACGACACATGAAATTAATGATATCGAACATTTAATTGATAAAGTTGTATTACTTGATGACGGCATTGTTTTAAAAGAATTCGATGCAGAAGAAGTAAGGGAAAATGAAGGGAAATCGGTAATCGATGTCATGAGAGAGGTGTATCAAGCATGAAACGTTATTTGAAGTTAGTCGATTTCGAAGTGAAACGTTTTTTAAAGCTCTATCTCGTTTTACTTGGTGTTACGATTCTTTCGCAAATCATTGGGTTGATTGTTGAATCGCGAGCCTATTTAAATCGGGCAAATGTAGTCATTTACAAGGATTTAGTGCCGAAGGACGAGTTTATCGAACAATATGGAAAAATGTCATTTTTAGATTTTTCTCAGTCAGTTTGGTTTTTGGGCCCCATTATGCTTTGTGGTGTAGTATTAATTATTTACGTTTTTTTTATTTGGTATCGTGATTGGTTTGGAAAAAATACATTTAGTTATCGTTTGCTCATGTTGCCAACAGCGCGTATTAACGTCTATTTTGCAAAGGCTACAACGATCTTACTATTTGTTTTAGGTCTCGTTGCATTACAAATCGTATTATTGCCAGTTGAAAGTCAAGTTTTACAGTGGATGGTTCCCGGTGAGTTTCGTACCGATCTCTCTGTTAATACGATTACCAATATTAATTATTTGACGACTCTGTTTCCAAGCACTTTTATTGAGTTTGTTCTTTATTATAGTGGTGGAATAGCAGCTGTGTTTATTGTTTTTACGGCTATTTTGTTTGAACGTTCTTTTCGCATTAAAGGGATTATTTATGGCATTCTCTATTGTGCTGTTTCCATTTTAATCTTCTTCGCACCCATATTTATAAATGAGTTCATGTTAGGTAATTATTTTTATCCAATAGAACTATTTTTCCTGGAATTAGTAGCAGGTCTACTCGTTTTAGCTTGCGCCATTTGGACGGGTAATTTTCTACTAAAGAATAAAATAAGAGTTTGATGGGAGGTCACATAAATGAAACGCTACTGGAAAACCATTTCGATTTGTTTGGTTACGTTAATAGTACTTGGCACTTTTTATATACAATCAAGTTTTGCTAGAAATGAGCATATTAGTATTGAATTTGAAAAAGTACATGGCAATGAGGATGAAGTTAAAAATTTAATTCTACACGGTGATTACTATGCGGACCATCTGTATCAACCTTTACAAATTACAAATGAAGAAACCATCGACCCATATAATCTGTCCTTTATTCAAAAAATGTCGGGAATGGGTGTTCCATATCTTCTTGAAGAATTGGTAGAAAAGCATAAGAATTTTATGCGAAGTAAGGATTTAACGCCTACTCAGTTTTTTGAAGATGAAAATTTAGTAGCATATGCGAGTATTAAAGCGAAAAACCATGTACACCCTATGAAGGATTTAACCTTTGATATTGAAGTACTCAATAAAAAATCAGAAGAAGTTTCGTCTATCCAGTTAGATGTACCGGATAAGGAAAATTACGGTTGGATGCAGGTTGAGGATGTCCAAGTTATAGAAGGTGAATTAAAGGTCATTACACGAGGCTCCCGGATAAATAGTGGAGATGAATTACGTGTCTATACATTTGATATGAAGGAGCAAAAATTACTAACCGATAATGCGATCGCTTCTATTCCGTTAGTAAAGAATGGTTGGTCTGATTTAAGAATTATAAATGATTACAACTCAATTCAAAGAAACAAATATCTTTTAATTAAAATAGAGACTTCTGAAGATGAAATGGGACATAGCGATGGTGAAACGAATATAGTCGCTAATGAATTCATCGTTTACGATATAGAAAATAATCAATTTAATAAAATAGTGGAACCTGCTGAAATACTTGAATCTATAAGTGGTGACTCTGCTATCTTTAATTCTACAATCTTTATTCCATCACAGTCTGCGAATGGTTTAGAAGTCAACCAGTATGATATTGAAAACGAGAAATGGGACAAAAAACTGACATTTGATATAGTAGATACTAAAAATGAGGAGTCCCCTTATATTAAGGTAATGAATGGAAAACTATATGCCATTCATTTAACAAATAACGGACATAGTATTTTTATAGGCGATTTAAAAACAGGAGAATCGTTATATGAAGGTAAACTAAAAATGAAAAACCAAGGAGAAAATCAGAAGGATTTTCGTCTTTACTTTCATGAAATAGAGTATGTTCAATAAAAAATTAACTGTTTTGGTCTGGAAAGCCCTTTTTCTTTAGCTAATTGATTAATTTTATGAACGGTTGCAGTCTCTAATTTTCTGATTTTTATTTCCACTTACAAAACGCCAATCTATATAGGTTGAACCATTGAATCCGGTGTATAAACTGAGCCAAGGCGGCTATTCGGTGCCAGTAACTGGACACCGTGTAGCCGTAGCGGTTCATTGGAATTCTTTATTTCAATTTTTTTCTAAATAATGCACGCATTCAACTCATGCTCTACCGATAAACATTGAAGGACGGACTTCCTAATCCTTTAGAGGTAATAAATAAGCATAAATCACCTTTTATCCTTTACTCTATAAACAAATTTCTTTTATGCCATTTAAAATAAGGCTTGTTTTCCGCGTTTCGAGCAATCTTCATTTTTGGGTGTATACTGTATTTCTCGTAGTCCTCTTCTGGAATCTGTGAGGAGATATGCAACCTACCTTGTCCATCAAATGCGATAAATCCGTTCTTATAGAGTGCATCATGATTACAACAAAGAAGTACACCGTTATGAGGATCAACTTTTTCAACGTCCGTACTGTCTTTCCATGGCTTGGAATAGCTTGCGCGGAGTAGCACAGGCAACTCAATCTCACATAGCACACATTTGTGATTCCACAACGGGATTAAACCTGCTCTAAACTTTTTTTGACCTAAACGAATCTTTGTTTTCAATTCTCCTTCTGTTTCAGTTATCATCGGAACGAATGTGTTACGCTCTGTTCGTAGCACCGTACCAATTGCTAACTCTAGCTGTTCTTCATCTACACGATAAATATTAAGGTCACCAATTATCTCCAATAATTTTATTGATAATTCCTCATTGCAAGGATACAAATACCCCTGATTACCATTTGCATCTGCTTGGAACGGTGAATATTTAATTGGCAGAAGTGGCAAAATCTCCTCGAATTTCGAACGTACATTGACAGGCACTTCAAGCTCATGATAGTCCAATTCCACCAAATACCCGTTATCATCCGTGTGTTCATGACTTGGCATAGTTGATGGCTTACCCGCTATCTGGCATCCTGTTTTAGCAACGCTAATCGCCACAATATGTCCTTTTACATAATGAAATATGCGATCCCCTTCATTGACCTCTATCATTCGTAGCCGTGAATGACGTTCTTTCCCACTACTATCTTGTTGCAGTGACCAAATGATCCCTAATTCTTTTTCTTCTTGATATGTCTGACCTTGCATTACAACGAAACTTTGCATGTATAGTACACTCCCTAAATCACAATTCAACTAGCTCTATACCTATTATAGCTGTTTTATTGCCTTACACTGCTTAATGGGGTTTTAAATTTCTCTATATGTTGAAATTAAGAATTTCATTGAACACGCTGCGGAGCCAGGGGATGCCTCCCGATTGAAAAGCGCCTTCACTGTTTATATGGTTCTTCATACATTCAATTTATATAGGAATAAGTTATAAAGCGGTTTCTGCTCAACCAAAAAGCCACAATCACCGAATCATATCCGTAAACTATACCCTTTGTAAAGGACATTTTAAAAAAGCCTAGGCGACTTGTTGAAGCTGCTGTCTGTATTTTACAGGCGGCAGCTTCTTTAAATTCCACTGGTCTCGATAATGGTTGTAATAAGTCATATAACTCTTAATTTCTCGTTTTACTTCTTCTAACGTTTCACAGTCTTTAATAGTTGTTTCATCCTTAAAATGACCGAAGAATGATTCCTGTGGGGCATTATCCCAA
>DYWT01000196.1 GCA_020742515.1 Sporosarcina psychrophila
GAAGATTATTATCAAGAAGGCCAAATTATTATGTTAGAAGCCATCGATATGTATGATCCAGCAAAGCAACACCGATTTTCAGGTTTCTTTAAATTATTATATAAGAACCGAATCATTAATCTTTGTCGTGCTGACCAGGCTTATAAGCGTGGTGGAGGTGTTAGAGAGTTGTCACTTGAATACCAAAGTAATAAAAGTCAAAGTGAAATCAATCTGTTAGATCAGATTGAAAATCATTATCATATATCAGCTCAAGATATGATTGAATTGAAAGAAGTCCATAACTTATTTATTGATTCATTGTCATCTCTAGAACGTAAAGTATTCTTCAATTATCAAAAAGGTGACAGTGTTAGAGAAATAGCGAAACAATTGGTCATTAGCGAAACCCAAGTGCAAAGTGCCTATGATCGATGTAGGAAGAAGTTAAAGGACTCATTCTCTCTTGAATAACTTTTGAAATTATAAATTGGTGTGTTGTAAGATGAAATGCAACACACCAAATTCTTATTAAATATTTCTGCTTTAAGTTGAGTTTAGTAGATTATTATTTGCTGAACTTCACTTTCAAACAGAAATGTTGAGTTCAGCTTTGGCATTTACCAATGAACTGCATTTTTAACGAAAAAAATGGAGTTCATGTCAACAAAAAACGCTAAACTTCAATTCTCTCACTTTCACTCTTACTTACTGATAATACTGTGCCTGTGCACTCCATAATTCCTGGTACTTTCCTTTTTCATTCACCAGTTCTTTGTGTGTGCCTCTTTGTACGATCTCCCCTTGATCAAAGACGAGTATTTCATCGCAGAATTTGGAGCTTGAGAGTCTATGGGAAATATAAAAAGCTGTTTTATCTTTTACTAAGTTATCAAAGTTTTGATATATTTCAAATTCAGTCATTGGGTCCAGTGCAGCGGTCGGCTCATCTAAAATCATAACTGGTGCATCCTTATATAAAGACCGAGCGATGGCTATTTTCTGTTCTTGGCCCCCAGAGACACTGACGCCTGATTCTTCAAATTCTGTTCCCAGGTAGGTTTCTTCCTGATTGGGTAGATTTCTAACGAAGTCGCCTAACCCGACTTTATCTAAGGTAGACAACACTTTCTTTCTATCAAAAGAGGGTTTTACAGAAACGTTTTGTCCCAATGAAAATCCGACTAGATGGTAGTCCTGGAAGACAACGCCAAACAGATTGAAGTATTCTCTTAAATCATACTTATGGGCATCGATTTTATTCATTTTTATTGTCCCTTCACTCGGTTCATATAAACGAGTCAGTAGCTTAATAAACGTTGTTTTACCTGAGCCATTTTCTCCAACTATGGCATACTTTTTACCGACTTCAAACTTTTCAGTGATGTTCTTTAGGACTGTTTCATCTGAGCCGGGATAAGAAAAACTCATATTCTCTATTGCGAAATGATAGTCATTATCTAACCTTTTTTCTACAGGTAAACTGCCGACGACCTCGTCATCAGGCAAGTCCATGAATGCATAATACTGCTCTAATTCACCTGGTGAAGAAATCATCATCATGCCGTGCTGGATAACATCTGGTAAAGCAGAGACCATTTGACTGAGTGCGCTGGAAAGTTGAATAATCAAAGCAACAGGTAAAGCTCCGATTAAAACAAGCAAGCCGACATAGGCATAGGTCAAATAGGTCATCACCTGAAATAAGCCGGTAGTAGGGATCATCATGGATCGAAAGCGTTTATAGTTTTCAGACAGTAATCTCCCTGTCTGTTCAGACTCAGCTCTTTTATTTTCGATCATTTTTTCAGTTAAATTGTAGAGGCGCATTTCTTTTCCGGACTTAAAGTCCTGAAGGATCCCATCTTCATAGAAAAATCGGGCATTAGATTCTTTCAATTCCGCAAGAAGCGCTTTTAGCCGTTCACCTGATTTTTTGGATGACGCGATTTGAATCCATACACTGATTCCAATCAGTAGAAGAAAGACACTGATAACAAGACTTGGGTGCATCCACCAAAAGTCGTCTGGTAGTAAGCCGGTGTCTACTCTAAATAACGGAGTGAGTAAAATAACCCCCCATATAATACTGACCAATCCAGGCATCATTTCTTTTATACGGACATTGATCATCGGAAGAGAAGATTGGCTGTTCATCATATTTCGGTTGATGATTTCTAATTCTTCTCTTACTTCTGAACTTTCCGCATAATGGTAATGCATAGTTAACATCTTTTTATTTGGTTCAGCAAAGAGTTTTCTTAAAAACAGAGAATCCTCATGAGTGATTAGCGGGTCTATCCATCCAGAAATCAGTTGCAACACCAACAAGATGACCAAATACTGCATGATTAAAGAAGGGATGCATGTCATGTCATCTCTTGTTAAAGCATCCACAATTTGGGTCATATAGATGTAGCCGATAAAAGGCAAACTGTATCTCGCCAATGATTGGACAAAGAACAGAACATAGTAAGTTTTGCCAACTCTAAACAAATCTTTAAAGGCACGTTTATACACGGTCAGCTTTTCCATTAAATCACCCCTCCTGTTACGACTGGCTCGTCTTCTTCCTCTTTTTCTTCCTTATCATGTTTATAGTAATAGGCTTGTGCTTCGTAAAGCTTAAAGTAATCTTTTTGCTCAGCCATTAATTCTTCGTGCGTTCCGACTTCTGTTATATCTCCATTTTTGATGTAAATAATGCGATCACAAAAACGGGTAGACGAAAGTCGGTGAGATATAAAAATAGATAATTTATCTTTAGAAAACTGGAAGTAATCCTGATAAATCTGATGTTCGGCGATCGGATCCAAAGCCGCAGTCGGTTCATCCAGTAAGAGAACGGGTGCGTCTTTATATAAGGCTTGAGCTAGTTTCAATTTTTGTAACTGCCCTCCCGACAAATTCACTCCATCTGGATAAACAGCGCGCACAATTTTTGTCTCGTCTCTTGACTTGAACTTTGAAATGATGTCAGCCAAGCCAATTTGTTTCAAAACACGATTATACTTTAATTCATCAAAGGGCAAGCCTTGAATGACCGTTTCTTTAATGGAATAAGTCAATAAAAACTTCTCCTGAAATACAGGCGCAAATAAAGCATAATAGTCTGAAATGTTAAACTCACTCTGAGCTACTCCGTTAATATAAATTTCTCCAGTATCTGGTTTAAGTAAACCGGCAATTAAATTAGTCAGTGTCGATTTCCCAGCCCCGTTTTCTCCTACTATAGCTAAATTTTCGTATGGTTTAATGGTTAAAGATACATTGTTTATCGTTGATGTATCATTATTTGGATAAGTATAGGTCACATTTTTTAATTCAATCGACAGAGGTTCTTTTGGCAAAGGTCTGCCTTCTCCATGGTTAAATATTTGACCTTGAGACATAAAGTCATCATATTTTTTTGTCTCGTTTAGACTCGTATTCATTTTGCCTATAGCGTTGACTAAGGTCATGATGGTTTGAGCTAAGATCGTGACAGACCCGGCAAAGATGACAAAGTTAGAAACCGGAATCGCTCCTGCCGCAATCAATTGAACACTTCTAATATAAGATAAGGCAGATAGACCGATAATCCCTATATTTACCAGAGTACTTTCTGTCCATGTCAACTTTACTTTCGGTTTGATAAGCCGGTGGTATTCCGCAATTGTTTTATCTTCAATCTGCTTGAACCAGTCTTTCATCTGGAAAATACGTACATCTTTAGTGATACGGGATTCCCCATACACTTTTTTCAAGTAACGTAATTTTTGAGAATTGGCTGCTTTCGCTTGAAATAATTTCCGGTCCATCTTCACTTGCCATACGTTAAAGAAGACAACGATGAGCAGAAACACACCCACTAAAACAAGAAACAGAGATTCTAATTGACTTAATATATTGATATACAAAACAACCCCTAGAAATGAACTGCATAATTCAATAATTTCTGTTACTAATCGGCCAAAAAGGGTCGTGTTGTTATCGGTCAATTCACTGGCATTGTTGTATCTCTCCTGCGCTTCTTTTCCTATAATGAGCGGATAATCCAGCTTCAAATACTTCGTTTCAATTTTATTTCTCATGAAATCTCTCAAATGGTTCATATTCTCTTCTTGGTAGAGCATAAAATAGTAGTTACCCATTTGAGCGATGCCAATAAGAGCAATAAATACGAGTAATCTTAGTAGGTATTCTCTAATCGCTACCCCTTCCATTAACCACTGAATCACAAAAGCAGATAAAAGCAATTGGAGTAAGGGTAAGGCCGCGCTAATAAGGGTAGCTAATAGAATGGCTATAAATACTGTCGGTTTGAATGCATATAATTCCTTCAATAGAATTTTTGTATACTTCACTTTTTCTTTCATCTTCATCACCTCAATCGTATCTTACCAAAAAAAATACACTCCCTATTCAGAAGTGTATGAATGGTTAGTATTTGGTTACGAACGGTTTTTAAGCGGCAATGTCACTTCTGTCGCAAACACGCCATCTTCCCATTTACGGTTGACCATGCCTTGATACCTCTCCACTGCCTGGTCAATTCGGTACAAGCCATAGCCTCTTCTGTTGATGCTTTTTAATGAAAACAGAGAAGGTTTTGGATTCTCTGTCATCGTGTTCGTCACATTAATATATAACGTGTTTTTCATTGGTGCTATGTATAAACGAATAAAACGTTCATCAGAAGAACTGGATTCTTTCTCAGTCGCTTCTATAGCATTAGTCAGCAAGTTACCCAATATAATTGCTAAATCGACATGCTCTACACCCAGTTCATTTGGAGCAATGGCTGTCGCATAGAGGGAAATCCCTTTTTGTTTAGCAGCTGTCAACTTTGTATTAACGATGGCATCTATCATCGTATTTCCTGTTTGAATGATCGTATCGACTTGATTCAATTCATTGGTCAGCTGTTTAATATATGCATCCAGTTCATCCAGACGGTGGTCATTCATTAAGGTGTGCATCACCTGTAAATGATTGCGATAGTCATGACGAATGCCTCTCATCTGTCTATAAATCGTTTCGACTTCTACACTGTATTGGTCGAGTTCCTTTTCTTGTATTTTATAAAAATCAATGCTCTTTTTTTGCCTAACTATAACTATCCCTGCACTGAGAAGGATAATAAGTACGACGGTTAGTCCTATCCAATCAGTCATTGTAAAACACCGCTCCTTTATTAAAGGCAATAAATTTTTCTTGAACTGTTTTAGCGAGACGCCTAGAAACAGGGACGGTTTGTCCGTTGGATAATTCAACATCTGTTTTTAATAGGCGATGGATGTGAGCGACATTGACTAAGTAACTTCGGTGAGTCTGGATAAAGTCAGCGTTAAGCTTGTCCTCCAATTCTTTTAAAGGACGAGTGACGGTTATCACTTGATTGTTTAAATGAATCTCACATTCACGTTTAATGACTTCAATGTACAGAATATCATCCAGTAGAAGTTTATGCATCTCACCTTCTGCTTCCAGTGTTAAGGTTTCTTTCACTAAGGGTTTTTTATCGAGATGTCTTTGAATGACTTGCTTAATTTTGTCTCTTTCAATGGGTTTGAGTAGGTAATCCAGTGCCTGGACTTCATAACCTTGAACGGCATATTCGGCGAATGCGGTCGCAAAGACGAGCGTCACTTCATGGTCTATTTCTCTTATTTTCTTAGCCACTTCCAACCCATTAATCTGCTTCATCTCGATGTCCAAGAATACAATATCTAAGCCCTTGTTGTCTTCTAACTCAAAAAGAAAGGCTTCTCCACTTGAATAGGAGGATACTTTTGCGTGTAGACCCATTTCTTTGATTGTTTGATTGATCAGTGACTTCATCGCATCGAGTTGAATGTTTTCATCATCTACTATCGCTATGTGTAATTCTTTTGACATTCAAAGACCTCCTCTTCTCCAATACTCATACTATCCGTTCCACTTGATTTTTCCTAATCATCGTCGTTAGACATAATATAACATAAATGATTGATGGCAATAACAAACAATTAGTGGTTGGTCGTTTTTTTAAGCATTATGGTGCTTATTATTATGGTGTGTTGTAAGATGAAACGCAACACTAAAAAAAGACATGAAGATTCGTTATACTTAAGTCACCACAACATAGTATAAGGAGAGAATCTTCATGTCACACACTCATTTTAACACAAAGAAATCTAAAGGGCATTTGAAATTCACGGAACGTGAACTGATCGAACAATGGCTAAAAGAAGACAAAAAGCAAGCTGAGATTGCCCGTTTGCTTGGCCGAAATAAATCAACTATTTCACGTGAAATCAAACGGGGTACCGTCGTCCAAATTAGTCAAGGTAAAAAAGTCGAGAAGTATCTAGCTGACTTTGGTGAAGTCACTTATTTAAAGAATAGACAACGCAGTCAATCAAAAGGTATGCAAGCTTACTCTGGACGCTTTTGGTATAAATTAAAGAAAGCTCACCACAATGGTGTTTTCAAAGGAAAAGAGCGAACTCACAATATTAAAACATTTGTGATGTCCTATGTTTTAAAACATCCTAAGGAAAGAGTGCCTTGTTTCAAAACCGTCTAAAGAGTGCCTTGTTTCAAAACCGTCTATCGCTACATTCGACAAAATGCGCTGTGTATCAAGCCCCATGATTTACCTATGATGTATCGTTTGAAACCAAGAAAAAATAAGCACAGTCGTCCAAAGGGACGAAATAAGAAAGTTCTGGGTACCAGTATTTCGGACCGAGCATCAAGTGTGTTAGACCGCTCGGAATTTGGTCATTGGGAAGCTGACTTAGTAAAGGGAAAACGCCATAAAGAAGAGCCGGCAGCCATTACATTAGTCGAACGGAAAACACGCTTCGCTATAGCAATGAAGATTGAGGATTATAAAAGCGAGACTGTATTAACGGCTTATCAAACACTTGTAGAAAACAGCCCTCATCAGTTTAAAACTATTACATTTGATAATGGATCTGAGTTTGCGAAAGTATCTGAGCTTGAAAACGATGATTTATCTATTTATTTTTGTCATGCTTACGCATCATGGGAACGGGGGTCTAACGAGAATTTCAATAAACTCTTAAGAGAGTTTATACCGAAAGGTAAATCGTTACATCATTTTACTTCTGACTATATATCAGAAGCAGCTGGTAAGATAAATAAACGCATACGATCCATACTCGGTTTAATGTCCGCTCAAGAAGCCTACCAGACCGAATTGTCTTTAATGGAATAAAGACTTGAGTTATAAAAGAATCGAAAAGCGACATTTCCCCCATGGGGGAAACCCTATACCTAAAAGTCTAATGGGGTATGTCTTTTGAATAACAATAGTGTTGCATTTGATTTGACAACAGAGGGAAATTATAAATTAGATAACTTATGCAATCAATGCTTGACAATTGTAGGTACTTTTCATTATGATTTATTGAGATGTAAAGTTGAATCTATAATAGGAGGGGTTGCATATGGCACAGAGAAAAGCAGCTTTGGCATGTACAGAGTGTGGCCAACGCAATTACCAAATGACACCGACACAAACGGGTCAATCTGTTCGTCTAGAACTTAAAAAGTTCTGTCGATACTGTAATAAGCATACAATACATAAAGAAACTAAGTAGATAGGTGGATAAGAATGAACTACATTAAATCAGTCGGAAACGAAATGAAAAAGGTAAGTTGGCCATCAGTTAAAGAAGTCAATCGCTTTACTTGGATTGTTGTTATCTTTGTCGTTATTTTCGCATCTTATTTTGCATTAACCGATGAAGTATTCTCGTCACTAATGGATTGGTTATTTAGTGTTTAATTAAAAAGAGCGTGATTTCTAGTTTTTTTATAGTAATCATTGAATGATTAATGGTATACTTGACGCAAGGAACGAACCTACTGTTTTGTAGGTTTTTTATTTTGAGAATTTTTTGAAAGGAGTTCAATATGGAATCAAATAAAGCATGGTATGTTCTACATACTTATTCAGGATATGAAAATAAAGTTAAAGAAAATATTGATTTACGTAAAGATAGTATGGCAATGGGGGAGAATATCTTCCGTGTGGTTGTCCCTACACAAGATGTCACAGAGATGAAAGACGGCGAACCGAAAACTAAAACACAAAAAACTTTCCCAGGTTATGTCTTAGTTGAGATGGTTATGTCAGATGATGCGTGGTTTATCGTTCGTAATACACCAGGGGTAACAGGTTTCGTTGGCTCGCATGGTGCCGGAAGTAAACCAGCACCACTTTTAGATGAAGAAATTGCTTACATTCTAGGTGACGGTGAACAACCTAAAGAAATTATCGACTTAAATATCAATACGGGTGATCGTGTTGAAATTACAGACGGTGCCTTCTCAGGTCTTGCTGGTGTTGTTGAAGAAGTGAATGAAGAACATCAAAAAGTTAAAGTTCTTATTGAAATGTTCGGTCGTGAAACAGTGGCTGAATTAGAATTCAATCAAATTAAAGAAGAAGAACTGTAGTAAGCAACTAAATCACGATAGTTAGGAGTACACACTATATGAATTCATTTCATAAATATTATCGTTGGGCTGTGCCAGTATTCTTCGCATTGTTACTATTATTAAACTATTTGAGTGCGGCAGGGATTATCTTACCAGCAACTCAAGCAGAAGTTTCGGATAAATATGTGAATTTATTTGCACCCGCAGGCATTACTTTTTCAATTTGGGCTGTGATTTATATCGGTATGGCATTGACCATTAGTATTGATTTTATCCGTCCAAAAGGGGATCGTTTCGGTGCGCTTTACCGTCAATTGATTCTACCTCGAATGATAGAATGGATTGCTTTAAATATTGTCTGGATTATTTGTTGGAGTAATGAATGGTTACTTGCTTCTCTGATTGTTATTTTATTATATACAACAAGAATTATGAAAAGTGTTGAGGCCATTAGTGCGACACCCACATTAAGAGAAAACCCTTGGTTTTTAAAATACCCAATGGGTCTACATTTTGGTTGGTTATTAGTGGCGAGTATGGCTAACTTAACTACTTATACTGTGAGTCAAGGTGTTGATTTAACCGGTATAATAGGTATTATTTGGACGGTTGCGTTAATGATTGTTGTGGCAGCACTTTCAGCTTATTACTATACAAAGTTAGGTAATGAGATGATTATGCCAGTAGCATTATGGGCTATCCTAGGAATATTTATTAAACATAGTCCATTTTCATCCTTTGAATATAAAAGTAATATCGTTATGTATGTAGCCGCAGTTCTTTTTGTTATTAGTGCCGTTGGCTTCGTTCAACTGTTCCGACTACAAAAAGAACAACGAGCTAAAAGAGCGAATAAATAAGTTAAAAGATGAATCTAATCTAGGTTCATCTTTTTTTGCGCTTCTTCGGATACGCTTTCATTTATGGTAAAATGACTATAACAAGGTCACTCAGTTTTCTTAAGAGAGAGTAGGAGACACATTATGAGACTCATTTTAAAAGTTTTACTCCGGATTGTAGTGATTGCTATTCTAATCACGGTTATTATCTTCGGAATACGTTGGGTTCAAACGAATCGGTATAGTGAGTATATTGCAACGGATGAAGAAAGTGTCTATGTCGAGCCAGCCAATTTAGCATTGTATGAGACAGAACAAGCCAATATGACAGTTGAAACAATCGAAGAAGGGTATGTTAATGGCTTCCATCTTGTTCCAGATGAAATTTTAGCTGAGGGAGCGATCTTCACCTTTGGGGGTTCCGAAGGTTCGCCCAATTATGAGTTAGCGGTTCAATTGGCAAATGAAGGATACGAAGTTTACAGTTTATTCTTTTTCGGACCAGGTGAATTACCTGAAAGTATTCATGAAGTTCCCCTCGATTTCTACCAAGAAGTCTTAGCTTATCACGAAGAACATAGTCAATCGGACGGTCCTATCACAGTCTTAGGTGCTTCTAAAGGAGCGGAATTAACTTTAAACTTAGCTACCATCTATGAAGAGATTGATCACATCGTATTATATGCACCGTCTGCTTATAATTTCTTCTCACTAGACCAACAAAATGCAGACGCCAGCTCATGGTCTTACCAAGATGAGCCATTGCCGCATTTGAGTAATCAATCAGGTAGTATGATAGAAACAATGCAGATGATTGCAGGCTTTATCACCTATACACCGGTGTCATATCAACCAATTTATGACAGTGTGATTGAAGGAAGCGAAGCAGAGAGTCTAGAAGCAGCTCGCATTAAAGCTGAAGAATTTACAGGGGAAGGAATTATTTTCGCCGGTGGCGACGATTTAATGTGGAATTCAAGTCAAATGGGTGAAGCGATTATTGAACAGGCAAACCAAATTGAATTACACAATTATCCAGAGGCAGGTCATTTATTCTCAAATAAAAGATATTTAGGAGACTCTGCAGGATTGATTGCCTTAGGTGGGAATGATGAAGCCAATCAAGCCGCTTTAGAAGAAAGTCATGCCATTTTGTTAGAGAATTTAGCTAATTGGCATAATAAATAATAAAAAATGTAGATTAGCACTTGCAATATGGAATAAACATGGTATACTATTTCGGTGCGCTAGAACGCACACTGAGTGGGAGGAGTGAAGCTCACTCCGTAAACCACATCACGAAAAAAATTTTACAAGGAGGAATGTTTCGTGGCTAAAAAAGTCGTAACACAAGTCAAATTACAAATTCCAGCGGGACAAGCAAGTCCAGCGCCGCCAGTTGGTCCAGCATTAGGTCAAGCGGGAGTTAACATCATGGCGTTTACTAAAGAATTTAACGCTCAAACACAAGATCAAAATGGGATGATTATTCCAGTAGTAATCGATGTGTATGAAGACCGTTCATTTAGTTTTATTACTAAAACACCACCAGCTCCAATCTTACTTAAAAAAGCAGCTGGCTTAAGCAAAGCTTCAGGTGAACCAAACAAAAATAAAGTAGGTTCAGTAACTAAAGCTCAAGTACAAGAAATTGCTGAAATTAAAATGAAAGACTTAAACGCAGCAGATGTAGAAGCTGCTATGCGCATGATCGAAGGAACAGCTCGCTCAATGGGTATCACTGTAGAGGGCTAAGCATAACGCAGCTTCCAGCCCGTATTCTATCGGGTGTGGGAGGTATTACCGTTAATACCACAAATATAGGAGGAATAATAAATGGCTAAGAAAAGCAAAAAATTTCAAGCGGCTCTTGAAAAAGTAGACCGTAACAAATTCTATAGCGCAGACGAAGCAATTGCATTAGCGAAAGAAATCGACTTTGCGAACTTTGATGCAACTATGGAAGTATCTTACAACTTAAATATTGATGTTAAAAAAGCTGATCAACAGATCCGTGGAGCAATGGTATTGCCACATGGTACTGGTAAAACTCAAACAGTTGTAGTTATCGCAACTGGAGATAAAGCTAAAGAAGCAGAAGCAGCAGGTGCTGATTTTGTTGGTGAAGCAGACCTAATCGAAAAAATCAACGGTGGTTGGTTAGACTTCGACGTAATGGTAGCAACACCTGACATGATGGGACAAGTTGGTCGTCTAGGACGCGTATTAGGACCAAAAGGCCTAATGCCTAACCCTAAAACTGGTACAGTAACACAAGATGTTACTAAAGCAGTTAACGACATCAAAGCAGGTCAAGTTACTTACCGTGCTGACAAAGCAGGAATTGTTAATGTTCCAATCGGTAAAGTATCATTTGATGATGCTAAATTAAAAGAAAACTTTAACGCATTACACGAACAAATCGTTCGTTTAAAACCAGCTTCAGCTAAAGGTACATACATGACAAGTTTAACATTGTCTACTACTTTTGGACCTGGTATCAAAATTGACGCTCCAGGAATGGAATAATCAATTTTAACCTAAATAATTACGAGCTTAGAATTTGAAGTAAGTCTTCATTTTTTAAGCTCTTTTTTATAATAAAGGGCCATGCTTTTGAAGACAGACCTATATTTTTAGGTAATAATTGAAAAAATTAGCTAAATGAAAACCGATTAAATAAAAAAAGTTAAAAACATTAATAAAAAGTGTTGACAACACAGTCGGTATCCATTATGATGTTCTATGTGTTAAACGACCGAAGACAGTAAGTGGCAAATGCCTTAATTTCTTACCGAGGAAGTTCCTAAGTGATAAACAACAGGAATGTATCTCTATGTCTAAGGTGACATGGGGGTTTTTTTATTGGATAAAATAATCAATAAATACTCTCTATACCAAAATGACGGAGGTGAACTAATTGGGAAAAAGAAAAGTGACTCTTGAACAAAAACAAAACGAAGTTGCAGAAATCACTGAAGAACTTAAAGGTTCTGCAGGTGTTGTAATTATCGATTACCTAGGTCTTAACGTTACTGAAGTAACAGAATTACGTAAAAACTTACGTGATGCAGGCGTGAAAATGAAAGTTGTGAAAAACACAATCTTACGTAGAGCAGCTGCAGACGCAGGTATTGAAGGTTTAGATGAAGTTTTCGCTGGTCCTACTGCGATTGCTTTCCATTCTGAAGATGTTGTTGCTCCAGCTAAAATTATCGTTGATGCCGCAAAAGATTTAGAAAAATTAGAAATCAAAGGTGGATTAATTGAAGGTGCTGTAGCTACAGTAGCTGAAATCGAAACATTATCTAAATTACCAAGTCGCGAAGGTCTATTATCTATGTTACTATCTGTACTGGAAGCTCCAATGCGCAATACAGCTTCAGTATTATCACAAATGAATCCTGCTCGCAAGATGGCTTATGCGCTTAAAGCTGTTGGTGAAGCAAAAGACGCTGCTTAATGTAGCATAATTAATAAATAAAAAAACACATATAAAACGGAGGAAACAAATCATGGCATTAAACATTGAACAAATTATTGAAGATATCAAATCAGCAACTGTTGTAGAATTAAACGAATTAGTAGAAGCAATCGAAGAAGAATTCGGTGTATCTGCTGCTGCTCCTGTAGCTGTAGCTGCTGCTGGTGGCGCTGGTGAAGCTGCTGCTGAAGAACAAACTGAATTCGACGTTGAATTAACTTCGGCTGGATCAGCTAAAATCAAAGTTATCAAAGCAGTTCGTGAAGCAACTGGTTTAGGACTTAAAGAAGCTAAAGAATTAGTAGATAACGCTCCAAAAGTAATCAAAGAAGGATTATCTAAAGAAGATGCAGAAGCATTAAAAGCTGCAATCGAAGAAGTTGGAGGAGCTGTAGAAGTAAAATAATCTCTGATTATTTAACTTTATACACTCTAAACCAGAGGTTTTTACCTCTGGTTTTTTTGTACAAGAAGATAATTCCTACTATATAAGATACGAAAAGCGACACAGTAATTGAGCCTTACTCAATTACTGTGTCGCTTTTTAATATTTAACCATCATAGCCTAATCTTTCTGAAGCTTCTTGGGCACCTTGACGTAAGATCCGCATATAGTCTTTTAATTTATCTTTATTCATACGAGTTAGAGGATCAACAATAGAAAGGGCGCAGACAACTTCATTCTCATAATTCCAAACGGGGAAAGCCAGTGAATAATTACCTTCAGTTAATTCACCCACACTAAAACCATACCCTTGGCTACGAACTTTTGATAATTTTTTCTTTAATTGAATCGGATTTGTAATTGTATGCTCTGTGAAAGCAGAGTGTGGAAGGTTAATCGCTCTCTCAATTGTTTCTTCATCTGAATAAGCGAGAAGCACTTTACCAGTACTGGTTGCATGTACCGGATTTTTCATTCCAATTTGTGTATTGATATCTGAGTAATATGGACGGTTCATCTTATGGATGTAGAAGACATCTGTTCCATTGAACGCAGCGATTTGTGGACTTTCATTTGTTCTTTGAATAATATTGCTAAGTACTGGACCAACTTCGCGGTAAATTTCATTTGTATTTGCAAATATACCTGCGTTAGTAACTTATTACCCAACATGTAACCATGACTTTGGAAATCACGGGCTAGAAGGTTTTCTTTTTCCAATGGGTGCCATGGGTGTTGAAATGGATGTGCCATACGGACTGAACGAAGTTTGGGGTTACAAAGGAACGAGAGAACATATGGCTGAGTTAATTGATTTATTCGCTTATGACAAAAAATTTGCGACTGAAGAATTAATTACTGTTCGTCATGAAGCAAGTCAAGAGCCTGGCTTCCATGAAGCATTCAGTTCAATGTTCCCACACCCACGCCAAAGTTCTGCGGATAACTTATCATTCCCAGACGAAGAAATTAAGAAAATCAAACATAAAACTTTATTAGTTCATGGGCGTGAAGATAAAGTTGTTCCGGTTTTTTTATGCCCAAGCAAGTTGATCAAGGTAGTCAATTAAAGCTTCTTGAAAGTCACGAAAAGCAGGGCTAGTCGTTATGACGTGGCGTCCATCTTGGAAACTATCAAGGTGGACCGTTGCGTGAGTTAATTTACTCGCAATATCATCTTGCGTCCTAGGATCAATCAGCTCATCTTGAATTGATTTAGCAATGTAAGTAGGTGTCGTAACTTTCGGTAAGTTATCACGAACACCAATAATTAACTCATCAATTTGCTCGATTTGCTGATTCATTAATGGGGTCAAGCTTTCAACTTCCTGTTGAATATCTTCATCGGACCATTTTCTATGTGAAAGAATTCGGCGGATGGAGCTTGTGATGTATTTTCGAATAGGTGTTGGGTCTAGGCCATTAATACATGGACTGTTGAAGGCGCCAATTGCGGTGAATTGATTTGGGTATTTTTGAGCAGCATTCAAAGCTAATATTCCCCCTAGAGACAGCCCCATAATTGCAATTTGTTTATAACCCTCATCTTCCAAGAATTGAATTGCTTCATCAACTTGGTGAGTCCATTCATTGGGATGGATCTGGAATAAATCGCCCACAGATTTTGTCCCATGTCCCGCTAGGTTAAAAGCATAGACACTGTAGCCTGCCTTGCGAAGCGCTCTAGCCGTTCGTCCAATTTCTTGAATACTTCCAACAAAGCCGTGTAATAATAAAACACAGCGGGGACCTTCTTGATAATAGATCGTGTCTTTTGAGTCGGGCACGATAATCCTCTCCTTTAATAAAAAACAAGCGATATAACGAGTGTTATACTGCTTGTCAAAGATTTATAATTGGTTTAATATTTCTTCGATGACAACAGCAACACCGTCTTCACGGTGTGAAGGAGCAATAAACTTAGCCATTGCTTTCACTTCTGGTGATGCATTTTCCATGGCGTAACTATGACCTGCCATTTGTAACATTGAGCGATCGTTTAAAGAGTCCCCGATGGTAGCAACGTCTTCCATAGCAATACCGCGTGAAGCTGCATACTCAGCAACTGCAAACCCTTTTTGCGCTTTTGAATGTGTCACTTCTAAGTTATCTGGTCCCGAAGACGTAATGTCTAAATCTTCATAGCCTTCAAAAGTTTTAAGGAAGTTAGGCAAATTGCTATCAGAGGGTTCGCCGAAAATCATAAATTTTAGAGCAGTGGTATCATCTGTATAACTAAACTCACTCATATCTTTAATGTAAGCAAGTTCATGAATGAACTGCGCATCACTGGAATAAGCATCGTCTGTTTCGATATTGGTATATTTCTCGATTTCTAATTTGCGAAGCATTCCCTTCACACGATTAACGAAAGCTTCTTTATCTCCTACATAGAAGTATTTATCCGTCATGACTGAATAAGCCGTTTTAGTTTCTTCTAGGTAGTTCAGCATTTCTTTAACAGTATCAATTTCTAACGGGATTTTTGTTTCGATGTCACCATCTAAGTTGTAGACGGCGGCCCCATTTAAGTTAATCATTTTACAGTTGATTTTATGAGCATCTAACATTGGTCTTGCTGAATTGTAGGCACGCCCAGTAGCGATCACAAATTCGATGCCTGCTTGTTGTAGCGCCTTAATTGCTTTCGCATTTCTTTCAGAAACCACGTGTTCTTCATTGAGAAGCGTCCCATCCATATCCGAGACAAATAACTTAACCATTTAATATCCTCCAATAATTTTTAGATTATTTTCTAGCTATAGTTTAACATGAATCAAAATAAAGTGATATGATATTGCTAAGTATATAAAGAGGTGAAGCATATGAATGAACAATATTTTTCAAATAATCCCCAAAGTAAACATGATGAAAAGCAAATTGAGACAGTGGTCAACGGTATTGAGTTAAAATTAATCACTGATAGTGGTGTATTCTCTAGAGACCGAGTAGATTACGGCTCACAACGTTTGATTGAAACTTTTTCTGAAAATGTGTCCCTAGAAGATGAGCAGCGTGTCTTAGAATTAGGTAGTGGGTATGGTCCAATTCTCATTACGTTAGCAAAAGGTGCTCCCGGCGTTCACTACACAGGTGTGGAATTAAATGAACGTGCCTTTAATTTAGCAAAACGAAATGCCGAGTTGAATCAAGTCGGAGCGATTGAGTGGATTTTGGATGATGCGACCACTGTTGAATTATCTGATCAGTACGACTTTGTCTTAACAAATCCGCCAATTCGTGCAGGGAAAAAGACTGTCCACGAATTTCTGACGCATGCCTACAAACAAGTGAAACCGAAGGGTTCTGTTTGGGCTGTCATTCAAAAGAAACAAGGTGCGCCTTCTTTAATGAAACATATGGAAGACATCTTCGGAAATGCCACAAAAGTAAAACAAGACAAAGGCTACTGGATCATCATGAGTGAGAAGGAAGTATAATAAGAACGACTATCATATCTTCGTGCTATTTGATAATTCATTGTAGCCATGGGACCGACTTTCGCTCTATACATAAAGTCTTTCGTCTTTTTGTATAGGAGCTGTCGTCTCGTCTTCCTATTGATTCTGTATCTCTCTATCGTTCGAACAGACTCTAATACGGAAGGGCGTCCTTTGTCATGGCACATGAATTATCAAATGGCACTCCGATAGAAATACATAATTCCTTTAATAGGTAATTTGTAGAAAAGTATTAAACACGAAGATAGTTTGGAACAATAGAAGAGTGGAGCTTATGGAAGTGAGAAAGGTGAGGTACCGTAGTATAAGGACGACTGCGCACACTTGAAACCGTAGGATCGATGAGCGACATACGGCTTCAGTAGCGCACCGAGACGGAGGCTCAATCACATAGCATTAGCGACTGTGATTAGCTGAAGGCCTTCCACTACGGTCACCGAACCATTCTCACTGGAATAAGCGGAAGGCATTTAATTACACAGGAAATGATGATTAATGTCCGTATTTCCAAAAGAAAGCGTGTTATTCATTTAAAAGTAAATAAGGTGTTGACAAAGTAGACATTATCCAGTAATATAGATAAATGCAAAGAATAGGTATAGATGAAGGGAAGTCTGCTGAAATATTGTCCAGCCGTCATTCCGCCAGAATAAAACAAAAGATTG
>DYWT01000197.1 GCA_020742515.1 Sporosarcina psychrophila
CACACATGTAAAAAATGTGAATTAAGAGATCTTTTTTTCAAGATTATCTCTAACGATTAATATGAATATTGCAGTTGAATTGAGCCACTTATGCGGAGTTTTGAGCCAGCTATTGCGGAGAACAGAGCCAGGCTTTGCGGGTAGGAGGGCCACTATAAATAGAATAACCTCTTGTATTATAATAAAGTTGTGATTACATCCAATGAAATGTACCACCCGTGACATGTCTTTTCCTACGAATTACAAGGAGTTTACCATATATATAGAACATCTTTAAGTAATTGCTCCCTGTATGGGAGTTGTGGATATAGTATACACAATGACTGGGGCGGGCTGCCGATTCTAAAACTCACAACTTTACACCGAGCGGCGGGGCAAGCCAGCATGTGTTGCCGATTTCCTTGCTAGGGACTCATGTCCGTGGAGGCTCGGTGTCAAGTTGTTAACCAGCACATGCCGCTTTGTGGTCATGTGTTAAAAACAGCCCTCTCCCCAGTTGGCATTCATCTCAGTGTACTGGTACAAGAGGTTGCATTGCGTGGTAAATCTCTTGGTGTTCAATGGTAAAAAAGATGTCATGAGTTTTGCGCTTCTTCAAATGCACGCTTTAAAGCTTCCTGTGACATATTCCAAGTCTCTTCTTCTGAATCAATAAAAACTGGATTTGCACTCAAATACATGATTAGATTCGCACTCGCAACAAACGTCAAACTCGAGCAAAAAACTTTATCTTCTTGTCCGACACCAATCAATTCCAACGCCAAGAGGATGGCAGTCGTGCCAGAAGATAAGACTGCTACATCCGCTGTTTCTGAATACATGGCCATTTCTTTCTCAAACGCATTCACGTTCGGACAATCCAGTTTGTCTCAAACACTTCGTTAGGTTTGTTGGACACTCTGATAGGTTCTTTGAACACTCCCCTGATTTCACTAGACACTTCCAACAAAAAACATAAAAGAAGTGCGGACCAGGTCCGCACTTCTTTTATGTTAGTTACTTCCACCATAACATCATCTCAGTGGATCGCCGATTTAAATTGCCCACCATGTGCTTCTTGGGTATTCATGATGGTTAAAAATGCTTGCGCATCGACTTCATGGACAATTTGCTTCAGTTTACTTATTTCCAGACGCGTGATAACGACGTAAATAACATCTTTTTCGCTACTATTATAGCCGCCGCTTCCTTTAAGATTCGTAATACTTCTGCCGAGGCGCTCGTTAATGGCATTGCCGAGTTCCT
Source organism: Sporosarcina psychrophila (assembly GCA_020742515.1). Classification (GTDB taxonomy): domain Bacteria; phylum Bacillota; class Bacilli; order Bacillales_A; family Planococcaceae; genus Sporosarcina; species Sporosarcina psychrophila_B. Next base: position 1,246 of record DYWT01000197.1, read on the forward strand.
CGTATTCATCCGAAACAATAATCACCGCTTTTGTATCATCCAATCCTTGAATGACGGCATCGATTGCTTTGGATGCGATATAGTAGGTCAGAATTGAGTACATTGCCTGAGACCAGCCCAGTACAAAACCTGCCCAACCAAAGATGAAGATATTAAAAAACATTACAAACTCGCCAACAGAGAATGGAATTCTTTTCGTCAATAAAATACCGAGTATCTCCGACCCATCGAGTGCCCCGCCATTGCGAATGACTAGTCCGACGCCTGCCCCTAACAACAGGCCTCCAAAGACAGTCGCGAGAAGTGGATCCGTCACAAATGGGTCAACCGATTTAAGCGGAATTTCCACAAGTGCAAGCACAACAATCGCAAAAGAGGAAGATATGAAGAAGGTTTTTCCGATGTACTTATAGCCGAAGAAAAGGAACGGCAAGTTGATCAACAAGATGAGTAAACCGAATGGGATGCCTGTTAAAAAAGTTAGAATCAGCGAAATCCCGATGATGCCGCCATCGATAATGGCGTTTGGCACAAGAAATAGTTCAATAGCGGCCGCCGCCATCGTCGCCCCTACCGTAATGAACAGGTAGCGGAAAACAAAATGCATGGGTGTTTCCTTTTTATGCTGTTTTTTCATAAATGAGGTACAGTCCTTTATCATTAAATTATGTAGTACTTATTATCCGCTTTTACTCCGTTCTTGTAAATCATGAATGAACGGCATCGGTCAGAAAAATGAATGATAGTAACATTATTGCCACACCAAATTATTCAAAAACTCCCCATCCAATTTTATGGATGGGGAGTTTTCCAGGATGTTATTCAGCAGTTTCCGATGTAATTTCCTCTTTGGGTTCTGGTGTCGTTTCAATTTCCGGTGTTGGAACTGCGTCCGGGTCTGCTTCAACTTCTGGTTTTATATCCGGCTTCACTTCTATCTCCGGTTCAGGAGTTGGTTCTGGTTTCACTTCAGTACCGGGCGCTGGTGTTGGTTTGATAGGCGTAGACGGTTTGTTTAATTCTTTGATGGCTTCATTATATTCCGCATCGAGGTCTGCAATAATCGCTTCTTTTTCTTCAGTAAGATCGATTTCCATATCCGCCTTTAAGGTATCGGCATACTCCTGCAATGCACTTGCACGAATTTGTTTTTCCTTTTCAGTGAATATCGCCAATGCTTCCGCGGCTTTTTGCTTCTCTTCCTGCATAGCTACTTTCAGTTCACCCATAAGTCGATCCTTTTCTGCAGTGATCGCCTCGGCTATCTCATGTTCGGATGCCGTCCTTTTGGCTCCAAACCAATTTAGTAATGAACTTCCAGCATCTTGGTCGGCAAAAGCCATATTCATACCGCTTCCTAGACCGATCGTTAGCAGGAGTGCTC
>DYWT01000198.1 GCA_020742515.1 Sporosarcina psychrophila
CCGAATTCGGATGCAATTTCATTTTTCATTTGATCAAGTGCTTGTCTTACGCCTGGAACTAGAAGCTGATTCGAGTTACCGCTGTTGTTGTTTGGCATGTTTGACACCTCCTTGTGCACATAGAATGTACCAGATTTAAAAATTCATGCGTGAATAGTAAAAGGTAAGTTTAACCAAATACTTGGAGCAGGTTTAAGCAACGGCACTTTTGCTTACACTGTCTAAGCAAAAAGCTGCATCGGACGACATTGTCCGATGCAGCTTTTTTATTCTTCAATTTAATTGAGTGACTGTTTTATATCTTGCTTATCTTCACCATTCACTTCTGTTTACGTACAGCGGGGCCGAAATTGATGATTTACTTATCCATCAAAGCAAGTCTTCGAAATCGTCCTTTTGTTGAAGAGGCAATTCAACTGTTATCCGTTTTTCAATCGCTTCTTCAATCATTGGCTCGAAATCAGTGAAGCTTTCATAATAAGCGACTTTTTCAAGCTTTGGCTTTGTTTTAGGATTTGATGGTGAAAAAATTGTACAGCAATCTTCATAAGGCCTAATTGAGATTTCGTATGTGCCAATCTTTTGAGCAATATCGATAATATCAAGTTTATCTGTTGCAATGAGTGGGCGCAAAATAGGTGAAGAAGTTACTGCGTTGATGGCCGTTAAGCTTTCAAGTGTTTGACTCGCGACTTGTCCAAGGCTTTCGCCAGTAACAATGGCAAGAGCTCCTTCTTCTTCACGTACTCTGTCAGCGATTTTAAGCATTAGCCTACGTGTTGTTGTCATTGAAACATTATCCGGTACTTGACTGACAATCGCTTGTTGGATTTCGGTGAATGGTATTATATGAAGCCGAACTGCTGCTCCGAATGAACTTAACTTCTCCGCTAGGTCCATCACTTTCTTCTTGGCCAATTCACTTGTGAATGGTGGACTTGCAAAGTGAATGGCATCTATCGATACACCTCGCTTCATCATGAGATAGCCTGCAACTGGACTGTCGATACCGCCAGATAACATGAGAACCGAATGACCATTTGATCCGACCGGCATACCACCTGCACCTTCATACACCTTAGCTGTTAAGAAAGCACCTTCTATTCGAATATCAATAAGTAGCACAATATCAGGCTTTTTCATTTGCACAACGAGCTCCGGGAAGCTGCGTAACACATGCGACCCTACTTCCTGCTGCAATTCATTTGTCACTAATGGAAACCTTTTGTCCGTCCTTCTTACTTCAACTTTAAACGTTTTCCCAACCGTTTCGTTTGCCCCAATTACTTCTAACGCTTTTTCTTTAATCGCTTCAAGCGTCGCGTCACATTTTGCAACTGGACTGAATGACTGAATACCGAAAATATGCGGTAAACGCGCCATCGCTTCTTCCATATCATGCTTATCTTCCGCAAAAAGAAACATACGGTCACGTTCAGGTTTAATGATTACAGTTTTCAAATCGCTCAATGCATCCTTAATATTGTTACGCAGTTTCTTGACGAATACATTTCTGTTTCGTCCCTTTAATGATATCTCTCCGTAGCGTATCAATAGTTCATTCCATTCCATTACTTATTTCCCCTTCCAAGCAGATCCATGAACCGTGCAAATACTTGCTCGAATTCCACTATATGCTGTTCACTATTATTTTTTCCAAAACTTATACGGATTACACCGTTTTTAAATTTCCCATTAACACCTATAGCTTCTATGACATGTCCTGCAGTGCCACTTTTCGATGAACACGCACTGGATGTCGAAATTGTTATGCCGTTTTCTTGAAAGAAGTTTACAGCCACTTCTCCCTTCACTTTATAAAAAGCGATCGCTAAAATATGCGGTGCCGCCTTATCAGCAGCGAGTATACTAACGTTTTCAAATGGCTCTATAAACTTTATAAGGCGATTTCTCCATTGCCTATAATCCTTCTGCTCAACATCTATTGCACTCATCCGTACTGCCTTTGCCAGCGCCACTGCATCTGCTACAGATACGGTACCACTACGTATTCCTTTTTCCTGACCACCGCCATAATTAATCGCTTCCGGTGTCATACCTTTTCTTAACGCCAGTATACCCGAGCCTTTCAAGCCATTGATTTTATGGGCTGAAATTGTTAGTGCGTCCGGGCCATCAACTGCTAACGAAACAGGTAGCTTACCAAAACTTTGAACAGCATCCGAATGGAATAGTGCTCTGGAGTTTTCTTTTATGATTTTTGCGCACTCGGCAATTGGCTGTGCTGTACCGATTTCATTGTTGACATGCATGATGCTGACAAGTATTGTATCTTTTCGAAGCTTGCTTTTCAACTCTTGGATAGAAATCATTCCTTGTTCATCAACTGACAAATAATCAACTTCAAATCCTTGTGTCTCTAAATAGCTCATCGAATGAAGTACTGATGGATGCTCGATTTTTGTCGTGATTAGATGCTTGCCTCTTGCATGCAACGCGCGTGCGAAGCCAATAACCGCTAAATTATTGGCTTCAGTACCGCCCGATGTGAATAAAAGTTCTCCGTCAGGTGCGCCTAGAATCGATAATATCTGTTCTCTTGATCGTTCAAGAAGTGTTTCGGCTTCCTTTCCAGCTAGATGGATAGAGGCTGGATTCGCGAAAAAGCGCTTATTCACTTCAATGAATGATGTAAGTACACCCTCATCGGGTGCCGTTGTAGCGCTATTGTCTAAATAAATCATTTGTATCTCCCTTTCAGTCGCAAAAATCAAATACGCCTGCCTACAGGATGTAGGTCATGCAGCAGGGGAGGGATTGAACTGCATCCCTCCTTGTTGCCGCAGGACGCGGCGTACTTAGGTTACCTTCCTTTATTCAGTAGGGGCTTGAACCTCCATGAATATCACCATACTCTGTTATCATCTTACCCACTTATAGACTGGGTGTCTTCGTTGCTGCCGCTTCATTTTCAGTACAAAAAATTTGCTGAATAAAGTTAAATGCGTGACAAAGCCACCTGCAAGATATGCCGGTGGCCATTTTTTTGTGTAATCACTTTTGAACTCAGACGTGTTCTTTCACAAGTTCTTCAATCCGCTTCATTGCACCAGGCTCCACATCTTCAACCGCTGTCGCTGCCTCTTCCAACGCTTTTGCGTAACGGAATTGCCTGAACGACTCTTCAGCGTCTAACAGACGGGCATGAACTTCGGGATTGGACGCACGGTATCTATTTCCGTATTGAATGATCCACTCGATTAGCAAGACGTTTTCAAGCATCTCTTCAACTTTCACACTTACATCTTCTACAGCCTTACCGGCATTCTCCAAATAAGAATCGACTAGGCTCATATTAAGTGGTACTTCCTGTAAACTTTGCGTTACGATATAAATTTGTTCGTCTGCTTCTTCAAGGCGAGCTTCCATATCATCTGGTATACCAGGAATATTCCCTTTATGAAGCATACGATCCGCATTTTGTAATTTACGCGATAGTACTTCAAGTTTGGTCCGTACATTATTTTCATCGATTCGTAAGTTTTTCATGCGATTTGCAAAACTTTCCTGTTCGTCAGCTATTTGCTCTAGTTCTTCGGAAATGGATTGTAGCTCTTCCTGTAAACCAGAATAAGCAGAAGCTTGTTCTTCAACGCGATAAGTAAGTACACCAAATCGCTTATCGAGAGCAACTAATTTTTTTAAGGACAATTGTGGAATTTGTGCTTCTTTTTCATCCAATCGATAGCTTTGCTGTACAAAAGCTGCCTCATCTGAGGTTTCTCTCGACAATGTTGTTATTACGTGAAGCTTATCAGCAATTTGATTATAGTGTTCGTCAACATAATGCTTTGCGTTCACTTCATTTTCTAGCGCATCGTAAAATGAATCAATGCGGTCATTAATTTCGCTTGTATGCTGTTGTACACTTTCGATTTGAAGATCGGCCATTTTCGACAACATTTCTTCAAGCTCATTTTCAATTGCTCTAAGGTGTTTTGACAGCTCTAAATGCTGCAAATAATAGGATTGCTCCTCCATCTCCCGCGTTCCATTCCGAAGTTCTCGAATCGATGCCGGAATTTTACTTTGTAATTCCGAAAGTAGGGCTGGAATTTCGTGGATGAGCGTAAAGACATGATCACCCTTTAGTGACAATGAAATAACGATTTCCCGCGCAAGTAAATAATTGCCGTTTGCTGTCAATTCATCGTATTCTTTGAATTTCGGATTAAAAGATTCTAATTCCTTTTCAAGCGGGTTCGCTGTCATCCCAAACGAATGCTGATGTGCGAGTACTGCTTTACGAGCAGCCCGGTGCTGCTCTTTTAATTTTTCCATCTCAATACGATTTTTCTCTTCACTGCCGACTAATTCATTCAATTCTTGTAAAATGTCATTCATCTTTTTATCGCAGAAACGGATTTTTTCTTGAATTGCTTTTTCTAACTTTGTTGCTTTTCCAAAACGGAAACGATCTACTACGTCTTCCACATCGAATAGTAACGTATCAATTTCGGGCATATGTACGTCCATCAATTCCGTCCATTCGTTGCGCCACCGTTCGAACTTCTCCTCAGTTTCACCTGTCATGTTCAATTGTTTAACTTTCGTCATCTCTTCTAAGATGGGTTTGTGTTGGATTTGTAGCTTTTCTTGCTCCAATCGACCAATTTCCTGGATATGTTTGCGCCTGAATAAGAAGGCGATTGTCGTCAATATGATAAGCACTATTATAGCAATGATGAAGGTTTTCATCGTGGTCCCCCTGTCCAAGTCACTGTACCATGATATTATCCTATATAGTACCACGTTTAAACCATTTTGGTTGCGAAAATGAATGATTTATAGGGAAAAATCTGTTTTCCACTATAATAATCAAGAAAGATTGTTAAAAAACGTCTTCATATGTATACTAATTTAAATTCTATTTTTTAAAAGGGGTGCTCTATTTGTTTCAAGGTCTTGACTATGCTACTGATTTAAAAGTGAAGTATAAACAGCTCGCAAGTCAATTAGATGCGTTGTTGACGGGTGAGGAAAATATGTACGCAAATCTGAGCAACGCTTCTGCATTACTCAATCAATTTTTCGATCGCATCAATTGGGTCGGATTTTACTTGAAGGACGAGAACGAACTTGTACTTGGTCCTTTCCAGGGTCTTCCTGCCTGTATCCGTATCCCGTTTGGAAAAGGTGTCTGTGGGACAGCGGCCGAATCGAATAAATCCATTATCGTTCCGGATGTCAATGCATTCCCTGGCCATATTGCATGCGACGCGGCTTCTCAATCTGAAGTTGTCATTCCTATTTCAAAAGACGGAGTTTTACTAGGTGTCCTTGATATCGACAGTCCTGAACTGAACCGTTTTACAGCAGAAGATTTGATTGGGCTTGAACATTTTGTCGAAGTTCTCATTAAACATATTTAATGACCCAAATTGTATGTGACTTAACGGGAATGACATTAAAGACCTGACAGCATGAAACTGCCTTGGCTACCTAACAATCGGTAGCCAAGGCAGTTTTTTCATTAAGCCTGCTCAGTGATTGTAACCTCCATAGCCGCGAAAGCGGTTTTGAGGTCAGCTATGAGATCATCGGCATGTTCTAAACCGACGGATAGCCTCAGTAAAGAGTCCGTGATGCCCATTTGTAGACGTTCTTCCTCGGGAATGACTGAATGGGTCATCGTAGCCGGATGCTGGATAAGCGTTTCTGCATCTCCAAGACTGACTGCAATCTTAATGAGAGAAAGGCTATCCATAAATAGCTGTGCCCCCTCTTTCCCACCTTTTATCGTAAATGAAATTAGTCCGCCTCCCGCTCTCATTTGGCGTTTCGCTATTTCATATTGCGGATTGTCTTTGTCGAATGGATAATAGATCTCTTCAACAATTTTTTGCCCTTTCAAATAGGCAATCAGTTTTTCCGCATTTGAAGTATGACGTTCCATGCGAACCGATAACGTTTTCAAACCGCGGATTAAAAGCCAAGCATCGAACGGAGATATAATACCGCCGAAATCTTTTTGAACCGACATACGGATTGATTCTATCTCTTCCTTGTCACTTCCAATAAGTAGACCTGCAATAACATCACCATGACCATTGATATATTTTGTCGCACTATGCACGACGAAATCCGCGCCGATATCCAGAGGGTTTTGCAAATAGGGCGATGAAAATGTATTGTCGACAACAACACGTAGCCCGTGACGTTTGGCTACGCTTACAACCGCATGAAGATCAACAAGTTCCATTGTCGGATTAATAGGCGTTTCAATATAGATACAAACTGTCTCCGGTTTGATAGCTTGTTCAATCTCTTCTTCGGTCCCCATCCGAACTAGATCATGTGTAATATTGTATTTTTGGTTCAGCATACCAAGTAGACCGAATGTACAACCGTAAATACCGCGGGAACAAAGAATATGATCACCCGCTTCTGTCAAATGAACAAGAATTGAACTGACTGCTGCCATTCCCGAACCAAACGCCAGCGCTCCGTTACCGTTTTCAAGAGCTGCCATACGCTCTTCCAACACATGAACAGTCGGATTGCCAAGTCTGGAATAAATATTTCCCTCTTCAGCGCCTGAAAATCGATTTTCCCCTTGCAACGCTGTTTCAAACGAGTATGTTGAGGTCTGGTAAAGCGGCACTGCTAAACTTCCCTGATGGTCCCTGTCATCATAGCCTTCATGAATAACGACTGTATCTTTATGAAGATTTTTTCCGTCCATTTTCATTCCCCCCTGATGTTTTATGAATACTCACATTCCTTCGTTATTAGTTTACCCTTTATTAGTAGTTAGGAAAAGAAACAACTTGTCGCTCCATATATTACCACTTGGTTTTTACCATTGTTTTTCGCGGTATATAGTGCCGCGTCAGTATGCTGAAACAAATCTTTATAAGTCGACTGTTGTTTCGAGGTCCAGTTATGCATTCCAATCGATACCGTTACCGCGGGTTCAGTGGCAGCAGGGATAAGTCGGACAAGCCGTTCTGCAAATAACACTCCTTCTTCAAATCCTGTTAAGGGCAAAAAGATAGCGATTTCCTCTCCTCCCCACCTTCCAGCAACACCTTTATCGGCAATTTCCGCAAGTATGAAAGATGCAATCTGCTTTAGCACATCATCGCCTGTTACATGGCCATAAGTGTCATTTACCTTTTTGAAGTCATCGACATCTAAGAGGACAAAAACACCTGTTTCATCTTCGACAATCGATTTCTCAATAATCTTATCCACAAAACTTCTTGTATAAAGCTTGGTTAGATGGTCTTTATCTACAAGTTCCTGTAACTGGTCGCGCAATATCGAGTTAGCAAGCGCAAGCGAAGAATGTCCTATAAGAGATTGCATCAGCTTAAAGCTGTCAAATGAAAAAAAGTACTGGTTCAAATGTACTAACACAACGAATCCTGTGAGCACCTCCTGATTCATAATCGGAATCGCAATGATTGATTCGTAGGCAAGTGACTCGTTCATAGTAGTACTGAAATTTGCATCGAACAACGCTTCTTTGTTGCTCTGCAGGTGATTCGATGCGAATGCAATATAATTCTTCCCTGATTCAGTCCTGAAAAAATCCGTGCTCAACGGAGAAAGGTCGTAGCTATCTCTTTCACAGTTAAAAACGAATGCAATTTCAGATGGGTGAAATGCTTTCAACAATTGCTGCTTCAAAAATGCGGTCATTTCCCCAAAATGCATATTGCTGTTTAATTTTTTTGACGTTTCGTTAATCAGTTGCAGGTCTTCAATGACCCGATGAGATTGGTCATATAAAATTGCATTTTCTAACGCGCTTCCCGCCGTATTTACAATAATACTGACAAATTTATCCTGAGTTGGTGAAAAAACAAGATCAAGCGGTATTTTGATTTGCAATACACCATAGATGCCTTGTCTTCCTTTAAGTGGTGCATTGATCAGCTTGCAAGATAAGTCGGACATTATTTCTTTTGTCACTTCACCCGAGACAAATGCATTCATGGCAGAAGGCCTTTCATTCATGTAATCAATTAGCTTATAGTTATGCATCAGACCTTTTTGGTCATGTGATAGGAGTAGCTCAACGTGGGCAGACGGAAATGATTTAGATACCGCATTCACTACACCGTCCAAAATCACATTACTTTGCATCGTTGAATTAAAGATTTCGGTGACTCCAAATAAGTGCCGTGAACTTTTTTCTTCCTTTACAAGAAAGACCATCTTCCTGACCATTTGAATAAGATGGCTAACTACCTTTTCAAGTTCCTGCAAATATGGTGAGGCAGCGAAGGCATTCCAGTCGTCAGTAGATTTGAGAATCAGCAGTCCAAGCGGTTCAGATTTCAAGTTTCGGAATAGTAGAAAGTCATCCGCATAGCTGAAACCCTTCTCACGGATTTGTGAAATTAAAATGGCATGTGTAAGCGAGTCCCCCGTTTCCAGCGTGTCAAACGGGAGGGTATCTCTCCTCTGTGAAATTGATTTGTGACCTTTAAGAGGCATAAAACTAGTTTTGTCATATATGAAAAAATCTGCTTCAGCTATATGAAAATGATGAACTAGTGTTGGTTTCAAAGCTTCAAACCATTGTTCATATGAATGCAATGCAGTATTTTCAGTCCACAAGTCCATTAAGTCGCTTTTAATTTTGAACATTGTCAATTGATGATCCGTCACACAATCACCCCTATCTTAATCTACATAAAAATTCAAACAAGTCTTATTACATTATAATACATTGGTACTATGGATGCTATCACTTTATATAGATCGTTAGACTTATTTCCACCTCAATGAATGAAGCTTGACTCTTACTTCTTTAGTTGTTATGATGGAACCTGTGTAAAATAGTTGCAGCAGTTGTGTGTTTCAGATTGTCCAGTCTATTCCTTTTACAAGGTGTATCGCGTAACTTCCTGGCTGCGGAAGCGAGGATGCAAGATGATAGAATGGCATTTGAATTGAACACATCTGGTTCTTATTTTACAACAAAATAAAACCAACAATAGAGGAGGAGTCTTTCATGGCTCGTTATACAGGTCCATCTTGGAAACTTTCCCGTCGTCTTGGGATTTCACTTACAGGCACTGGAAAAGAAATCGAAAAACGCCCTTACGGTCCGGGACAACACGGTCCTAACCAACGCAAAAAACTTTCCGAGTACGGAATGCAATTACAAGAAAAACAAAAACTCCGTTTCATGTTTGGCGTAAACGAACGTCAATTCAAAACGGTTTTCAACAAAGCTGGTAAAATGCCTGGTAAACACGGTGTTAACTTCATGATTCTTCTTGAGACTCGTCTTGATAACATTGTATACCGCATGGGCCTTGCACGCACACGTCGTGCATCACGCCAACTAGTAAACCACGGCCATATCCTGGTTGATGGTAAACGCGTTGATATCCCATCTTACAGCGTTAAACCTGGACAAGAAATTTCTCTTCGCGAGAAATCTCAAAACCTTGATGTTGTAAATGAAGCGCTTGAAGTGAACAGCTATGTTCCTGAATACGTTACATTTAACAACGACACTAAAGTCGGTCAATTCGTTCGCATGCCTGAACGCAGCGAACTTGCAGCAGAAATTAACGAAGCACTTATCGTTGAATTCTACTCACGTTAATACCATCTTTCGAAAAGAGTCCTTCACAGGGCTCTTTTTTTTCGTGCTATACTTATACATATTATGAATTGTGGGGTGTTTAGATGAAACTCATATCAATCTGCCCAAGCAATACGGAATTGCTTGCCTATCTCGGTCTTATCGATCAACTTGTTGCAGTTGACGATTTTTCCGATTGGCCAAAAAGCATTAATCCCCTCCCACGCCTCGGTCCCGATTTGTCGATTGATATGGATAAATTGGAATTGTATGAGCCTGATCTTGTACTTGCTTCTCTAAGTGTACCCGGGATGGAAAAAAACATTGAAGAACTTGAAAAACGAATGATTCCTCATATTATTTTGGACCCGCAAAGTCTGGATGATATCGCTGATGATTTACTAACCGTCGGACAAGCATGTGGCATCGAAGAGCGAGCTATCCAAATTAGAGCGGAGTATCTTTCGTTTATTGAAGAGATGAAAAAACGCGCTGCCACAGTTGACGAAACTCCACGGCTCTATTGGGAATGGTGGCCGAAACCGGTATTTACCCCAGGCAGTATCAACTGGCTGACGGAAATCAGCGCGATCGCCGGAGGGGTGAATGAGTTTCAGGATGTGAAACTTGCCAGTGTGCAGACGGACTGGGATGATGTACTGAATAGGAAGCCTGATTATATCCTTCTTGCTTGGGTTGGCGTTAGAATCAACAAGGTGAAAAAGGAAGTCGTCCTGAAACGACCGGGCTGGAAGGAGCTTACCGCAGTAAAAAATGGCCACTTCTCAATTATGGAGGAGGAATTATATTGCCGTCCTTCCCCTCGGCTTCTAGAAGGAGCTTTGAAGTTGGGTAACATGATTCATCCTGAAACGTATGATAGCTTAAAGTTGCCTGAATGGATTAAAAACGACTAAACGGCAAAAGGCTATTTTCCTTGTTATAAGGAAAATAGCCTTTTGTATTATGGAGAAATGAACGTTTCCCCGGTTGAGCTGACAGTTTCATGACTTGCCATGACAATCCATAAAATCAAAGCCACTATATTCATTTATGTCACCAATTAAACGAATTTCACCATTTTATAATTTTTCTTGCCGCGTCGGACAATCGTAAATGCATCTTCAAGACGATCTTCTGCGTTCACTTCGTAAGCAGTATCAGTCACACGCTCTCCGTTCAATGAAATAGCGCCATTCGTTACATCTTCACGAGCCTGCCGTCTTGACGGTGACACACCGGAGTCTACGATAAAGTCGACAATATTTTTATCTTCTTTTGACATTTCAAATGAAGGTACATCTTTGAATGCGTCTTTCATTTCATCCGCAGTTAGTGTTTTTAAATCTCCGCTGAATAATGCTTTGGAAATACGGATTGCCTGGTCAAGTGCTTCCTGACCGTGAATCAACCGTGTCATCTCTTCTGCAAGTGCCAGTTGCGCTTTCCGTAAATGTGGTTCTTCTTGTACAGTAATCTCAAATGCTTCAATTTCTTCTCGCTCCATGAACGTGAAGATTTTCATATATTTAACGACATCCGAATCAGCTGTATTAATCCAGAACTGGTAAAATTCATATGGAGATGTTTTTTCCGCATCGAGCCAAACTGAGCCGCCCGCACTTTTACCGAATTTCGTACCATCCGCTTTCGTGACAAGCGGAATTGTGATGCCGAATGCTTTCACTTCTTCTTCATGCGTTTTACGAATCACTTCAAGCCCTGTTGTAATATTGCCCCACTGATCTGAACCGCCGATTTGGACACGGCAGCCATAGTTGTCGAATAAATGATTGAAATCAATTCCTTGGATGAGCATATAAGAAAACTCGGTGAAAGAAATTCCACCTTCTAGTCGCGATGCAACATTGTCTTTTGCAAGCATATAGTTAACGCCTAAAAACTTACCGTAATCACGCAAAAATTCGATGACACTCATGGTACCGATCCAGTCGTTATTGTTCACCATTTGCGCACCGTTTTCAGACTTAAAGTCGAATATCCGTTCCATCTGTTTCTTAATCCCTGCAACGTTTTTCGCAATCTGTTCTGTTGTCTGAAGCTGTCTCTCCTCCGAACGGCCAGATGGATCCCCGATCATACCCGTTGCTCCGCCGACAAGTAAAATCGGACGATGTCCATGCATCTGGAAACGGCGAAGGGTCAGCAGCGGTACAATGTGTCCAATATGCATGCTGTCCGCAGTCGGGTCGACTCCGCAATACAGGGAAATTTTCTCCTTAGTAAGCAAATCCTCAAGACCCGCCTCATCCGTTTGTTGGTAGAGTAAGCCTCTCCACTTTAAGTCTTCCATCAATTTCTCTTTCATCCTAACCCCTCCTGAAATTTAAGAAATCCGTAGATACCTGAAAATAAGACAATAAAAAAGTCCTTGCACGATTTTAAAAAATCATGCAAGGACGCTAATTATTATATTAACGCGGTACCACCCGGCTTGAGAATAACTTCTCCACTCAAAACGCAATAACACTGCGCACGCGTCACACTCCAGAGCTGTAATTCATGATTGGTTTACCGGACAGCTTTCACCAGCCGCTGTCTCTCTAAAACGGTTCCACCACCACTACTTCGACTCATTCAACATGTGAAAGTATATGTATCAACAATTCTAACCGATATTAAAAAGTTGTCAAACATTATCGATTGGCTCTTCTGGAAATGTGCTATAATAGGTAAGATTTCAGGAGGTTGATTTACTTGAGCAAACAGAAAAAAAATAGAATTGATCTTATAGAAGAAAAGTTGGACACGATGACTAAAACAAAGTGGGCAAAAGGACTGCGCATCACTTCAGGCGTCACCTGGAACCTCTTTCTCCTATTCATCGTTTTGGGATTAACACTCTCAGTCTTTGCCGCTTCGGTTGGAGCAGGCTATTTCGCGTCCCTGGTAGCGAAAGAACCGCTTCGCTCGAAAGAGGAAATGCGGGATGCAATATTCACCTATGAAGAAACATCTGAACTCTACCTTTCAGGCGGTGTCTATATCGGTAAGGTTAACTCTGACATTGAAAGACGAGAAACAAAGCTCGATAGTGTATCGCCCTTTGTTATTGATGCAGTCTTTGCAACAGAAGACGAATATTTCGAACGGCACAATGGTATCGTTCCCAAGGCAATCTTCCGTGGACTCTTCCAGGATGTAACAAATTCTGATAGCCAGACTGGCGGTTCGACACTGACACAACAGCTTATTAAAAACCAAGTTTTAACCAACGAAGTATCATATGAACGAAAAGCGAAAGAAATCCTGCTTGCAATGCGGATAGAGAATTTCATGACAAAAGATGAAATTCTTGAAGCTTACTTGAACATTATTCCATACGGCCGTAATTCAAATGGCCAAAATATTGCAGGCATTGAAACAGCAGCTGGCGGTATTTTCGGAACAAAAGCGGCGAAATTGAATTTACCGCAGGCAGCATTTATAGCAGGACTTCCTCAGGCACCTTTCGCTTACACTCCTTTTAAAAGCGGCGGCGGAGTAAAAGAAAAAGAATTCTTAGAGCCGGGAATTAATCGAATGAAAACAGTTCTTTTCAGAATGAAAGAAACCGGCTATATAACCGAACAGCAATATAATGAAGCGATAGTTTATGATATTACGAAAGATTTCCGCGACCCTGTACGGCGTGCAAATGAAAGATACCCTTATTTGACACAAGAAATCCAGAATCGCACCGTCGATATACTTGCGAAAATTATAGCTGAAAAAGACGGGGTTGATCCAGAGCGTCTTGACCAAGAAGAAAAACTTTATGAAAAATATGCAATATTTGCGACCCGTTCTATGAAAAATGATGGTTACAGAATTTATTCTACTGTCAATAAGGACCTATATGACAAGATGAATGAAGTCGCAAATTCCTTTGAAAATTACGGGTTCACATATACAAGAGAAGAAAAGGACCCCGATTCCGGCGAAGTGGAATTAGTGGAAGATCCCGTTCAAGTCGGCGCAATGATGATTGAAAATAACACCGGTAAAATCCTTTCGTTCATCGGAGGTCGCGATCACGCACAGGAAGCTACCAACCACTCGACGCAAGCCTTCAGACAAAATGGTTCTTCTATGAAGCCGCTACTCGTCTACGCACCAGCCATTGAGTATGGTGTTATAGGTGCTGGAAGCCCAGTCGTCGACGTCAAATTTGATAAAAGAGAGCCTAATGGTTCCATCTGGTCCCCAAATAACTATACAAAAAATATGGAACTTGGAATTATTCCGGCAAGAGATGCACTTTCAAAATCATTAAACCTTGCCACTGTTCGTCTATACAATGACATTATCGATAGACGACCAGCCGAATTCCTTGAGAAAATGGACTTTTCCAGAGTGGATCCCACCGATTATTACAATCTCTCAGCTTCATTCGGCGGAACGAAACGTGGGGTAAGTGTTGAAGAAAATACAAATGCATTTGGGACATTTGCAAATAACGGGAAATTCATCGATGCCTATATGATCGAAAAAATTGAGGATATGGATGGCAATACTATCTATCAACATGAAGTTGAGCCTGTAGATGTTTTCAGTCCCGAAACAAGTTATATCGTCACAGATATGTTGCGCGATGTATTAAAACCAGGCGGTACAGGCTCTCAAGTTCCAAAATACCTGAATTTCTCTTCTGACTTGGCCGTGAAAACAGGAACGACTCAAAACTACGCAGACGCTTGGCTTATCGGATACAATCCGAATGTTTCCCTTGGGGTCTGGCTGGGGTATAAAGACCTCAAAAGAAGTCTCTACAGTGGCGGAAGCCAGGCAATGCACCCTACTACAAGGACAAGCATATTGTTCGCACGGATTATGAATGCGGCAAATGAAGTGACACCCGAACTAGTCGGCGCCGCTTCAAAATTCAAGCAGCCAGAAGGAGTTGTCACCAGCTCATTCTGTGGCATATCAGGTCTTGCCCCTTCTGCTGCATGTTCATCTGCCGGACTTGTGAAATCAGATTTATTCTATGCAAAAGCGATGTTACCCGTTAAACCGGATGATAGTATTACTTCATCATCCTATGTATCTGTTAAAGGAACGAGGTATCTTGCATTGCCTTCAACACCTGCCGAATTCATCACAGCGGGCGGTACAGGTGTAAATCAAGTATTCATCGAGCGAATGCTTGGACCTTTAAGAGGAGACGCATCAAAACTGTTTCCTATGAACTCTGCATTTGCTTCACAAGTTGTTTCCGGGGCTATATTCAATGCTGATGATGTCGCTCCTGCATCGGTAAATGCTACTTTGAACGGATCGACACTAACGTGGAGCCAATCAGCATCTAATGATGTGGTCGGTTACTACATCTACGAAAACGGTGCAAAAATCGGAACAATAAGAGATGGATCTTCGAACTCGTTTTCAATCGGTGCCGGCTCATATTCTGTAAGAGCTGTTGATATTACCGGTAAACTTTCAGAGGTTTCGAACGTGGTCACTATTGAAGCGACTGAACCCGACGAGGAAGTAATTGATGAAACTCCGCCACCCGAAACCACTACGCCTCCCGGAAACGGCGAGGGAAGTGAAGGAGGAACAGATGGGAATGTTCCTCCGGTCGGTGGCGAGGACAAAACCGAGGATGATTAAATAAAATCTAAGACGCCTGTAGCTTAGACACTATTCCAAGTTGAAAAACTTAAACAATCTTACCTTTAAAAAAGAGCTTGTCCGCTAGTAAAATAGCGGACAAGCTCTTTTTCACCTTCAAATTTAGTCTTCCATCGTCGATAAATCACCCGTTGGTAAATTTAGTTCCCAAGCTTTCAATACACGACGCATAATTTTCCCGCTTCGTGTTTTCGGTAATTTATCTTTGAATTCAATCTCCCGTGGAGCAGCGTGCGCCGCCAACCCTTTTTTAACAAACTGACGAATATCCTCTTTTAATTCATCTGTTGGCTCGACCCCTTCATGAAGGGCCACAAATGCTTTAATGATTTCACCGCGGACCGGATCAGGTTTACCTATAACTCCAGCTTCAACAATTGCAGGATGCTCGAGAAGTTTACTTTCCACTTCAAATGGTCCTACCCGTTCCCCGCTCGTCATAATTACATCATCGACGCGGCCTTGGAAGAAGAAATAACCGTCCTCATCGATATACGCCGAATCTCCGGAAACATACCATTCATCATTGATAAAATAAGATGCGTATTTTTCAGGATTGTTCCAGATTTGACGCATCATTGCAGGCCAACCCTTTTTAATAGCTAAATTCCCCATATGATTTGGAGGCAGAACGTTTCCTTGATCATCCACGATTGCTGCTTCAATACCCGGAACCGCCTTACCCATGGATCCCGGTTTTATAGGAAGACATCCAAAATTGCATATCGTCTGTGCGCCTGTTTCTGTCATCCACCACGTATCATGGATGCGCAATTTAAATGCTTCAGCTCCCCAACGGATCACTTCTGGATTTAGCGGTTCACCGACAGATAGAATGTGTCGTAGTGATGAAAGATCGGCATTACTTAAAGGACCTTCTCCCACTCCCATAAGCATCCGGAAAGCTGTTGGAGCGCTATACCAAACTGTTACGCCATACTCTTCGATGGCTCCATACCAACCTTCAGCAGAAAATCTTCCGCCCAGAATTAAACTGGTAGCACCAGCAAGCATCGGTCCAAAAATACCGTAAGCCGTACCAGTCACCCATCCAGGGTCTGCCGTACACCAGAATATATCCTCGTCTTTCAAATCCAGTACCCAGCGTGTCGTCTGCAGTTGCTGTACCATCGCTTCCTGAACATGCACAACTCCTTTGGGTTTTCCCGTTGAACCCGAAGTGTAATGCAACAGTGTTGGATCTTCTCTTTCCATCCATTCAACTTGGAAATACTGGGAAGCATCTTTCATATGTTTGTTGAAATCGACGATAAGCCCTTCTTCTACAACATCTTCACCTACTATAAAGATTGTCTTTAGGTGCGGCAATTTTTCGACAGGCACCCGCCCTAGAAGTTCAGGAGTCGTGATAATTGCCGTTGCCTCACTATCAGAAAGCCTGTCATAGACCGCACCTTCCATGAACGCCTCGAAAAGCGGGCCCACGATAGCACCTAATTTCAATGCACCCAAGAGAGAAAAATATAGTTCCGGTGAGCGAGGCATAAAGATGAAAATCCGATCCCCTTTTTCAAGCGGCGATTGATTGCGCAATACGTTCGCTGCTTTGTTAGACATTTTTTTTAGCTCATTATACGTATATGATTCTTTTCGATTAGCATCTTTATAATAAAGGGCAACTTTATTTTTTCGATATGAATCCGCATGGCGATCCACTGCTTCATGAGCAATATTCATGAGACCGCTTTCAAACCAACTGAATTCTTTTTCTACATCCGTCCAATTGAATTGTGCAACGGTACGATCATAATCTGCTAACTGATAATCCCCTTTAATTGCGGGCAATGTTTTCATTACCATCCATCTCATCCTTTCAAAAATCAAGTATAAAACTCATTCTACCTTACTTCCAATATAGTTGTCTAATTAATTATATTTTTCCGATTGTTTTTGTTTTGTAAGAATCAACAGCCTTTTCTTTATCCTTTTTGTTGTATACTAGAAATAAGTTGATATCAAATAAAGGTGGTGACCGTATTGGAACATATAAAAACATACAATGCGATGGAAATAAAACATAAGAACGGAAATATTATTATTGAAGGACCTATTACTGCAGATCACCTCGCAAACCTGGACTTTCACGAAGATCTTGTGGCGTTCAGACCCCCTGCACAACAACATAGGGCACTCATAGAGATTGCTGAACTTCCGGAAGGTCGAATCTTAATCGTTCGTGATTCAAATGAAATTGTTGGCTATGTCACCTATCTGTATCCGGATCCCTTGGAACGATGGTCCCAGGGAAAAATAGAAAATCTTATTGAGCTTGGAGCAATTGAAGTGATTCCAAAATTCCGGGGTGGCGGTGTTGGAAAATCACTTTTAAGAGTTTCCATGATGGATGATGCTATGGAAGATTACATCATTCTAACGACTGAATATTACTGGCATTGGGATTTGAAAGGGACGAAGCTCAATGTGTGGGAGTACAGAAAGATAATGGAAAAAATGATGAATGCAGGCGGGTTGGAATATTATGCGACCGATGACCCTGAAATAAGCTCCCATCCCGCCAATTGCCTGATGGCACGGATTGGAAAAAGAATTGACCAAGACTCCATTCAACAGTTCGACAGTTTACGGTTCATGAACCGATTCATGTATTGAAAGTGAGGTCAGTTAAATGCTAATTGAAGAAATAATGATAAGTGAAGTTATAACTTTATCGCCACAAAACACAGTGAAAGATGCTCTTAAACTCATGCGGGAAAAGAAAATTCGTCACTTGCCAATCCTTTCTGCTGATGGGGCTCTCGTGGGAATCGTGACAGACCGTAACTTAAAAGAAGTTGTTCCCTCAACAATTTCCGAAATCATAGACAATAGCACTTACGATACCCTGCTCGCCGAAGTGATGACAAAAAACCCGATTACCGGACATCCTATGGATTTCGTGGAAGAGACAGCAGTCATATTCTACGATACCAAAATTGGTTGCCTCCCCATCATTTCAAACAATAAACTGGTTGGTATCATTACAGAAACAGATCTACTTTATAAATATATCGAATTGACTGGCGCACATCAGCCCGGTTCACAAATAGAAGTGCGGGTTCCAAATACACCAGGAATCCTTTTCGAAGTATCCAAAGTATTTCACGAGCAGAAATCAAATGTTTTGAGTGTTCTCGTCTATCCAGATAAAGAAAACGAAGCAAATAAAATTCTGGTCATCAGAATTAATTCTATGAATCCACTTAAAATCATTCAAGGACTAAAGGACAGTGGCTTTGAAGTCCTATGGCCAAACGTGCCGGGCATCGACTTATGAAAAAAGATGCTGTTTTCATCTTCTCGGAAGAACAACTTGGATACTCTTTTTCGGATTCTCACCCGTTCAACCAGAAAAGGATATTGTTGACCCTTGATCTTTTAAAAAAATCAGGAGCCATTCAGGATAGTGATATTATCCCTCCCCGTATGGCGACAGATGAAGAATTGCTACTTGCTCACGATAGCAAGTTTATAGATATCGTTAAAAAAGCGGGAAAAGGGGAACTGCGTGAGGACGTTGGGAGTATTTATGGTATAGGAACAGAGGATACGCCAATTTTCCCTAATATGCATGAAGCCAGTGCAATGTTAGTCGGTGGTACTTTGACTGCGGTGGATGAAGTGATGCAAGGGCGCGCTAAGTACGCATTAAATCTTGGCGGTGGGCTACATCACGGTTTCCACGGCCGCGCCTCCGGTTTTTGTGTATATAACGACAGTTCAGTTGCAATAAAATATTTACAAGAAAAATACGGGGCCCGCGTTCTTTATATCGACACGGACGCCCATCACGGAGACGGAGTACAATGGAGTTTCTATGATGACCCATCAGTCTGTACGCTATCTATTCATGAAACAGGCCGCTATCTGTTTCCCGGGACCGGAAGTATAACGGAGCGAGGCAATGGATCCGGTTACGGCACTTCTTTTAATTTTCCGATAGATGCCTTCACGGAGGATGAGTCTTTCCTCTCGATTTATAAGACAGCCCTAACAGAGGTGACTGAATTTTTCAAACCGGATGTTATCTTGACACAAAATGGGGCTGACGCGCATTATTTCGACCCATTGACACATCTATACGGAACAATGGACATTTATAAAGAGATTCCCCGTGTTGCACGTGAAATTGCTGAAGAATATTGTGAAGGACGCTGGATTGCCGTTGGAGGCGGCGGCTATGATATCTGGCGTGTTGTTCCAAGGGCATGGTCTCATATTTGGCTGGCGATGAAAAACGTCCCTGCTCCTACTGGTCCCCTTCCCGAGGACTGGCTTTCCACGTGGCAGGAACAGTCTCCAGTCCCTCTTATACCGACTTGGGAGGACCCTGTACCACTCTATGAATCCATTCCACGAAAAGAGGAAATAAACGAGAAAAATGCCCAGATGCTGAGCCGGGCCTTACATACGATCCGTAACGAAAAAATGAACAAATAAGAAAAGCGTAAGCGTCTGGGTAGAGTCGACAGGCATAAGACGGGCTGGCGAAGCGGCGGACTTTGCCCGGGAAGGATGCAGTTCAATCCTTCCTAGCTGGACCGGCTTATGACCCGAGCCTCTAGGCGCTGGAGTCTAGCCACTGCTCCAGGTTGAAATCCTTATACTTTCTTTCAAAAAAGAGCAATCTTCTTCAAACGGATGTTTTCCGACTGAAAAGATTGCTCTTTTGTTATTTCATAGAATCACGATTTTCAAGCCTAAATGGTAAAATGACCTGCTGTTCGTCAATTTCTTCTCCATTCATCAATTTCGTCAACAGACGCATTGATACTGCTCCTAAATCATAAAGCGGAACAACAATTGATGTCAATTGGGGTCTGACTACCCTTGCTAAAATAGAATGTTCAAAACAGATGAGTTCATAGTCTTCAGGAACAGACAGCCCCTCATCCCTAATCCCATTTAACAGACCGACAGCAAGCGCATCATTTCCTGTAAAAATAGCAGTTGGCCTTCCAGGTAAATCACGTATTTGTTTCCACCCTTCGTATGCTCCGTCGTAAGTATCATCCATCTGCACGATGAGCCCTTCATCAACAGGAATGCCTGCATCTTGGAGTGCTCTCTTATATCCAGCTTTTTTACTTATCCGGTTGATATCACGGGTGAATGGACCAGAAACAAAAACGATTTTTTTATGGCCATTTGATATTAATTTGTTGACCGCTACATAGGCTGCTTCTTCATAGTCAATATTCACTGTTGCAAATTGTTTTTCCACATCCAGGGTTCCCGCCAAAACAATGGGAACATTGGCTGTCGAAAGTTCCGTACGCACCTCTTCCGAAACTGAGTCGCTCATGAAAATTAGTCCATCCACTTGTTTGCCAAGATGATCCTCAATCAATTCCACTTCTCTAACTGTGCGTTCATCAGAGTTTGAAAGAATAATATTATATTCGTACATTGTTGCAACATCAGCTATCCCGCGAGAAAATTCTGAGTAGAAACTTTTGGAGATATCAGGAACAATCACTCCAATAGTTGTCGTCTTCTTACTAGCCAGCCCTCTCGCCACAGCATTCGGTCGATAGCCAAGTCGTTCAATGCAGTCGAGTACTTTTTTCCTTGTGACAGGCTTTACATTCTGATTGCCGTTAACGACACGGGAAACCGTCGCCATCGAAACGTTTGCCTCCCTGGCTACGTCGTAAATCGTTATTGCCATAGATTTTTCTCCTTCCTTATATTCCATTTCTTTATCTAATCAAAACGCCGGAACCTTGGAAGGTCCGGCGTTGGATCATGAGATCGTGTGGTGGGTGTTCATGAACTGGTTAATCGCTTCATAGAACTCATCAAACTGTTGCAGATCCATCTGTTGTGCAGAATCAGATAATGCAACGGCCGGATCTGGATGTACTTCTGCCATTACACCATCCGCTCCTACCGCTATCGCAGCTTTCGCTGTAGGCAGTAGCAAGTCTTTTCTGCCTGTAGAGTGTGTTACATCCACAAAGACCGGTAAATGTGTCTCTTGCTTCAGTATCGGAACAGCTGAAATATCTAATGTATTGCGGGTTGCCCGTTCATATGTACGGATACCTCGTTCACAAAGGATAATTTGACTATTGCCTTTTGAAATTATATATTCGGCTGCGTGAATGAATTCATCGATTGTCGCTGCAAGTCCACGTTTCAGAAGCACTGGTTTATTAATCATCCCAGCTTCCTTCAACAATTCAAAGTTCTGCATATTACGTGCACCAATTTGGACAACATCGATATAATCAAGTGCTTCTTCTAAATGTGACGGCGTAATGATTTCCGTAACAACCGAAAGCCCTGTTTCATCAGCAACGCGTTTCAGTATTTTTAAACCTTCAAGACCTAGTCCTTGGAAATCGTATGGCGATGTACGAGGTTTGTAGGCGCCGCCTCTTATCATCGTTAACCCTTTTGCTTTAATAGACTGTGCAACAGCTAAAACCTGCTCATACGATTCAACTGCACACGGACCATAAATGAATGACGGTTTTCCATCACCAATTTTATGTCCATTCACATCGACAATCGTATCCTCTGCTTTTCGCTTACGTGATACAAGCAAAGCGTTGCGTTGATCGTCTTCCTGTATTTCAAGTGCGGACATGAAAATACCTTTAAAGATTTGTTCGAGAATCCCATTAGGCAACGGACCGTTATTAGATTCTTTTAAGAAGTTAAGCATTTCTCTTTCGCGGATCGGATCATACCTGTTGACACCTTGCTTTTCTTTTACTTTACCAATTTCTTGGACAACAGTTGTTCTTTCGTTAATAAGATCCAAAACTTTAACATTCAGCTCGTTTACACGGCCACGTAATTCATCTAAATCATTTTGCCTCATCAGTCCGTCTCCTCCCCGCATATATAATTCCCTTTCAGAAGAGAAGAATATATGTTACATTTTTGATAATAGACCTAAGTATAAAGAAGACTATTTGAAAAGTCACGTTATTTCTATTTATTCTTCTAAAACAAGTCATTTATCAACAGAAAGGATGAAATAACTTGGCTACTACATTATTTGCGCTCGACATTGGGACCCGTTCCGTCGTCGGAATCATCCTCATCGAAGACAATGGTATGTTTCATGTTGCCGATCTTGTTTCGATTGAACACAAAGAACGTTCAATGATTGACGGTCAAATACATAACATTTTAAGTGTTGCAAATGTCATTTTAGAGATTAAAGAAATACTTGAAGAAAAGCACGGTCCTTTGAAACAAGTCAGTGTCGCTGCTGCAGGGCGAGCTTTAAAAACCTCTGAAGGATCAATGGCAATCGACATTTCAGAAAGATCCCTCATTTCTGATGAAGATGTCAATCGCTTAGAACTCGCAGCGGTTCAACAAGCACAACAAAAACTGCTGTCATCGGATACTGTTACGAAAGATGACTATTATTATTGCGTCGGCTATTCTGTACTTCACTACAAACTCGAAGGTGATGAAATAGGCAGCTTAATCGATCAGGCTGGCCGGTCTGCCTCTGTTGACGTAATCGCGACATTTCTGCCTCGGGTTGTAGTCGAATCACTTCTTTCGGCATTAAAACGCGCCGGGCTGGAAATGGAAGCACTAACCTTAGAGCCGATTGCAGCCATCAACGTCCTAATTCCGCCATCCATGAGACGCTTAAACGTCGCGCTCGTCGATATAGGTGCAGGGACGTCGGATATCGCTATTACCGATAATAATACAGTTGTGGCCTATGGAATGGTGCCACTTGCAGGGGATGAAATTACGGAAGCACTTAGCAACCATTTTCTTCTTGACTTCCCACTCGCTGAAGTTGCAAAAAGAAGTATCACAACAGAAGACGTAATTGTCATGACTGACATTCTCGGCTTTGAACAAGACTTCGCATCCCAGGACGTGGTTGATGTTATCAAACCCGCCGTTGATCGGCTCGCAAAATCCATTTCAGACGAAATTAAGCGCTTGAACAACGGGCTTGCACCTAAAGCAGTCATGGTTGTGGGCGGTGGAAGTTTGACACCCGGTCTTACAAAAGAAATTAGTACATGCTTGGGACTTCCCGAAAACAGAGTGGGTATCCGTGGATTAGATGCTCTATCCGGTGTTACATTGGAACCCGGCATCGCTTCATCACCCGAACTCGTCACCCCTATCGGAATTGCCATCGCAGCAAGAAGAGCACCGATTCACTATATGTCCGTTTCTGTAAACGACAAGGTATTGCGGCTTTTCGAATTAAAAGAAATGACTGTTAGCGATGCACTTCTGGCAGCAAACATTAAAGCCCGTCAACTCTATGGCATGCCCGGACTCGGGATGACCGTAATAGTAAACGGTAATGACATTATGATACCGGGAGAACACGGTACGCCATCGACAATTCTATTGAACGGAGAGACAGCAAGCACTAAAGACCTCATTCAAAATGATGATACGATTAACTTGATTCCTGGGAATGATGGCAGTAATGCAACCGCAACCGTACGCGACCTTCTTGAAGAAATGGAAACGATCAGTGCAACGATTAATGGAGTTGCTGTTTCATTGGAGCCAATCATAAACATAAACGGAAATCCGGAAACGATTGATACGGCAATCCAAGACCGCGATAAAATCACAGTCGCCCATGCTCGAACAGTGGCGGCCGCATTCGAAAAAATGCAACGAAGTGATCTTATAATTGAAAATGATTTTACTGTCTCAGTCAATCAAAAAACGATTACGCTGAAAAAAAGAAACATTGAATTTTTCATATCAGGGACACCAGTACGGCCTTCACAAATTATTAAGGATGGTGACCAAATTACAATACAAAACCATTCCCTGCCTACGGTAGATGAAGTTATATCAGAGATAGGTAAAAAGGCTTTCGATACAATAACAGTTACATTTAATGAAGAACCCGTTACAATTCGTAAACCGCTGCTCACCCCTACATTAAATGGAACTAAGGTGGAGGTTTCAGCGATTGTAAAACCTGGGGATCGACTCGATTTCGTCTCGCTAACTGAAAGTCCTATAACTTTTAGCGACGTCTTCGCATTTACAGATTATAGCTTGCCCGAAAATCCCTCAAGTAATTATAGTTTGCTTAGAAACGGGACACCAATCGGATTCAACGATGCTATCTATGGCGGCGACAGGCTTGAAATCAGTTTCGCATAAAAAAGCCAAGCATCTGTCTGCCCTCGTCAGGGAAGGAATGCAGTTCATTCCCTGACGGTTGTCTAAATTCGTCATATTTACTGTATATCTTGTTTTGTGCGGACGCCCACGTGCTTGAGACTGGATTAGGCATCAATTCACCAAGCAGCAACTTATCTATTATGACAAGTTCAATAATTTTCAAGACGAAAAGATCCACCTACTCAAATTTGAATAGGTGGATCTTTTACTTATTATTTTTTTGGTTTTTCTAGTATGTCAGTCACATAGTTCTGGTTCGTTATTTTATCTTTACCTAGATTATCGCTATTATCGTAAGAGACGTTACTATTACCTGTTGTTTCATCTTTGATATTATTCTCTTTTTTACCTTCTTTATTACTAACTTTATTTTCAACTGCCTTTTTTAATGCATCTACAGTAGCCGTTACTTTTTCTTCCCCGTTTTCCAATACGTTTTCAACTTTAGTTTTAGCCACATCGACATAATCAATAGACTCTTCACCTTCAGAAGATGCTGTTCCATCATCCATCGGTACCGATGTTTTAGATGTCATCGATTTCACTTTATCGACAAGTTGCCCAGATTGTTCTTGAATCGACTTTGATAGTTCTCCGGTTTTCTCTTTTGCAACAGAAGTTAATTCATTCGCTTTTTCTTTTGCAACAGAACTGATTTCAATACTCTTATCCTTCAGCTGAGATGCTTGATTTGTAAAATCACCGCGCATTTCACTGCCTGATTTCGGTGCTAGAAAAAGTGCCGCAGCCGCTCCGATAACCCCTCCAACAAGGGCACCTACTAAGAAACTGCCTGCTCCTGAACTGTCATCTTCGTCGTAGAAAGAATCTGTATAGTTCTTATTATAATTCACAGGTAAATAAGATTGTTGACCGTACGTGTTTTCATATTCCCTGTTACTTTGGTTAAATTCATGATTATACTGAGCGTCATTAAAATTCGGTTTCACTTTGCGATCTTCATTCATATCTAATTCCTCCTATTTTTCAAAAGTATTTCTTATTAGTGATAATTATTGCACGCGATCATTCGGGTTCGGCAATCTCTTTTGACCTGGTGTAGGTTTATAAGCAGTCCAACCTCTAGTACCTGTCTTCCGTTCTTTCACTTTGTCCATTACGCCAAAAACAACAGTACTCCACTGAACGACTTGCGCAATTTTGTCACTGTTCCGTTCCGCTTCAGCAGCGATGTTACTGGACACTCTTTGAACGGAAGAATTAAGTCCTGTTACAGACTCACCGACGCCCTTTACAGCATCTACTACTGAGTTCAGTTTTTCTGCCTTCTGCTGGATGTCTTCAGCAAGATTGTTTGTTTTATGAAGAAGTTCAGTCGTTTCCGTTGTTACCCCTTCAAGTTGTGTTGTTAGTCCTTCCATCGTTCCAGAAACACTTTGCAATGTGTTTTTCAATGAGAACAGAGTCATCGCTAAACTAATGCATAAAATCAAAAATGCGATTGCAGCGACAATTGCCGCTATGTACAATAAATTTTCCATGGCACTGCCTCCTTTACCTACGCTATAAGCTAAGTTTACCCTTTTCATAACAAAATAAACGTTATGCCTCTACAACATCTTCGACATTAATCTTCATTTTCCTGCATTCAACTAAAAATCATTTTCATTTCTTAGTAATTCTTTTTTTCTGCAAATGAAAAACAGCTGATCAGGGACCAAGTTGAATCGTCTTGGTCCTTGATCAAGCTGTTTTAATCCTCAGGCTGTCTCTTCTTTTTCTAGATAATTTTTGAATGCGTTCATATACTTCTGAACATCACCGGCGCCCATGAATAAGTAAACTGCCCTTCCATGCGCTTCAAGCGCTTCATTATCATTAAGATCAAGATGCTTTGCACCTGGAATTTTTTTAATCAGGTCATTAATAGTTAAATTCCCACCCTGTTCACGTGCTGAACCAAATATATCACATAAGTAGACATGATCAGCGGTTGAAAGACTTTCCGCAAACTCTTTTAAAAGAGCAGCAGTCCTCGTAAAAGTGTGTGGTTGGAATACTGCGACAATTTCCCTGTCCGGGTACTTTTGTTTTGCTGATTGCAGTGTTGCCTGAATTTCTGTCGGATGATGGGCATAGTCGTCTACAATAATACGATCATCCGTTTCCGTGACGGTAAAGCGCCTTTTCACACCAGTAAATGTGGAAAGTCTCTCTTGTATAATGGAAGCATTTACACCCTCGTAGTGACAAAGTGCAATCACGCCTAACGAATTCAGGATTGCGTGATCACCGGCCTGCGGTATCATAAAAGTATGATAAAATTCGTTACGCACGAAAACATCAAAGGATGATCCTTCCACGGTTTTGGTAACATTTTTTGCGGCAAAGTCATTCGAATCATCAAATCCGTAATAGACTACTGGTACATTAGCTTGTATCTTTTGCAAGTGGATGTCATCTCCGCAAGCAATAAGCGCCTTTTTCACACGGAGTGCCATTTCGCCAAATGCATTCATCACATCTGCTAAATCCTTAAAATAGTCTGGATGATCGAAGTCAATATTCGTCATGATTGCGTAATCCGGCTTATATGCAAGAAAATGCCGTTTATATTCACAAGCCTCGAAAACAAAATACTCGCTGTCTGCCGGACCGCTACCCGTGCCATCTCCAATTAAATAAGAAGTTGGTGAATGGCCCGATAACACATGTGCAAGCAAGCCTGTAGTCGATGTTTTGCCGTGAGATCCGGTAACTCCAACGGATACGAATTTCTCCATATATTCCCCTAGAAAGTCATGGTATCGAATAACTTCAAGCCCAAGCTCTTTTGCCCTTATAAGTTCTGGATGGCTATCGGGGAAAGCATTCCCAGCGATGATCGTCATGCCTGTTTTAATATTATTTTCATCAAATTTCAGTACAGAAATCTTTCTTTCATGAAGTGGATCTTCTGTAAAGAACCATTTCTCCACGTCCGAACCTTGTACTTCATTCTCAGAATCGTGAAGAATCTGAGCCAGCGAACTCATTCCGGCGCCCTTGATGCCAGTAAAATGGAACAACGTCATAATGCAACCTCCCGGGATCATTTCTGTTCCCCTTAATTAAACTACAGTAAATTATTTCCGATGATTTTGTCATTTAAGCATTTTTATTTGTTGTCTACATCGTAATCCATTTATTACTCCAAACGATCTGTAAGTCGATCGAGATCACTTTCTGTTAAAAATACATCACGCGCCTTACTTCCACGCGGACCTGAGATGAAACCACTTTTCTCCATGCGGTCAATTAGTTTTGCAGCCCGATTGTATCCAATACTAAAATTTCGTTGTAACAGAGACGTAGAAGCACTGCCTGTTTCATGGATAAAGAGACAAGCCTCTTCAAAGAGTGAATCGGCTCCTTCTTCTTCGATACTGCTTGCAAGAAGGTCTTCTTGCCCAAATAAATAGTCTGGTGAAGCCTCATTCTGAACGTGTTCTATTATACGCTCTATTTCTTCATCCGTGACAAATGTACCTTGTAGCCGGACACTAGAAGACTGCCCATTTCCAATATAGAGCATATCTCCTTTTCCAAGCAGTCTTTCAGCTCCTGGAGAATCAATGATAGTTCTTGAATCGATTTGGGATGAAACCGAAAATGCAATTCGCGTTGGAATATTTGCTTTGATCGTACCTGTGATGACATCGACAGAAGGACGCTGTGTTGCGATAATCAAGTGAATCCCGCAAGCTCGCGCCTTCTGAGCAATCCTGCTAATTGAAACCTCGACATCCGCCGGCGCCATCATCATTAAATCGGCAAGCTCGTCAATCACAATTAGAAGATACGGCATTTTCAAAGAGAAGCGGCGATTTTCTACGGCTGCTTTATTATACCGTTCGATATCTCGGACACCCGCATGAGCAAGTAGCTCGTAACGTCTTTCCATTTCAGCTACCGCCCATTTCAAAGCGGCCGTTGCAGCTTTAACATCCGTAATAACCGGACTGATTAAATGCGGAATTCCATTGAATGGTGCAAGTTCTACCATTTTAGGATCAATCAACATCATCTTCAAATCGGTTGGTGAAGCTTTGTAAAGTAAGCTGACCAAAATCGAGTTTATACAAACGGACTTACCTGAACCTGTAGCTCCCGCAATCATTCCGTGTGGCATCTTACGCAAATCTAAGGTCACCGGTGTCCCCGTTAGGCTTAAACCGAGCACAGCTTCGAGAGGTGATGTAGAAGACCTGAACTGCTCTGTTGCGATAACTTCGGATATCCGGACTGGTCTTGTCTTTCGATTCGGTATTTCAATTCCGATAGAACTCCTTCCAGGAATCGGTGCCTGGATTCGAATATCCTCCGCTGCAAGCGCCAGCTTCAAGTCATCTGTCAAATTACGTACTTTGCTCACCTTGGTGCCTACTCCGACAGTCAGTTCAAAGCGAGTAACTGTCGGGCCTTGCATCGCTTCGATGACATTCGCTTTGACCGCAAAATGCGACAAGGCCTCCTCAAGCTTTTCCGATTGTGATTCCAGCCATTCTGTATCTTCAATTTGCGTTTCTGGCGGAATTAGATAATCCAGTGACGGGAAAGCATAATAGGGTTCTTCTTCTAGTTCTTCTAAGATTTCTTCATCTACTTTTTTCACGTCTACCGAAATCTCTTCTTGAATGGTGACAGCGGGTTTATGAGTAATTGGTTCACTCATCGTATTCGCCATTATATTTTCAATTGTCGCTTGCGATATTAAGGGTTCTTTTGCCTTTATTTTCTCTTTGTCGGATTTCAACATTAATACATTGAAAGGAACAGTCCGTTCACTTCTCATTTGCAGAGTTTGTTCGCCTTCCACTACTTCATTCTTAGTGAATTGTCCCGTTTCTATTTCAGTTAATTCAGTCTCAGTATGTTCCACTACATTTGAAATAATTCCATTTTTTGAATCTTCTTTTACCGTCCAAGGTTCTGGTTCTATGACAACATTATCAGCCTTCGCAGCCTCTACATCATCCGGTACGGCTACTATTTCTTCATCAACAGTATCAGTCACTGCCGAATCTACTTCGGAAACTTCCGCCTCCAGCAATGCTATTTCATCGAAAGAAAGTTTACTGATTTCACTCTCCACTACAGAAGTTACTGTCGATTGAGAAGGGTAAATCGTCTCGTTCTTTTCAAAAAGATCATCAATCTTATCGTCCTGCTCACCGACATCTGCCATTTCTTCCAATGAATATAAATTTTCTTCTTCCACTTCCAAGATTTTCGGTACATCCCTTTGCGGCTTGGCAAATCCATGAACCGGCGAAGGAACTGCAGTCGGTATAAATGGTTTGCTTGAGCGTTTTTGCACCACTGCATTCACGCTGGGAGAAAGCTCCTCCTGCGGAGCTTTTCCCGGAGTAGTAGGAGTTCTCCTTTTTTCTTTCTCTTCAGTACCATATTTCAGTGGAGATTGGGCTCTAAAGATATTGACCTTTCTAGTATCACTCGGCCATTTAGCATTTTCATGAAGCGGTTTCGTTTCGTAAGTATCATCTTCATCTTTAATTTGGGATGTAGTTTTTGGATAATCACGTTCATTGACAGGTTCCTCATCCCAACCGTATATTTCTGCAT
>DYWT01000199.1 GCA_020742515.1 Sporosarcina psychrophila
CCCGATAATTCTAAGTTAACCCCGATTTTAATCGTATCGCCATCCTTAGAACCACCCGTACTTCCTTCTTCCGCCTTCTCACCTGTACCACATCCAGCCAACAATCCAATTGCTAGAGCTGAAGCAGCAAATACACTTACAAACTTTTTCAATTTCATATAAAATCCCCCTTTTATTGATATTTCTGATAATTTAAATCGTTTTAATCGAACTGATACTGACAAACGTTTAGCTTTTCAAAAACATCATTTTCTCCCTGTGTACATGCCCATTGTAAAACAAACTTTCTATTCAGTCTATGATAACTTTTCTATTCCAATCTTTCGCAGTTTAAATTCTACGAGTAAGGCTTATGATTACGAGTTCAATATCATCCTTTCTTGACACCCCCAGCTAACCATTGAATGGGAGTTCTCCATTTTCAGACTATTAGTGGTCTTAATGCCTAGTATATATACCTATCTAACTATTGTCAAAACATTTTTTATTGGAAAACTATTTGAAATATAATAAAAAGCGGTGAAAAGTTCACCGCTTTCAATCATTTACTACTATAAAGACAGCTGTATTGCCTCTTTCTTAGCTTTCATCGTACAAACAGAAAACAATACTGCAAGAATAACGATGACCCCTACTAAACCAATCCATATAGAACCTGTAATGCCTAATATGATATAACCTGCCGCAGCCACTAGCGCACAAATCAGCGCGTATGGAAACTGTGTTGAAACATGGTCAATATGGTTACATCCTGCTCCTGTAGAAGAAAGAATCGTTGTATCAGAAATAGGCGAGGAATGGTCTCCGAAAACGGCTCCTGCCAAAACAGCTGCAAGCGCAGGCAGTAACATTTCAGGTGCCGCTTCAATCATTATTGTTCCTGCAATCGGCATAAGAATACCGAAAGACCCCCAAGAACTTCCCGTTGAGAAAGCCATAATGCCAGCAAGAATGAACATAATGACCGGCAGGAATGAAACCGGTATATTTGATTTCAATACTAGCTCAGATAAAAACAAACCTGTTTCCAGTTTTCCGATTAAGAACGACAGTGACCAGGCAAAAATAAGGATGAAAACGGGTGGCATCATAGCCTTCAATCCATTTGTAAATGCGCTGCCCATGAGGGAATAGCTAGCAGTTTCATTATTTTTCATCTGCAACATATATAAGATGGCTGCAAGTGCTGTAGCTGTAATCCCACCTGCCAACAGCGCTAGCGATACATCCGTATTTTCAAAGATCGACAAAATGTTCATCGATCCTCCCTCTAAATAACCTGTCCAAATCATAACAGCAAATGTTACCGCAACAAGTGTAACGATTGGTGCGACTAAATCCCGAACACGACCATGCGCGTGAACCGGAAATTCTTCTTTCAGTTGACCTGGAATTTCTTTTTCAGGATCAAATAATTGACCTGTCTCCATTGCACGCTGTTCATGTTTCTTCATGTCGAATAGATCAAAATTCGTCCATGCGAGGAAGAATACCATTGCAAATGTGGCGATAACGTAAAAATTCATAGGTGCCATCATAAGGAAAGCGGATAGTGGCGAATAGCTAATTGCAGCAGCCCCGCCAAATATGAGTGCAAGTTGTCCGATTAAAAAGGCTCCCCAGCTTGAAATTGGAGAAATGACACAAATCGGCGCCGAAGTTGAGTCGATGAAGTAAGCCAATTTCGCTCTTGAAACCCGATGTTGATCCGTGATCGGACGAGCGATTTGCCCAACGGCCAATGCATTGAAATAGTCATCCACAAAAATAGCAATACCGAGAAACACTGTGAGCAATTTTGCTCCGCGTTTTGTTTTGATATGACGCACTGCCCATTCTGCAAATGCCCGGCTTCCCCCAGACAAACTAACAAATGCAGTGATAACTCCTAATAGAAGGATGAAAAGAATGATATAAATATTCCCTGTATTAAATCCATCATCCCAAAATGTTGCTTTTAATGATTCCCACAAATTCTTCAGCGATTCAACAGGCCCAAATGACGCTGCCAGCAAAGCGCCTGACACTATTCCTGCGCCTAGCGACAATAGCACTCGCTTAGTCGCAAACACCATAATAATGGCGATTAGCGGCGGTAAAATTGATACCCATGTTCCTATCATCTACAATTCCTCCATTTAGTCGGGTTGAGGCCCTGTATAGGGGGGAATAAAAAAACGGCTGCTAATTACACTCAGCAGAGTGCATCAGGAGCCGGCTTTATCTACGTTTCGTTTGTTGGATAACTCATACTGCTTATCTAACACACGACTTGTAGCTCATCATACATGTTCAAAGATGTATGACAGTGTTATCCCTATTCGGAACAACCCCAGCCTGATAGATCCTGACGATCTTACCAAGCTTCGGCAAAGCTTCCTTTTACGCACGGTCATCGGTGTCAATCTCGCGTGTGTGACTAATAAGCAATGCAGCCTCTACCCAATCGATTTTTCAATTCTTAACAAGCCTATCAATAATCCTGGACATTTTCAAGTCCTTCTTCATTCCGCGAAATTATCTGGCAAAGGGATTTGAAGATTTGGCGGATTTCCACTTCCACTATTGTAGTAGTCAGGAACCGTTCCATGAATGAGTCCCATCGCTACCGGAATCTTCTGTTTAACTACACTTTTTTCGGTTGCGAGTGGAACAATAATTTGAACATTTACTGTCAGTAATATATTAACTTCAACATACACACTGTTAATACCGAAAGAACGTGTTTCCGTATCAATCGTCGCACTGACCTCGCCAATGACGTGGAAACGGATAGGGATTTTGGGGCCTAAATTACCGAGCAGGGGAATATTCGTCGCTTGCCCGATTGGCACAAAAAAAACAACTCCACCTTGGCTTTCCATCGCTTGCGGGTCGAATTCGATACCGCTTTGCATAGGTAGCATATCCAGATTTCCCTCCTCGGCTTGCTGGAGATGGGACTCGACTAGTTGTTGTGTTTCTGCCAACACCCTATTGATAATTTCTGTATTGAATTTCCACGCCGCCCCCCCTTCAGTATTAGTCGATGCGTCTACAATAATCTCATTGACGTCCAGGACATTAGCTATTCTTGAATTAATGGCTTTACTGATAACATGGGAGGCTATTTTCTCCGTCTGCACCTCTGCATACTGGACATAAATTGGAGTAAGTCTTGTATTAACAGTGTAAAAG
The DNA here is from genome assembly GCA_020742515.1 of Sporosarcina psychrophila. Taxonomy (GTDB): domain Bacteria; phylum Bacillota; class Bacilli; order Bacillales_A; family Planococcaceae; genus Sporosarcina; species Sporosarcina psychrophila_B. Next base: position 3,178 of record DYWT01000199.1, read on the forward strand.
AATAGGGAGACTGCAATTATAATTGTGGGAAGAAGAAAGGGTAACAATTTACGTTTCTTTTTCCTGGATCGCCGGGTTACCTGGCCCTGAAATTTCAAAACGACTCCTCCTGCTATACGTTATGCAGGAAAGGAGTCGTTCATTCTTTAAAATATTCAGTTCCATACCACCCTAACACGTCCCTGATCAATTCTGGCATGTAGTACTCTTTCTCCGCCTGTTTCAGTGACGGGAAGAAAAATCCGAATGTGAACATATCCAGCGTTGCAAGTGTATACTTTTGACCGGACACAACTTCCCGGTTGCCGGCGAATAACTGGCCATGTCTATTTATATATAATCTTTCATGAATCATCGCACCCATTAATGCTCCCCGAAAGCCCAGTCCTTTAATTTCGATTTGTGGCCAGTCTTTATTCATGGACAGCTCATATACGTCTATCAGTTCAGATCCATCCAATGTGACGAGGCAGGGATTGATGGGATGAGGCAGCAACGCATGTAAATCAGCTTTCGTCACCCAGCCCTCATCTAGACTTCCTAAGAAAATCCCCGCATTGAACAATGCGCAATCAGCTTGCGAATAGGCAATGAGCGCCCTGCCAAAGAAAGACGACAAGGGACTTTCTTCAAACAAGTTTTGAGCCAAATGGGTTGGATTGAAAAAGACCTGTTCTTCCATTGCTTTTTTCCCCAATTGAATTAGTTTATTTACTTTTTCAATATCTTTTTCATTACTCTTCACCGAATCCATCCTGAAAAGCTCTGCATCCAGTTGCATGGGCTTTTTGGCATCCTTATCAAATTTCACGGTGACATGACCGACATACTGACCATATTTCCCCGTTGCAGCGAGCATCGTTTCGCCAATCATCTTGCCCTCATGAAAAAGGTGGTGCGTATGTGCGCCGAAAATGACATCAATCCCTGGACATTCTGCTGCAAGCTTTTCGTCTTCATTAATCCCCATATGCGATAGACAAACAATAAAATCAGTGTCCTCAGCCAAACTCTCAGCAATACGCTTTAAATTTTCGCGGGGTGGTGTCACTTGCCAGCCCAGCTTCGAATAGAAGGCTTTATATTCTGCGGTAGCTCCTATGACACCGATTCGTGTTCCTTTCGCAGTGCTATAGATTCTGTAAGGCAACGACCAATCTGGCCGACTTCCATCGTCCTCAAATAAATTGCTAAGGATAACATCGAAACGGGCCTCCTTATAAAGAGAAGACAGCGCCTCTTTTGACATGGTAATTCCTTCGTTATTGCCAATCGTGACGGCATCATATCCCGCTTCATTCAACAATTGTATATTCCCTTGACCTTTCGTCCCTTCTGTAAAAGGATGGGAACGATCAACATGATCTCCGATGTCTACTATGTAGCAAGCATTTCCTTCTATTAAATGCTCCTGTTTCTTATTACAAAGAAGCCGGCTGATTTGTGGCCAGTTCTCAAAATGGCTGTGGATATCGTTTGTATGATAGAAGTGAATCGTCTCAATTTCGTGATTCATATGTCACCCCATAAGTCCGTCAATAATTGATCTTATTCCTAGTAGCAGAAGAATAATACGCAGTGCAACAACAAGCGTTTCTGATTTCATTTTTTGGTTCAACTTTGCACCGACTTTGGCACCGATATACGCTGCTGGAACGACTGGGATGGTATAGAGCCACGGCACATTGCCCAGAGAGATATGCGTGATAGAGTTGACGAGAGCTGACAAAAACACCATGAACATCGACGTACCGACCGCGACATGCGGTGGAAACAGAAATAGAAGAATCATTGCAGGTACGATGATTGATCCCCCGCCGATACCAAATAGACCTGATGCAAATCCGACTCCAAATGTCAGCACTAGTGCAAACCATACAGGATAACCATAAATGTAAGTCTGGTTCATCTTATCTGTGAATGATCTTTTTTTGCCGTGATTAACAAACCAGCTGACCGGTTTCAAATAATTGCGTACTAAAAGAAGTGTTGATAATAGGATGAGTAAAATTCCGAAATATAAATTGAATGATGGCAAGTCGAGTCCTTTATTTACAAATGCACCAAGTAAAGTCCCCGGTACACTTCCTATAAAAAAGATAAATCCACTTTTGAAATCAATTGTTTTTGTCTTCATATAGGAAAGTGTTGATGCTAAACCAGTAAAAATCATCATGATAACGGAAAGACCGACGACACTTTGAGGTGTAATACCATCGATTAAACCAAGATTAATACCGACGAAAAGCGTCGCTGGGACGAGGATAACCCCGCCGCCCAATCCGACAAGCGCTCCGACAACTCCTGCCGCCAGACCGATCACAGCCAATAAGATAAATTCCATTACAATTACCATTCTCCTTCAAAAAAATCGAGTTGTTTCGGCGTTAGACTTTCATAGTGGATGTTGAGCATTTTTTGAAAACGTTTTGCATTTTGTGCCGCATGTCCACCCGAATTATTGTTAAAGATGACGAACACCTCATCAGTCGCATCTTGCAATTTTTGTAAGGCTAACTGGATTTCCTTTAGTTCAGCATCATTATAGTTATATAAGTACCTCACCTTGCGCCATGCCTTATCATCCCCCGTCGTGTTGCGCCATCCCGCCACATTACGACCGTGTAATCTAACTAGCACTTTATCCGTCCGGGTTGAGATCGGTATCAGCGGGATGCTTCCCTGCCCGGCTTGCGGCTCATCACATACGGAATGGATAACGTTCATTCTCTTCAAAAATGCTAACGTTTGATCACAATATTTCGGAGAATACCAAGACTGATGCCTAAATTCAATTGCGATGTTGAATCCATGCAATTTACTGCAAACAAAGCTGATTTCCTCAACGTTCTCTTTCGTACAATCAAACCAAGGCGGAAACTGAACAAGTATCATTGCAAGTTTACCCGCTTCTTGTAGCGGAGTAACTGACAGCCGAAATAATTCGTACATTTCTTCGATGGATGCATAGGGCAGTTCTCCCCGATGATGCCCGGTCATTCCTTGATAAGCTTTGACGACAAAACGGAAATTACTCGGTGTTTCTGCAATCCATTTTCGAATATTGCGCTCCGACTGTATTGCGTAAAAAGTGGAATCTAATTCGACGATAGGAAAGTGCGCACTATAATCAATCAGTTTTTCTTTCTTCGAAGAAGAAGAGTTGTATACGTCCGGATGGTCTCCCCAACCGGTTAGTCCGATTTGGATCATCCCTACGCCCCCTTTCAAATGAATCGATACTCTTTATATTAACATATCTGGACAACAGATTTGGCCGACTATAAAGGTCGACATAAAGAATACCATTGAATTCGATGCGGCGATCGGGGATGCCTCCCGTGATAAGCCAAGCAGAAAAATTAATCAAATACTAGGCACTCCGTGTATAATTGCTTTTTTGATCGCTTTGGATTGAACAACTTCTATACCATTACCGAGCTTTTTTTCTGTATAGGTTTTCGGCAATCGTATGGTGGTTGTTCATCCGTCACTCTCCAAAAGCGCAGATACAAGAAGTGCAAATGCTTTTTGGGAACGAGAGAATAGAGGGCTTCTTACTTGGAGAGATGCGGTCAAAGATACAATTTTGACCGCTGATACCTTCGCCATAGGCTTTTCCTTTTTTCATTTTAGGAATTATCTCTTTCTATAGGTATTGTAAGTACGCGACAGGCAACTATTTGCAACAAGATTACCAAGAAGGGTGTCATGACTATTTCGCCGAATGTGAACCGGAAATAATCCAGTGAAAATGGTGGTTTCAAGCCTTTGCTTACCTACAACTTTTATGTAAGAAAATAGTTAATCAATAGACGCGGTAAAAACAAAAAAACCGGCCCTAGTGGCCGGTTTCTCAAAATAATTATTACCCGATTGAACCTTCCATCTCAAACTTGATAAACGAGCGATTTCAAATCGTTTCATTTTTGTGCTCCAAACGCTTCAAATCAACGTTATTACATTATGCTCTTTCATAACGTTTCATGCTATATCTAATTGCATCGGCATGAAATCGGCACACTTTCACATCGGAACTTTAGCTTGCAGGAGGGGAAATGATTGATCAACAAAATTTAAATCCCTTCTATATAATAGGGCATTATATGTGAGGTTATTTGAAGCGATAGAGAGAATTGCTTAAATGTTTACTTTAACTACGAGTAGTCTCGCTACATGAATGGAACTAAAAAACTTCACGAAAAGGGTCACTTATAGTGATTAGGTGACCCCTTTTCTTTATAACCAAGTATAGCCATTTCTAATTATTTGTCGTACTATGGAACTATCAAACTTTTGGAGGAATGACAATGAAGAAACTTATTGGTTTTTTATTTCTATCGATGATTTTAATATTAACAGCTTGTGGGTCAGATACACCAAAGGCCACTAACGAAGCTAGTGACGCGAAGCCTGAAGCAAAAGAGCCAGTCAATGCAGAAAAAGAAGTAAGTAAAAATCTAAAAATTGGAGATTCCGCAACCATTGATGACGTTACCGTAACGATTAATAAAGTAGCTATCACGGATGAACGCAATGAGTTCGAAGAAGTCACTCCTGAACGTGCAGTTCTCATTGATTTCACGGTTGAAAATAACACGGATGCAGACTATCCGGTGGGTATGGATTTCAGCTTCTACGTAGATGGTAAAAAGGTAGAATCTATGGCAGTAGGTAACGTCACATTCGATGCGATATCCGCAGGACGCTCAATGGATGGACAAGTGGCTTACCCGGCTGATGGCGAAAAACTCGAGCTGGAATTCAAGCCAATGATGCACATTGGTAACGAGAAATATATTTTCGATATTGAATTGTAAGCAAATAAAATGTAAACTGCTCAAATAAATGAATGGTCGTTTCATTTATAATACAGATTGACATTTATCAATTTATCAGATATATTAGTTATGAATTAATGCACTCCGGCACTTTCGCAAGATGCCGGAACAAAAAAGGCGATCGCTCATTAGTTTGAGCGGTCGCCTTTCCCTATTTCATTCTACACATTGCACTCCGACGATATCTGAAATAGGAAGCCTATCAACTCCAAACGGATCATCAAGCAATAGGCATCCTTCCTGCAAATCGATTCCCACGATTACACCTTGACGGGGATAAATACGTCCCTCCTTCCATGAGTTTACACGCGTTTCGCATTTTCTTTTACACGCCACTTCAATTTCTTCCTGAATTGATTGGAGGTCCCACTCACTGAGTTCTGGACGCTCAATGTAATATTCTTTATCCAACCAATGTTTTAACTCGACGTTATGTTCTGTCAGCATCATGCCTGCCCATTTTATATTCCCTCTATCACGAATCATGCGAATCCTCCTACCCTTTATGTCCACCGACTAGCTTAGATCGTTTTATAGCTGTTCCGGCCTCAGTTAGTGACACGGC
>DYWT01000200.1 GCA_020742515.1 Sporosarcina psychrophila
TTCTTGAGCCAATGAAAACGTATGTCCCTGTTGAATTTATTCGAGAATTAATAAAGTAAGAATGTCGAGTAATCAGGCGGTGCTCAGATACCGGTCCCCTGAAGATAGGTTTGAAGTCTTTAGGAGGCCATTACCAAAACCACCTGCGTAATGAGAGGTGCCCGGTTTCCAAAACAGTTCGAAACTGTTTTGGAAACGGGCACCTTATTTCAAAAGGTAAGAAAGTATAAGATTTTGAACATGGAGCAGTGTCTAGCTTCAGTGCCTCTACCAAGGCGCTGGAGCTTTTCTTATCTTTACCTGGTCAATTGTCAATTTTCATTATAAAACTTAGATGTCTTCCGCATTTTTTGTCTTGACGATAAGAAAAACAAGCCGGATCTATATATGTACAAGTCCGATCAATTGTAATTCGCTCAGCTGGAATCCCCGCCATCTCACATTGCTTTTTCACAGTAAGCTGATTATCAATGTGGTACTTGCGAGTCTGGTCATTGTAATACATAAACTCATCCGTATAGCCAAGCTCTTTAAATTTTATATAGACATCTTCATCGACTTCAAACTTTTTCTGGCTTAGTGCTGCACCAATCTGGACGTGGAAATCACTCGGATTGCAGTGCTCAACTTGTGTTAAATGCTCGAAAAGTTTCGAGGTAATTTCTTTGACTGTACCTTGCCATCCGGAATGGATCACGCCAATGAGACCATTCACTTCATTGTAAAAAATCACGGGGACACAATCGGCAGTGAAACTACAGAGCACGAGATTGGGCTCATACGTATACAGGGCGTCTGTGTCTGCAATGGCGGTATGTACGCGGTCTGCACCTCTCCCTTTGTCATCTAGGGTTACCCGATGGAAATGGGCGCTATGTGTTTGTGTGGCACAAACGAAATTGTCTAGCTTGCAATGCAAGGAAGCAGCTAATTTCTTGCGATTTTCCACTATATTGGTAGGGGTTACGCAGGCATGAAGCGCCATGTTGTTGTCTTCAAGTTCGGATTCATCTTTCATGGTCATTCCTGCTATGAATTTGTCATTGTTTACGTATATGTTTGTTTTCATATCATCACCTTATTTTACTATATAGTTGTGTACTACTGAAGTACAGGGCAGTATGAAAGTGATTTTTTCGGAGTAAGTGGGGGCTGTTTGCCGCAATTTAATTGAAAAGGATTATGAAATACGTCAGGACTTTAGCCGATGAAAACAGTGCCTGTCACACTTATGGTGAACAGGCACTGATTTTAGCGCTTTCTTTTGTTTTTTTTACCATCTAAGTTTAGAAATTCGCTTTCGCTTGCAAACTCAACATCATTTTTCGGCTTAGTATCGTATTTAAGGGCGTTCCGCTGTTTCCCCTTATCTTTATTTTTATTTTTGTTTTCCTCCGACATGACTCGAACCTCCTTTTGTAGATTGATTTCTTCTCTATTATGTTCCTGCGGAAGAGTTTTATGTAAGATGATGAAAAATAGGTACCTCAGACTATCGTTATTTTTGGTGCAGGCATTCCCTAAGCGTTGAAGCAGATTTGAAAGGGATCTCTATGTCCTTTACTTCTTTGGAGAGTGTTTAGTATGGCTTTATCTATTCAGTGTGTGAGGCCAGCTGCTGACACGGTGCATTTATAACTCATATTCTTTACATGGCTGGAAACCCTGTGGGAATTTCATGTAATCGTAATGATTTCTTTCATTTTCCTCTGTTTTTCCAATATACTATTCATAGGCGTCATGAATGCTAAAAAGACGGAAGAGTAAAGGGGAATGAGTAAGATTCGAATCAATTGGAAGAGACTTCTTTTACTTTTTGCTGCTGTCTTCGTGATCCTCCAAATCGTCGGCAGCTTCTTTTTCTATGAATTAGCAGTCAAGCGGGGACCGAAAGAATTTTTGCAGAAGAATACAGATTTGGAAGTGTCGGATAAGGCAATGGACCTCTTTTTGAACGGAGAATGGATTGACTGGGTGGCTGCTCAAAAATTTGAACACCTTACATTAACATCACGCGACGGACTGAAATTGTCAGGCTACTATTTGCCAGCAGCCAAGCCAACAGAAAAACTGGTCATTTTAACACATGGTTACTTAGGAAATGCGAAGCAGATGGGGCTATTTGGACAGCATTATTATAACGATTTGGGCTACAATATCTTTATGCCTGATGCACGGGGGCATGGGAAGAGCGAGGGCGATTATTATGGGTTTGGCTGGCCCGAACGGCTTGATCTAATCGATTGGACACACAATTTGGTGGAGAAACTTGGACCGGATACTGAGGTGGCCTATCATGGCTTATCGATGGGCGCGGCGACCGTCTTGATGGCTAGTGGAGAAGAGGAACTTCCCAGCCAAGTCAAGGCCATTATAGCGGACAGCCCGTATGAGTCAGTCTACCAATTATTCAAATATCAAATGAATCGGATGTTTCATCTGCCGGCATTTCCGATGTTAGACAGTACGAGTGTGTTAACGAAAATAAGAGCAGGTTATTCATTCAGGGAAGCAAGTGTGCTGAAAGAAGTGCAGAAGACGAATGTCCCAATTCTATATATTCATGGAGAAAGCGATACATTCGTTCCAGCGAAGATGGCAAAGAATTTGTATCAGCAAACTTCAAGTGACGCAGAGCTCTTGATTGTTCCGAAAGCGAACCACGGTGAATCCATTGCATTAGACGAAGACAAATACAAAATGGCAATTGATCATTTTCTTAACCGTTATATTAAATAGTGTCAGGTAACTATTCAGAGTAGTGGCTTGTATGCTGGTGTTCTTCGTATAAATACCCACCACATAAATAATGCAATAAATAAAGTAAAGCATTATACTGATAACTACTGTGCAAATAGGAAAGGTTTTGGGGATAAAGATGAATAATAATGATATATTAGTCAGATTAAGATATGCGTTGGATATAAAAGATGCAGAAATGGTTGAGATTTTTGGACTTGACGGAATTGAAATAACAAAAGAAGAAGTACAAAAACTATTATTAAAGTCAAAAAACAGAAGCAATAATGAATCGGAAGATGATGAGTTGTTATTTGATGAGTATATGAAAAAACTAGACAACCATACATTGGAGTCCTTTTTAAATGGTTTTATCATATATAAAAGAGGGCCACAAGATTCAAACGCGGAGAATACCGAAAAACAAGCTTTAATGATAATGAATAATAAAAACGTTAATAACATCTTGCTTAAGAAAATGAAAATTGCACTTTCACTTACAGGTGAGGATATGCTCGACATCTTAAAAGACACAGAAGTCACTATTTCAAAAAGTGAATTAAGTGCTGTTCTTAGAAAAGAAGGACATCGAAACTATAAAGAGTGTGGCGATAGATACGCCAGAAACTTCCTAAAAGGATTGGCAATTAGATTTCGGAAATAATTAAATCCATACCTAGTGTAGCTTATGAAGAATTAAATAAAAAGGCCAAGATTCCCAACTGAATCTTGGTCTTTATTTTTGACTGAAAAAGTAAAGATTGTGCAAAGGCGACTTACTAGGGATAGCGGAAGCCCTAAGACTGTCGGCATCCCCTAGTGCCACAGTGAATTCGAAGGGATTCTTTATTTCAACAAAGATAGGAAAACACTTAGGAAGTTAATTGTCAGTAAGAAATGAAACTTTTTAAAGCCAAGGGCGTATTATTAATATGGTTATTTAAAAATTCTATTAACTGTATTTTAAAATGAGTGTGGAATGAAATGAGGGATTTTAAGGGAGAGGTACGTATGAAACTTAATGTTAATTTAGGATCCTTTATACTTTCTTTATTTTGTATTCCTATATTTTTCATGGCAATATTCTCTACAAATTTTTTTAGGTTTTTTACCAAATTCATAGGAATCCATCCATTAAATATTGTCTTAAGCATTACAGTAATCGCATTTTTTCTTGGATTTATCGGATTAAAGGATGTAAGAGAGTGGAAATCGATGGCTAGAAGTATATTTACTATAACTTTTACGATGGGTTTATCGGTGGTATTAGTTTCTATTCTATTCATTGGAAAATTGCTTAGTTAAACTCGTTAAGCTAATGGATGTGCACGATAATAATGGGATATAAGTGCATAGAAATACCGTACATACATAAAAGAGAGTCAGAATTAGACGTTTAAGGAGGAGATGGATATTCGCTCACAAAAAAGAGTACGCATGGCTTTTCTGGTGTTGATTCTAGGGTGTGCAGTGCTGACGGGCTGTACTGATGAGACAGAATCCACTATGAATCAAACGGGTGATGCAGCGGAGAGTAAGGAAGAAAAGACAGTAATCATAGAGGATGAGGATATTCCCGATGCACCGAAGAGCCTTAAGGAAGTGATTGCCCAGCAACCCGGAAAATTAGTGGAAGAACATATGGAGCCGGACGTTGAAGCAGCGCGTACAGTGAATTTTACAACCTACAATAAATTTTATGACCATACGTTTAAAGAAATTGCTCAAGATGAATTATCAGTTTATTTCACGGGAAATAAATTATCGAACAGCGATGAGATCTATAACTACTTGGTGTACCAGCTTGGATCTGGTCAATACGAATCATTATATAGACGACTTGAATCTTATGAGCATGGGTATGTGATGCCTGAATTGCCAGAGGGGAAGGATAAAATAGAAATTGCCAAAGTCCAGAAAACCAATATCGTTATTTTAATGGATGCAAGCGGAAGTATGAAGGCTGAAGTAAAGGGCGGTTCAAAGATGAAACTTGCAAAAGAGGCGATTGAAACATTTACTGCCGGATTAGACACTGGTGTCAACGTATCTCTGCTCGCTTATGGCCATAAAGGCGCGGGAACGGAAGCGGACAAAAAGCTTTCTTGCCAGACAATTGATACCGTTTATCCGTTAGGGTCCTATGATGAACCATCTTTTCACGAGGCGATGGATTCCTTCCAAGCAAGCGGTTGGACACCGCTTGCGGGGGCTATTGAGAAAGCGGATGCCATCCTGGCTTCTCAAGGAAGTGAAGCGTATCGAAATATCGTTTACATTGTGAGCGATGGCATCGAGACCTGTGGTGGTGATCCAATCAAGGCGGCAAAGAAATTGAATGACAGCAAGATTGAAGCCAAAGTTAATATCATCGGTTTTGATGTTGATGATGAAGGGCAGGCCCAGCTGAAGCAGGTAGCAGAAGCTGGCGGCGGAAGTTATGCGACAGTACGTGATCAAAACGACTTTGAAGGTGTACTGCTCAAGAAGTGGCAACCAAGCTTGATGCAAGTGATTAGCCAACAAGGGGTCAAACTACAAGACTTAGTCGGTCATCTGACTGAGCTTGTTGAGATTTCCGAACCTCTTGTGAATATCTCAGACCGGGAAGCGAACCGGGTTATTGACGCGGCTTCATTCCTGAGAAGTGAAAAGCTGATCAGCGAAGAGAATGGACAAAAGGTGATTGACCAGGCTCAAGAAATACGTGAACTTCGAAATGATCATTTCAGGGAAATTAAAGAGCGGAAGAGTGAAGAAGCGGAGCAAATCAGAAATGAAATTAATGCTAAGGTAGAAGCTTGGAAAGAAAAGTGGCATTTGGAGTTGGATAAATGATTACTGATAACGCCTGTCGCTTGATTTGTAAGTGACAGGTATTCCCATTTATCTAACGGATGTTAAAAGTACGGATTTATTCATTTTGCAGAGAGGGGGATACGGATGTGTGTTAATGTACTTCTATTCGCGTTTCTTTTTTCTATATTCATCTACTCAATTTGGAAAATGGCACGAAGTTTTAGTGGAGAAAACAAAACGGAATTACATGAGGCCAATATAAGAGAAAGGGTATTTGACACATTTATTTTGATGTGCATTTCTTGCTTTATATTGTTAGGTTATACCTTTGACAGTCAAGGTGTTGCAGGCGGAAAACCGTTACATATTTATGCAGAGACAGGTAAGTCGACAGCGGGTTATGCTTCACTTTCGATTACCCATGTTCCTACGACTTTTGCCTTTTTCATTTTGAGTTTGATTGCCTATCGGCTGTTATCGGCTAAAATGGGGAAGCTGCCTCCTGTTTTATATGTTGTTTGCAGTTCATTATTGATTGCAAATATCTTATTTACTTTGGTATATCTTACACATACAGGATTCTTACAGTATGGCAGCTCGCTTGATGGCGGGATTGCGGTTTTCTGCATTCAATTTGGTTATGGCTCCTTAAGTTTATTGTACATTGCCAAGTTAAACGAATCATTGAAACAATTCCTTACCCTCCAACAAGAACGGAATATCCAGTATACAAATAAGTTGTTAAGGGTTCTCTCGCAGATTTCTTTGCACTATCATCGGGTACCTGTCTTGGGTATGCTATTTTTATTTCCGGTTATTGTATTGATCCAACTCTTCTTAGTTTTATTGGGACAACGGCCAGATAGTTTTATCCAAGTCTTTCTTGATACGAGTAGTTATAATTACTCCAAAATGCCTGCGCCTCCTCCGGAAATCGTTCGGGGGGATGGACATTATCTATGCACTGTCTCTGCGGCGGGACATAAGCGATTAGTAAAACCGGTGCGGTCTGGAATACGTCATGGGGAACGAATTGTTGTGAATCGTCAATTATTAATTGCCAATGCATTCGAAAATATCATTGAGCAATATACACCCAACCTCCATAAAAGAATTCGTCTTTTCTATGATATGTATGGCTATCCAATAAGTAAGCACATTCAAACGAAGTGGTCTGCTGATATTGTCTATCTTCTAATGAAGCCACTAGAATGGCTATTCTTAGTGGTGTTATACACTGTCGATCGACACCCTGAAAATCGAATACACGTGCAGTATAGTGAACTGAGGGGTGTGAATTTGTAAATGCTGTTTAAGATATATACACTTCAACATGATAACTAAGCAGCTATCTGTGGGAATTAAAAAGGGATATGATGAGTAAGAGGTGACGTGCATGAATAGAGTTCCGATGCTGCAAATGTCATTGGCGATGGCTATTTTTGGTTCGATTGGATTCTTTACAGGGAAGACAGGTATTCCTGCAGTAGAATTAGTTTTTGTTCGGTGTATTTGTGCCACGCTTTTTTTAGGATTTTGTTGGTTTATCACGGGTCAACATAAAGTAGAGGTATGGCGCAAGCGAGAAGTTTTGCAAACGATTGTTTGTGGCATCTTTTTAGTTTTGAACTGGGTGTTTTTATTTAAGGCATTCGAAGAAATGTCAATTACGGTTGCAATCACGCTTTATAATTTAGCGCCGATTTTTGTACTCATCATAGGGAGCATATTTTTAAAAGAGAAGATGACGCTGACGTCGTTGCTGGCAATTGTCACCTGTTTTTTAGGAAGTGTGTTCATTATCGGTATCCAACATTTTAATTCGTTAGCCGATTTCGTAGGTTCGGGCTTTGTCTGGGCAATCCTTTCGGCTGTGTGCTATGCAATGACGATGCTAATAGGAAAAGGGATTACAAATCTTAGTGCGTATGCAATGACGTTTGTTCAGACAGCAATAGGGATTCTCATGTTATTTCCGTTTATGAACTTCGCTGTATTCATTGGGTTAAGTGACTCGAATTGGCTATACATAATTGGGACGGGCTTAATCCATACAGGGTTTGTTTATTATTTGTTTTTTAATAGCCTACGGAAATTATCGACGATTGTCATATCGGCTTTAGTGTTTGTCGATCCAGTAGTTGCAATTCTGCTCGATACACTTATTTTAGATTTCCGACCTTCTATTTTACAAAGTTTTGGCATCCTTCTTATTTTCGGCGGGATTGTGTATACAATCGTTAAACAAGAGAAGATAGTCGTTGCCAGCGATGGAGATGGAGGGCTAGAAAGATACTTGCTATAGATGTGCATGGAACTACCGGGTAGCTATGCTCTGTTGATCTTGTACACGCACTGTTTTATAGGCGGGAGCGAGGAGAGCCGAGTCAGCATGGTTAATGGCTGGTGGCCTCCTCTAAGCGCCGTATCACTACCAATCGTCGATAAAAGCTCTCAAACGGCACGTCAAACTTCTTAAACAAAGGCATATTTATCTCGCCACAGACAGAAGACTCCCACTTCTAAACAAAGTGAAAGTAGGGGGAGTTCAAAAGCAAGCGTAGCAGTTTCTTGAAAAGAAAGAAAAGTGGGAATACTATTTACTGATAGCTGAGACCTATGATACAATACATATAACTTTAAAAGAGAAGGGTATGAGGGTGGACAATGAAGTACTAATCTATTGATTCCGGGAAATTGAATTTTTATTCGAACGGGAAATAGGATTAGTCTGTCCACTTTTAAATAGTTCCTTCCTCTTTACACGTGTGAGAGGCTTTTTAGCGAACGTTAAATTTGGATGAAAAGTGACTGATCCTTCCGATTATTTATCGGAGGGATTTTTTGTCCCTCCGTACTTGGAGGTATTCATATGCTTATTGGAACATTGAATCAGATAGCAGTTGTGCACGGTGAAAAGGTGATTCTTGACGGGGGGTCTGCGGATATTCCGGAAGGAGCATGTATTGCGATTGTTGGAGCGAATGGCGCCGGGAAAACGACGCTACTGTCATTATTGGCGGGGGAGACAACGCCGACGTCAGGATCGATTAATTGGAACGGCAAGCCGCCGTCCATCACTTACTTCAGGCAGGAACAGGAAGACGAGGGAGCAACCGATTGGGAACGAGCGGAAACCCATATGTACCGACGGAAGTGGAAAGTACCGGAGCGTGTTAAATATCGTTCTGCAAGCGGCGGAGAACGGATGAAAATGCGGCTTTCAACTGCGCTTGCCGAGAAGAGCAGGCTTATTCTTCTGGACGAACCGACGAATCACTTGGACAGTGACAGTTTGGAAGAATTGATCCGAATTATTAATGATGCTGATGGTACGTACTTGATCGTCTCCCACGACCGGCATTTCATCGACCAGACGGCAGATTTTGTGTTTGAAATCGAGTACGGCAAGTTGACGGTTTACAAAGGAAACTATACACAATACCGGAAACTGAAGGATGCGAATCGCGAAGTCCAGTTGAAGCATTACGAACAGCAACAGCGAAAGATCGAGCAAGTGGAAGAGCAAATCGCAGAGTTGGAAAATTGGTCTGCGAAGGCGCATGCGGAATCGACGAAAAAGGGCGGAAGAATGATGGGAGCAAAGGAATACTTCCGGATGAAGGCGAAAAAACGCGATGTCCAAATCCGCTCGAAGCATAAACGGCTAGAAGGGGAATTGGAAAAAGATCGTATTGAGAAGCCTGAAGATGAAATTGGTGTGTCTTTTAATGTCAAAAGCGGAAAGAAAAAAGGGAAAAGAGTCATGGAGTTGAAAGATATCCGAAAGTCATACAGTGGGCATGAACTTTTTGCGGACGTCTCGTTTACAGTGCAGGCCGGCGAGCGAATTGGTCTTGTCGGTCGGAATGGCGCCGGAAAATCGACACTTTTCCGGATGATATTAGGGGAAGAAGATTATAAAGGAGATCTTTGGAAAACACAGGGGATGACGATTGGTTATTTAAGTCAGACAGTACTTGATTTTCCGCAGGACGTAACGATGGCGAATTACTTTTATGCGGATACATTCCGCGAACAGGGAATGATCCGTACTCATTTGACGAATCTAGGCTTTTCGAAGAAGCATTGGGACCTTCCGCTTTCAACTCTTAGCATGGGAGAACGCATGAAGGTCAAGCTGATGCAATTTATTCTTGAAGAAACGGACGTATTGCTTCTGGATGAACCGACGAATCATCTCGATCTGCCCTCAAGAGAAGAGCTTGAAAAGACATTGGAGACGTTTCCAGGAACACTTCTATTTGCCTCCCATGACCGCTATTTTACAGAGAGGATGGCGAATGGGCTTCTCCTATTCGAGCGGGGGGCAGTACGAAAAGTGCCTATGACATATGCTGAATGGCAAGAGCACGGAAACGCGGTGCAACCGGAAAAAACCTCTGAGGAGCGTTTGAGACTTGAAACGGAACTGCAGGCGGTGCTTGGACAGCTAAGCATGATGAAACCGGGAGAGAAAGGGTATGCTGATCTCGATAGGACTTTTAATGAGTTAAGCAAACGTCTGCGAGAATTGAAGTGAATGGAGAACCAAACGACCACACGGACATCAAATAAGTATTTAACCTTTAATTCAAGGGGGATTTAAAAATAACTGTACATTTAGCCGGGTTATTGGGCTGAGTGTACAGTTATTTCTACTAATAGTCAGATGCTATATAAGTTGAGGTATTTAATACTGAGCTTAGGCATCTCTGTAGCGTAAACTCCAATTTATATACCAGAAAAAGTCGTGCAGAATTGATACGGGCTAGTTGGAAGTAAGTATTTTTTTATCAACTAACCCTACGACTAATTATTAGTGAATTTGCCATCAACTTCTACAGTTTCAAATATATTTATAAACGCATGTTCATCATACTTTCGGACAATCTGTTTAATTTGTAATGTTTCGTAGCGTGTAACAACCATCATTAAAATGTCCTTTTTCTCTTGTGTATATCCCCCATATCCCTCGGTGATAGTGATGCCCCGGTAGATAGATTGCAATAAATCATTACGTATTAAGACTCCTTTTGAAGTAACAATTTGCATCGTTAATTTCACATGATTTGTAAAAATGGTATCGATCATTTTACCAGTCAAATAGATAGATAACAGGGTGTATAATGCTATTTCCCAGTCAAAGACAACCCCGGAAATGAGAACGATTATACCGTTCATCCCTGTAAGAAGAAGACCGATACTGAAGGAACTAGTACGGGAAATCAAAATTGCGATAATATCCAATCCGCCGGAGGTTCCTGAATGCTTTAGGATAAGGCCCACACCGATACCGCCAATTCCACCCCCAAAAACTGTCGATAACAATATATTGTCTGTAACTTGAACTACTGGCAGCAAGTATAGGAAGGTGGAAAGTGAAACAACACAAATTAATGTATTGATGGTGATGGTTTTTCCGAGTTTGTAGTAGCCTAAAATAACTAAAGGCAAATTCAGCACCAAATTTAATAAACCAGTATTAAATGGAGTGATTAAGCCAAGCAAGATAGCGATTCCACTGATTCCACTACTTAAAATACCGAAAGGGACTAGAAAGAAATTAAAGGCAAATGCAACAATCAGTGATCCTAAAACGACGATTAAATTTTTCATTAATGTAAACTCTCCTTTAAAAAACATTAAAGATACCCTTGCACTGGCGTGGAAAATTATCCCGGCCTTTTACAATAAAAAAACTCGCCCCTAAAAAAGGGACGAGTTTGTGCTCGCGATACCACCCATATTCCGCAAGTCTCCCAAAGGAAACATACGGCACTCAGTCAACGTACAATCATACGTGTTCCATTATAACGGTGGATAACCGTCAAAGCTTACTAATCTTCAGCTTTGCATCTCGGAGATGATGTTCGGATAAGATCTGTCCATCGGCTTACACCAGGCGCCGACTCTCTGGAGAACAGAGTTCTTTTCGTACTTTTTCTCGTTGTAGACTTTAGTTGTTAGAAGCTAATTTAGCAGAGAAAAATAGAAGTGTCAACATGTACTTTTCAAGTTCGTGGCCACTTCAACCATTGCTTTAACCAAAAGAACATGTTTGTTCAGCGTGCGAGGGGTGGTACTAACGATTAACTTGCTAGGGTGCTCCTAAACCTAGAGACACGAACTGAAAAGAACATAAAGAAGGAGTAACCATATGGCATCTCTGAAATTAGTGTGTATCGGGCAGATAATGGACGCTTGTGCAGGAGCTTGAAAAATCTATTTTGGTCTTGATTCAAGGAAAGTGGAGGGGGAAAAGGTCTTGAATGGAACATCGCAAAAGTTCAGTTTAAATCTAGTCATTTGATGTATACATAAAAAAATGTGTTGTACACGTTATTGTATACATCTGTAAACGATAACGTGTACATGTATACAATCAAGTACGCAACTAGTGTTTATATACGTATACAAAAATGTATACAAGTTTACGCATATGCAAACAATATTACATTTGTGTGATAAACAGTGGAATAGGATTGACCTGCCAACAATACTCCAGTACCATTTTAGTAGAAAGACATAGTAATGAAAGGGATGATTCTTTTGACAGAAACTCGCATTGCAGCAATTGATGTAGGAAATGATTCATTAAAAGCAATATTCGGTAAGTTGGAAGTGGAATTCAATATCCCGAATGTTATTGCACAAGATATTGCAGATCGTCCAATCATCGGCATTGAAGAATTAGACAACCAAGAGCCTACTGATGGCATTCATATTCGCTTGCATTCTCCGACGTTAAATGACAACAACTCTATTTACCGTGTCGGAAATTTAGCGACCAAAAGCGGTAATTCAACCGAGTTAGACCCGGGTAGCAACAAATCGGAAGAGGATCAAACTCTTGTGATGTTGTTTGCAGCGCTGGCATTAGATGCGGCCAGAGAAGAGAATAAAGGTATTTTTAAACGTAATAATAATGTAATCGAGGCTACGTATACACTCGGAACAGGGCTTCCACTTAGGGAAGTAAAAGAGGGAAAAGACGTAGGTTATCGTTCGCAATTACTAGGCTCTGTTCACCAAGTCGAGTTTTTGGTTACACCTAAATATCAAGGTTTGAAAGTGAATATTAAATTTGATGAAGTGAAAGTTTATCCGGAAGGCTTTGCGGCGTTCATTAATCTCGTGATGGATAATAATTTAAATGTTATTAACAAAGAACTAATTGATAAGCAAATCTTGATTCAAGACATCGGGGGTCTGTCAACGGATGTTGCGGTGATTAAAAATCGCAAAGTTGATGATGATAAAGCACAAGGCTTCAACTTAGGCGTGTCAGAGTCTCTTGATGCGATTCGGGAAGAAATTTACGCTAGACATGGTGTAGAGCTGGACAGCCGTCTGGATGTTGTGGAAATTATAACGAAGAAAAATGACCGCAATCACATCATGGTAAAAGGAAGCCGGACGAGTGTCCATGACATTGTGGACCGGATTCTCTTAGACTTAGCGAAAAAGCAATATCGTCATTTACGGAATGTATGGTCAAGAAATTCGCAATCTGAGATTTGCTATTTCATCGGCGGAGGCTCGATTGTTCTTAAAGATTACCTTAAAACATTAAATAATAGCTTAGATGGCTACAATATCGATTTCTTTGAGGATGAAAAAGAAAGCGTCTGGATGATGGCCAACGCTTATTACAAATTAATTTCAGACTTCGCAAGAAAAAATCAACAGGCAAAAAACAAAGAAGAAGAAAAGTTAGTTAAAACAAAATAAGGTGATTGTGCATGAATGATACAGGATTGAAAAGAGGTCAGCCTATTACGTTTCGTCTGCCGTCTGATACATCTGACCACACGTTAAAGGAATTGCAAAAGTTAAAAGAAGTCGAAAGAAGAAACTTTTCCAGTAAAATTGCCGAGTTTGTAATAGACGGTGTAAATGATTCTCTATTAAAACAAAGAGAAGCCATCACCATTCCGCTTCCGAAAGGTTTAACGAAAGCACAGCGCGATTGGTTGAAGCATGAACATTCGGAGGCGTTGCTTGGTAGTATCGTCTATCAGCTGATGTCCGACCCAATCCGCACGGCTGCTCTCTTTGCATCATTGAACAGCAATGCAATAGATGTAGATGCTGCTTTATATTTGCAGGAAGAAACGAGCGCTGCTGTAGAATTGGATACAGAAGATCATTCGATAATCACCGATATGGATGATGATGATTTAGATAACTTTGATTGGGAACGATTAAAAGGGGCGGAGCGCGCGCCAGTTGAAGAAGAGGAAGACGAGGATCCTCTTGGCGATTTCCTTGCACAAATGAATAAATAATAGTGGGTGCCTGTACAGCGATCCGTCATGAATGGTTACACGTTCATGATGGTTGCTGCACAGGCTTTTTTTGTTTTAAAAAATAGCGAGCTCATTTCGGGTACTTCAAGGGGTGACTATACAAATTGAAATAGAAAGAGTCCTTCAAATCACTTCGGCTACCCCTGTAAGGCGCTTTCGCTTAAATTTCGCTTTGATGTAAATAAGCACTCAATATACCGTGCCGTTTACTGTAAACAGACACCGGTTAGTGTGTGCCACAATCTAAGGTGTTCAGCAGGGATTTATGAGTATTTGAAATCCTTTTCGACTCACTTCGGCAATTTGTATACTCTGTAACGAAGAATTACATGTCACCAATATACCTAAGATGAACCAGCGGAGGCATCCATAACGCGTCACAGCGTATATTATGGAAATTAGTTACTTAAGTCCTCGGTGTTCTAGGGAAAACCAGCGCCTGCGACGTTTATTATGGAAAAGTCATAGTCCAATCTCTAATGTAAAAATTTTCGGTATGGGAATTTAAACTGTATCTATTTGTGGGAAAGTAGTAAATAATCATCCAGTAATTACAAAATGTTTACACGAATCATAATTTAAATTTACACAGGACTCCTATACTGAAGTTGTTGTAAAGGAGGTGAACGGATTGCTGAAATTACAAAATATTAGCAAGCAATTCGATGATAAATTAGTTTTAAACGATATAAGCCTTGAAATTAAGCCGGGAGAAATTGTTTCACTGCTAGGTCCGAGTGGCAGTGGTAAAACGACTTTATTACATATCATTTTGGGGTTAACAAGTCTGAACCGCGGAAAAATCATTTTTAATGATAGGGATTTGAGTGACGTAGCAATGAAGAATCGTGGATTTAATATCGTTTTTCAAGATTATGCGCTTTTTCCTAATCTGAATGCTTACGAAAATATCGTCTATGGTCTGAGAAATAAGAAGGGGTTAGTATCTGAAGAGGAAATCCAAGAATACATTGACTTCCTGGAATTAAAACCGCATTTAACAAAGAAAATAGGAGAATTATCAGGCGGTCAGAAACAACGAGTATCGATTGCAAGGACACTTGTCATGAAGCCGGAAATATTATTATTGGATGAGCCATTGAGCGCACTGGACGGTGTCATAAAGGAATCAATTAAGCAACGCATTAAATCCATTGCCAGAGAATTTAAGTTAACAACGATTATTGTGACACATGATCCGGAAGAGGCATTAACGTTGTCGGACAAAGTGTTAATTATTAATGACGGGAGTATTTCACAATTTGGCACGCCTACTGAAATTATCAATCAACCTGCTACTGATTTCGTAAAAGAATTTATTTTGAAACAATTACATATTAAGAAAGAAAATATCTATAACTTATTTGGTAAACAATATGCCTAATGTAAAACCGGCGATGCGCGTTATTTATATCCCAATCATCTTGTTATTCGTCGCCTTTCTAGTAGTACCCCTTGGCATGCTGTTTGTCCGTTCTTTTGAAACGAGTGAGGGGTTCAATTTCTCGAATTACCTCTCCGCTTTATCGAATAAAGAATTGATAGAATCCATTGGCAACAGCATTAAAATTTCTAGTCTTACTGCTGTGATTACAACGGTCTTAGCATTTATTCTGGCTTACGCTGTCAACTGTACAAGAATCTACAGGCCGATAAAAAGCGCGATTAAAATGGGGATTCTTATCCCGATGTTGCTGCCTACCATCACGTATGGATTTGCAATTATCTACTCTTTTGGTAACCAAGGGTTTATTACCAAGATTGTCGGCCGGAATTTAGTTGAGATTTACGGATTTAACGGTTTACTGATAGGCTATGTGATTTATACGTTACCGGCGGCATTTCTACTGATTAATAATGCCTTCAAGTATGTTGACAAAAAGTTTATCATCGTTTCAAAGTTGATGGGTGACGGGGGAATAAGGAGTTTTAAGAACACAATTGTTCGTCCGTTAGTGGGAACTTTAGGAGGTGCTTTTGTACTTTCCTTCATTTTAAGCTTTACAGATTTCGGTATACCTGCCTCAGTCGGTGGGAGTTATTCTGTTGTAGCGACTCAGTTATATCAAGTGATGCTCGGTTCTATTCCGGATTTTAATAATGGTGCGGCCATTGCGGTTATCATGTTAATCCCAGCTGTGTTTGGTGTTTTGCTCTTAAACTATCTCGAGAAACTTAATTTTCATTATGACAAGTTTACCGACACAGAGTTGACTCCGCATAAGGGAAGAGACGCATGTTTTGGGGTTATCTCATTAGTTGTGTTACTAGCAATGCTTTCAGTGTTTGCTGTCATGTTCATTGCGCCATTTGTTAACAGTTATCCGTATGATTTTACGTTTACGTTTAAACATCTTATGGACACATTCCAATCAAATAATCTATTGGCTGTCTATAAAAACTCAGTGTATGTTGCGCTATTGACGGCAGTGTTTGGTACGTTAGTTGCTTATTGTTCAGCAGTGTTAAATGCTCGTACGACTGTTAAATGGAAATCAGCCATTGATATCGTTTCGATGATGACGAATACGATACCAGGCATGGTGTTAGGTTTATCGTATTTACTACTTTTTAATGGTAGCAGTTTGAAGGGAACCTTTCTAATTATCGTTCTCAGTAACATTGTCCATTTCTTTACAACACCCTATTTAATGGCGAAAAACGCTTTATCCAAAATGAATCCGACCTGGGAAACGACTGGAGAGTTACTGGGGGACAGCTGGTTAAAGACCATTTATCGAGTCATTCTTCCAAACTCCGCATCGACGGTTATTGAAATGTTTAGTTATTATTTTATCAATGCAATGGTGACCATTAGCGGGATTATCTTTTTGGTCACAGCGCAAACGTCATTGGTAGCTAGCAAAATTAAAGAACTACAGCATTTTGGGAAGTTCAATGAAGTATTTATTTTATCGCTGCTTATCTTTTTTACAAATCTAGTCGTTAAGTTGCTTTGTGATCACTTTCAGAAAAGACCATTCAAACAGTCGTGAGGGGGATTTTATAGTGAAAAAGATGAAGGTAATTGTATTGTCGCTAATTGCTTTAAGTCTAGTGTTTATATGGGCAGGCCGTAACAGTGGCAAAGCGGATGAAGGAAAGGTTGTCATTTATACAAATGGGGATGAAGCGGCTTCTGAAGCTATGGAAGGTGCGCTGAATGAAGCGGGGTATGAAGGACAATACGTGCTCCAATCGTTAGGAACTTCCGAATTAGGCGGGAAACTGATGGCAGAGGGCGATAAAATCGAAGCCGATGTTGTGACGATGAGTTCTTATTTCATCGAAAGTGCCCAACAACAACATGCCATGTTTCAGGATTTAACGTTTAGTACAAATGCGTTGGAACAAAATCCGCCCTATTACGCACCGATTTTAGGCAATACAGGGTCCATTTTCATCAACACAGAAGTACTCAAACAAAAGGGTTTGCCGATGCCAACTTCCATGAAAGATTTGGCGAAACCCGAGTTTAAGGGGTTGGTATCGATACCAAACATTATGGATTCTTCAACTGGCTGGCTGCTAGTCCAAGCGATTATTAGCGAATATGGGGAACAAGACGGTAAAACGGTCCTTCAAGATTTAATTGCTAATACGGGTCCGCATCTTGAAAGTTCGGGCTCAGGTCCAATTAAGAAAGTGCAAGCTGGTGAAGTGGCTGCAGGTTTTGGTTTGCGCTACCAAGCAGTGATGGCTAAAGAATCAGGTTTACCGATTGAGTATGTCGATCCAATTGAAGGCAACTTTTCACTCACAGAATCAATTGCGGTTGTGAATAAAGACGATGCAACAACGAGTTTAGCGATGGACATGGCTGAAATCATTACTAAAAATGCGCGAAAAGAGTTGCTGACACACTATCCGGTTGCGCTTTACGAAGGTGAAACAGTGATGGATGTGAACAAACCAGCTTATGCGACGCAATTTGAACAACCATTAACCGTCGAACTCTTACAGCAGCATCAAGAATTCTTTAAATCAGCCAACTAAAATTGGGGAGAGTGAAAAAATATGAATACCTATAAACTATTAACGCCAGGCCCGTTGACGACTACAAGTACGGTAAAACAGGAAATGCTGATTGATCGTTGTACATGGGAACAAGACTATAAAGAAATCACACAGAAAATCAGATCTCAGCTCCTTGAAATTGCACATGCTCCGAAAGAGCAATACACAACTGTACTCATGCAAGGAAGTGGTTCATTTGTCGTTGAATCAGTACTGACGACTGCCATTTCAAGAGATGATAAAGTGCTGATTATCACGAATGGTGCGTATGGCGAACGTATTGTGAAAATGGCTCAGTATATTGGACTGAATTACGCAGAATATAGCGTGGCATACAATGACTGTCCAAAGGAAGATGAAATAAGACTTATGTTAGAAGAGGATCAAGAAATTACGCATATCGTAATGGTTCATTGTGAGACAACGACAGGCATTTTAAATCCAATTGAGATGATTTCAAACTTATCGAAGGAACAAGGGAAAACACTAATCATTGATGCGATGAGCAGCTTTGGTGGAATGGAAATCAATGTAGCTGAGCTTGAAATTGATTATTTGATCAGCAGTGCAAATAAATGCATTCAAGGGGTCCCAGGGTTTGGTTTTGTCATCGCCAAACTTGAGAAGCTTGTTGTGTGTGAGGGCAATGCACGTAGTTTGTCGCTGGATTTATATGATCAGTGGAAAGGGATGGATCAGGATGGGAAATGGCGTTACACATCACCAACCCATGTAGTGGCTGCATTCGCAAAAGCATTGGAGGAATTAGTTGAAGAAGGCGGCATTCCAGCTAGATTTTCCCGTTATCAACATAATAATCGCTTGTTAAGAGAGCGATTTGAACAAGTGAATATCCATGCCTATATCTCAGTTGAAAAACAATCGCCCATTATTACAACCTTCCTTTTTCCAAATGAACAATTCGACTTTGAAGCGTTCTATTCGTTTATCAAAGACAGAGGTTATGTCATTTATCCAGGCAAGCTGACGGACGTAAATACTTTCCGCATTGGCAATATTGGTGAAATCTATGAGGAAGATATAGAGGGATTATGTGCTAGTGTGGAAGATTATATGAAAGTGGTGGCGATATGAATAAAATAGAGGGCGTTATAGTGGACTGGGCTGGAACAACAGTGGATTTCGGTTGTTTTGCACCTGTAAATGTGTTTGTTGATATTTTTAAAGACGCTGGTATTGACGTGACAATGGGAGAAGCAAGAGAGCCAATGGGGATGCTGAAAATTGATCATATCCGCGCTATGTTATCCATGTCTAGAATAGCTGTATTATGGGAAGAAAAGTATGGAAAGTCATTTAACGAACAAGATGTAGAAAAGTTATATGCGGAATTTGTACCTGCGTTGATGGCTTCATTATCAGCATATACGGATCCAATTCCTGGAGTTATAAAGGCAATTGACGTATTAAGAAATCGAGGATTGAAAATCGGATCGACAACGGGCTATACAACTACAATGATGGACGTCGTTGTTCCGAATGCGCTGGAAAAGGGGTATTCTCCAGATGTTTATATTACCCCTGATGATACAAATTCGATTGGAAGACCGTATCCTTATATGGTCTATCGGAATATGGAGCTGCTAAAACTATCGGCATCATGGAAGGTAGTAAAAGTAGGCGATACGATTTCAGATATTAAAGAGGGTGTCAACGCGGGTGTTTGGTCAGTTGGTGTCATTATTGGCAGCTCTGAAATGGGGCTGAGTTTAGAAGAATTTTCTAGCCTATCAGAAGCTGATAAAGAAACTGTGATTTCTAAAACGGAAGCTACATTTATGCAAAATGGCGCTGATTTTACGATTTCGACGATGCGGGAACTTCCGCAGCTTATAGATCAAATAAATAGTCTTATTTCGGATGGCAAGCGGCCAAATTCAAGAACAGCATTGGTGCTTGTATAGGCAGAGGAAATAACATGCGACGTTCATAACACGATCGACAGTCTATTAGTACGAAAAAATGCAGTAAATACTCTACTCTCAATTGAGACGGGAGTTTTACTGCTTTTTTTATGGTAATTTGCAGTTGGAGGTGGCGCTTGTAATTCCATGCGGAAGCTTGGTATTTTTAAAGTATCAGAAAACTGAGATGTTTTCTTTGAAGAATAAAAGGGGAATAGAGTGATAGGGATAACTACAATTATTTTGCGAAGGGGTGGAGCGTGTATGGAAAAAACAATATATATCGTGCGTCATTGCTCCGCAGAAGGACAGGCACCACACGCAGAATTGACCGCTGAAGGGATTTTACAGGCGGCGCAACTTGCGGAATACTTTGATGGTATCGAGGTGGATCGAATTATTACAAGTCCATTTTCACGTGCACGTCAAACGGGTTGGCCTTTAGCGGAAAGAAAAAATCTACATGTAGAAGTGGATAGTAGACTTGGAGAACGCGTACTGAGTTCAACTGAATTCAAAGACTGGTTGATAAAGCTGGAAGATACTTTTTTAGATCTTCATCTGAAATACGATGGTGGAGAGTCTTCACGAGAGGCAATGACGCGGGTCTGTGATGTGGTGGATGAGTTGGAAGAAGGTTCGCAAACCGTGCTTGTGACACATGGCAATTTAATGGCGTTGTTGTTGAGGTGTTATGACGAACGATTCGGCTTTGAGCAGTGGCAGGCACTGACGAATCCGGATGTGTATATGCTACGGATAAAGGATGAAGACTCTGAAGTAAAACGGGTGTGGGACTCCAAGTAAAAACAGGCCGATTGGATAGCGGCCTGTTTGTTGTATGAAAGTAGTTTTGTGTGAATCTCAACCCATTGCTAAACTAGTTGTAATGACCGCGGCGATAATAATGAGTGATCCGAAAAAACTGATCCACATGGATTTGTCAGGATTAGTAGGTCTGCTGTCAGTTTTGTGCATAAGTGGCGCCTTCTTTCAGTTTGGTATCTTTCACTATACTCTTCCCGGACTCTTAATGGAATAAACTATTTAAGGGTGATGGCTTGATTTTTTTACGATTAATTAATTGATATGGGGATCATCTTCAACGTTTCCGAGCGGGTTATGGTACACTTAACTCAAAGCTGAATATTTAAACAACCACTAGGGGAGCCTTTTTAAGGCTGAGACGTGCATGGATGCGCGGACCCTTGGAACCTGATCCGGATTATACCGGCGTAGGAAAGTGGGTACGCCCTTTATGAATTGTTAAATGGCTAGCCGCTTTCTAACGCCACCGGGAAGCGGCTTTTTAGTATAGGTAAAGGGGTGGCGAATCGGATGGTAGATGTGGCATTGACGATTGCGGGGTCTGACAGCGGCGGCGGGGCCGGAATACAAGCGGATTTAAAAACGTTCCAGGAATTAGGCGTTTTCGGTACATCGGCGCTGACCGCGGTAACGGCACAAAATACATTTGGTGTAACGGCAATTCAACCGCTTGAAACGGCTATGATTACAGCGCAAATACAGGCAGTTATGGAAGATTTCAATGTCAAAGCGATTAAAACGGGGATGTTATTTTCGGCGGAGATTATCCACGCAGTGGGAGATATGTTTCATTGGAGTGGAATTCCGCTTGTCATCGATCCTGTAATGATTGCGAAGGGGGGGGCATCGTTGCTGAAAGAGGAAGCAGTTGAAGCATTAAAGACGGTCCTCGTCCCTCTCGCAGCGATTGTGATGCCGAATATTCCTGAGGCAGAAGTGCTTGCCGACATGACAATAAAAACGGAGATAGACATAGAACAAGCGGCGAAACGTATACTGGCTTTGGGCGCAGAGGCGGTCCTCATTAAAGGGGGCCATCGGAAGGAAGCGTCCTATGCAGAGGATTTGTACATGGGGGCGGACGGAAAACGATTTTCGGTCCGCGCACCGTGGATTGATACGAAAGATACGCATGGAACAGGGTGTACGTATTCTGCGGCGCTTACGGCGTTTCTGGCAAACGGGGAAACTGCAGCGAATGCCGTTATCGAGGCAAAATGTTTCATCCATGCTGCGATTGAAGATGGACTTAAAATTGGCGGCGGCCATGGTCCGACGAATCACTGGGCTTATGGGCGCCGTACGACCAAAAGAATGGAAGGAGTTGTCGTAAATGGATAAGCAGACAGTGAACTTGTATTTCATCATGGGCACATTGAATTTGGCGGGACGCAATCCGCTGCATGTATTAGAAGAGGCACTAAAAGGCGGCGTAACGTGCTTCCAATTGCGCGAAAAAGGACCTGGGGCGTTAACGGGTAAAGAATTGAAAGCTTTCGCACTTGAATGTCAGCAATTATGTGAACAATATAGTGTTCCTTTCATCGTCAATGATGATATAGATCTTGCGATTGAAATAGGGGCGGACGGTATTCATATCGGACAGGAGGACGGATGCGTTTCGGCAGTGCGTAAGAAGGTTGGGCCGGAAATGCTGATTGGCGTTTCTACTCACAATGTAGCGGAAGCGATTGCGGCAGCTGATGCGGGGGCGGATTATATCGGTCTTGGACCAGTTTACGAGACACAGTCGAAAAGTGATACACAACCTGTTATTGGGATTGAAACGGTCAGTGAAGTGGTAACATTGCTGCCTGGCTTACCAATTGTTGCAATTGGCGGTATTTCAGAACGCAAAGCCAGTGCTGTCATTAAAGCTGGCGCCTCGGGTATAGCGATTCTTTCTGCAATTTCCGGAAGTGAAAACCCGGGAGAAGCGGCAATTCGTTTGAAAGCGGCAGTTCTTCTTTCATTGACAGGTATCGAAATGTAATGTTTAGCCTACTGTAAAATACCCCACACTTCTGAGTAGGACGGAGGCGTGCAGATGAGGAAAAAAAAGTTTGAAATACAAACTGTTTTGCATAAGCCGGATTTAATTTATTTCACTTGGAATGATATTGGAGGCACCTATAACGTTTATAAAGATGGTCATCATTTATATGAAGGGACCGTCTCGGAATTCAGCGATGGAGATTTTAAGCATGCAAAACTATATAATTATGTAATCGAACGTGTTGAAGGTGGCGAGGTTGTTGACGTTATTGCATTGCAGACGTCAGCGTTCGCTGAAAAGAAAAACAAGGAAAGCCCGCTTCAGTCGCTTGTCATGACAACAATCGTTGCGAAAACGCAAATTGCGTTATCGTGGGAGGAAATCAAAGATGTTGATGAATATGACATCTATCGAAATGGAACGTACATGAAAACGGTAACAGACAATCGTTACATCGACAGGGACTTTGTGCTGGATGAAACCTATACGTATATCATCGATTCCAAGCGTCCGCTCGTGAAGTCGGAAGAACGTTTTAACGTGTTTCAGTCAGTGGTCTCTAGTGTTTTTGGCTTGTTAAATCCGTTTTCAACGAAGGAAGAAGCTGCGATTGAACGATTTTCGGTGTCAAAAGTGATTGCAGAGCCTGTGAGTTTGCTTACGCCTATTCAAGATAGGGTCCGACTACCGAATGTTGACAGATGGCAATTCCGTTACGCTACATTTTTGAAGGACGACTGGGTGAAGAATCTGAATCCATTATCTCGGAACCGCTTTTTTAAAGGAGATGACAGAGGGTTCGATCCAAACGGAGAAAGTTATCGTACCCGTGTTGATGTTGAGCTTGCTTATGATCTTGAACGATCTCCAATGACGTTTATAAAGGATGTTGGGGCGTCCATTGCGTATAGCTCTTCGAAGCGCTTCCGGAAACAGGCTACAGCGTCACCCGATGGAATTACGTTGAAACGGACAAATCACGGGGAAAGTGAATCAGGATTTCATCTGACTCACACCGTTGGTAATCCGCTCACACCGGCACCTGCAATTGATTATGAAGTGCGGGCTGTCATGAGGCGGGATGGACCATTCGACCTGACAGGCTACCATGATCAGTCACCTCATCACGAAGTGTACCTGATGCGGGGTGTCGGGAACGATTGGCAACCTATCCACCTGTCAGAGAGCAAAGGTCTTGTATGGATGTCGGAAATAATCGCATGGCAATACTGGCGAATCTCTAATTTTGAATGATAAACAATGAGCCCTTTCCGATTTTAGTAAAAGGAAGGGTTCATTGTTTATTTTTGATTTACCAGTGAAATTTGGATAATCATAAACCGAAACAGAGAACTCAGTGGCGGCAAGATCACTTGGCCTTACGCAAACTCATACAATGCGTTTTATCGTGTTGCCGCAGGCCTTCAGAAGAATGTTGCCAACAATTATGAACAAGTCTATCATTAGTTTCAATGAAACATCCCTACTTTCTATTATTGGGATTGCTGATATTGTGCAAAAAGGTAAAGTTCAATCAAGTACCACATTTCAGCCCTTCGAAATATGGTTAACAGTCGGGGGCATTTACTTCATCATCTATCTGATGTCGGTATTTGCTAGCTTTATGGAAAGGAGATTCGAACTTAGATGACGCTGATTCAAGTAAAGAACTTAAAAAAGTCATTCGGTGAACTCGAAGTGTTAAAAGA
This sequence comes from Sporosarcina psychrophila, assembly GCA_020742515.1. Classification (GTDB taxonomy): domain Bacteria; phylum Bacillota; class Bacilli; order Bacillales_A; family Planococcaceae; genus Sporosarcina; species Sporosarcina psychrophila_B. The sequence continues at coordinate 24,326 of DYWT01000200.1, forward strand.
TATAAACGTTGAGATTCAAGAGCGTGAAGTTGTCTGTGTAATAGGGCCCTCGGGTTCTGGAAAAAGTACATTTCTGCGGTGTTTGAATCGCCTGGAAGATATTACAGCGGGCCATGTTGTGGTCGATGGTCAAGATATAACAGATACGAAGCGCGATATAAATAAAATTCGGGAAAATGTCGGCATGGTATTTCAGCAATTTAATCTGTTTCCGCATATGACCGTCTTGCAAAACGTGATGCTCGCACCTATGAAACTTGGTAAAGGCGATAAGAATACGATTGAGAAGAAAGCACTTGAACTACTTGCGAAGGTTGGGCTGTCGGATAAAGCGAAAGCATACCCGGGCGAACTTTCAGGGGGGCAAAAGCAACGTGTCGCGATTGCCAGGGCGCTTGCAATGGATCCCAAAATCATGTTGTTTGATGAACCGACATCTGCACTTGACCCTGAAGTGGTCGGCGATGTGCTTGCCGTGATGAAACAGCTTGCTATAGAAGGCATGACAATGATCGTTGTTACACATGAAATGGGATTTGCACGGGAAGTGGGAGACCGTGTTATTTTTATGGATGGCGGTTTTATTGTCGAGGAAAATGTTCCGGAAGAGTTATTTGGAAATCCTCAAGAAGTTAGAACGCAAGCCTTTTTGAGTAAGGTATTGTAAGCATATCGTTGAATAGGAAGAAGAGGGACGGGAAAGCTATTGACGCTTTCCTTTTTTTGTTGTCTAAGCCAACTCTTTGACAAGGAAAATACCACTTGATATAATTACCTTGAATTCGAGATAAATAAATACCTACTAATTTGGGGAGAGAAAAGATATGACGAAAAAATCAATGGGTATTCATCATATAACAGCAATTGTCGGACATCCTCAGGAAAACGTCGACTTTTACGCTGGCGTTCTTGGATTGCGCCTTGTGAAGAAAACTGTAAATTTCGATGACCCTGGGACCTACCATCTTTACTTTGGTGATGGCAATGGTGCACCGGGTACAATTATTACATTTTTCACATGGGCTAATTCTCGTCAAGGCAGAATCGGAGATGGTCAAGTCGGTGTCACATCATACGTAGTGCCGATTGGTGCAATGGGTTTCTGGGAAAAGCGTCTTGAGAAATTCAAAATTACGTTTGCGAAATCACAACGTTTTGGCGAACACTACTTGTCCTTTGAAGATCCGCATGGCTTAAAAGTTGAGATTGTCGAGCGGGAAGAGGGGGTAAAGAATGAGTGGGTGGTTGGTGAAGTAACAGCGGATACCGCGATTAAAGGATTCGGCGGCGCGACACTGTTATCTGCCCAACCTGAAAAAACGGCTCAACTTCTTGAACATGTCATGGGACTCGAACAAATTGGTGAAGAAGGCGAATACATCCGGTTCCGCTCGACAGCAGATATCGGCAATATCGTCGACTTGAAAAAGACATCGTCGGGTCGTGCACAAATGGGCGTCGGAACAGTTCATCATATTGCTTGGCGTGCTGAAGATGATGCAGATCAGCTAAACTGGAAAGCGCATATGGAAGCGAACGGCTATGGTGTGACACCGGTGAAAGACAGAAATTATTTCAATGCAATCTATTTCCGGGAACACGGTGAAATCTTGTTTGAAATCGCAACGGATCCTCCGGGATTTGCGCATGATGAATCTGTGGAGACGATGGGTGAAAACCTTATGCTTCCAGTGCAATATGAAAAGCATCGCGAACAGCTGGAATCGACTTTAATACCTTTTGAAGTGCGCGAAATTGATTGATAAGGAGAGGTTTACTATGAAACATCTATATAAACCGGGGAAAGATGCATCGAAACCGGTGTTGCTCCTGCTTCACGGCACAGGAGGCACAGAACAGGATTTACTGGGGCTTGCCGATTTGATTGATCCGGATGCAGGAGTTCTTAGTGTTCGAGGGAATGTTCTTGAAAATGGTATGCCACGTTTCTTCCGCAGATTGGCGGAAGGCATATTCGATGAGGAAGATTTGATCTTCCGTACGAAGGAATTGAATGCGTTTCTGGATGAAGCTGCAAAAGAAAATGGCTTTGACAGGTTGAATGTCATTGCGGTTGGTTATTCTAATGGAGCGAACATCGCAGCAAGCTTGCTTTTCCATTATGCCGATTCGTTGAAAGGCGCAATTCTTCATCATCCGATGGTTCCGAGGCGCGGAATCGACTTGCCGACTTTAGCTGGAATTCCGGTGTTCATCACCGCAGGGAAAAACGATCCGATTTGTCCCGCGAAGGAATCGGAGGATCTGGATGAACTATTGACGAGCGCTGGAGCAGTGACAGAAATTCACTGGGAAATGAACGGCCATTCGCTGACACGCACGGAAGTGGATGCGGCGGCAGAGTGGTACACAGCGACATTTGTGAAATGAAAAAGAAGCGGGGATAAAAAATGGGCTTTTTAGACAGGTTATTTGGAAAGACAACTACAACAACTACAGAGGAGACGGTAAATATGACAAAAACTAAAACAGCAATCGTATACTATAGTTCAGGCGGTACAAACTACCAGTTGGCACAGTGGGCGGCGGAAGCAGCAGAAGCAGCAGGTGCTGAAGTAAGACTGATGAAAGTAGCTGAAACGGCTCCACAAGCTGCAATCGATTCATCTCCAGGTTGGAAAGCACATGCTGAAGCAACGAAAGATGTACCTGTTGCAACAGGAGCTGATCTTGAATGGGCAGATGCAATTATCTTTAGTGTACCGACACGTTTCGGTAACGTGCCTGGGCAAATCCAGAGTTTCATCGATACATTAGGTGGTCTTTGGTTCCAAGGCAAGCTCGCTAACAAAGCGGTAAGCGCGATGTCATCTGCACAAAACCCACATGGCGGTCAGGAAGCAACAATCCTTTCCTTGTACACAACAATGTACCACTGGGGAGCAATTGTTGCGGCACCAGGGTTCACCGACGCGGTTACATTTGCAGCCGGCGGTAACCCGTACGGCACAAGTGTAACAGTCGGACAAGATGGAAAAATAGCGGATGACGAAGCGGCAATTAAAGCGGCAGTTGCTCATCAGGCTGGACGTACAGTCAAAGTGGGAGAAGCATTGAAAAGCATGAACGCATAATAGTGAGTAAGTTAGCCGGCCTGTAATGGGTCGGCTTTTTGCTTTTAGAGACTAGTTTAGCTCCAATGAAAAGGATGACCGATCATATACTTGCCAATACCGACTATATATCTTGTTATCCGATCATATATTTCTCCACACCGATCATATTTCCTGTAGACCGATCATAAACTCCGCACTACCGATCGTAAAGGTTGTTAAACCGATCATATATCTTAAGAACTCAACTTTACTTCGTGAAGTGAGAGGTGGAAGCTTGGCGGGGGACTTCATTTCAATGGTTCTCATTCTGGTCTTTCTAGGGGGGACACTGAGCCTTTAAAAGAAGGAAGTCGCAAGTGGTGGGTGTTAAATAACTTCAAGACGAAAAGCCAACCTGCAATTGGTTGGCTTTTCGTCATTCATTTAACTTTAGCGGGTCTTGGCCAGATGAAGTAGGAAATAGAAATTACAAAGTCGAGCCCAAGAACGAGTCCCCATACTCTCAGCGTGGCGGAAAACACTTCCGTTCTTGCCGGATCGTCGATGAAATAAATCATTGCGACAAGAAATGCACTACCGATGATATAAGCGAGCAGATGCTGCAGGGTGCCTTTCATCGAGTGGCGGGCATATTCATAGCCGGTTTTACGCACCGGTTTGGTACCTGTTTTTTGAACGTAATAACGAAATTGTTCATCAGCCCAGCGAATCATGCTTTTGCCGAACGCGATGGAGCAACCGAGATAGATGGCTGCGAGGGCGTGCACTTGTGTCGCGGTTGCGCCATTATATAGGTCGGTTGCTGTGACAATCAGTAAAATTAAATCAACAACTGGTGTCAGGGCGAGGAAGAAAAAGCCGAGTTTTTCGCGTTTGAAAATATAACGGGTGATGAGCCCAAGAGCAATGACAACCCAGAAACCAATTTCACAGGCAACGATCGTCCAGGCAATAAAGTTCATAGCAGCACCTCTCTTCAATCGAGTTGTAATAAGTAGGTTTATCATATCACATTGACTACATGACCAACTGCTACAAATTTATCACCGCCGTGGAGTATATTATCACCGACACAACTGGGCTTATCACCGGCATCGAGCATGTTATCACCGCCAAACACAAAAACGGAAAAGCCTATGCAGCTTTCCCGTTCCCACAATCAATCACTTAGACAAATAAGCCCAAGCATACTGCGCATACAATTCCGCGCCAGTGATGAGTGCGTCTTCGTCGATATCAAAGTTACCATGATGATGTGACCACTCCGTATCTTTCTCCGGATTTCCACTGCCAACAAGTGCAAAACTACCGGGTGCTTTGTCGAGGAAGAATGAGAAGTCTTCGGCGCCCATCGTCGGTTTTTCATTAAATACAACGTCTGGTCCGAATGCTTCAGTTGCTACTTGTTGAACAAGTTTTGCGCTCGTTTCGTCGTTGATAACCGGTTCTGTTCCGCGTATATATTCAACTTTTGCAGTCGCACCGTACATGTCAGCCACGCTTTTTGCGTATTGTGAAATGCATTTTTCGATATGATTGCGTGTGTCCTGGTTGAAGGTGCGAACCGTTCCTTCAATCAAAGCATTTTCGGCGATGACATTGAAACGCGTACCGACTTCCATTTTTCCGACGGTAAGGACAGCTGGATTTTGCGGGTCAATCGTCCGGGAAACGACAGTCTGGACATTCAGGACGAACGAAGAAGCAACAAGTGCTGCATCGATACAATCTTGAGGAATGGCTCCATGTCCGCCTTTTCCTGTGAAGTGAACTTTGAAAATATCAGCTGCAGCGAATGAGGGTCCTGGTGGACAAGAAACTTTATGTGTCGGCAATTGCGACCAGATGTGAATGCCGAAAACATTGTCGACATCGTCCATGGCGCCTTGGTCAACCATCGCTTTTGCGCCCTGTGCGATTTCTTCGGCAGGTTGGAAGAGGAGGCGTATGTTACCAGGAAGTTCATCTTTCACTTCGGATAAAGCTTTTGCTGCAATTAACAACATAGATGTATGTGCATCATGTCCGCATGCATGCATTTTGCCGTCTATTTTAGAAGCATAAGGTACATGCGTGTTTAATTGTTCAACAGAAAGTGCATCCATATCACCGCGCAGTGCAACTGTTTCGCCGGGAAATGCTCCTTTAATTTCGGCGATCACACCAGTTGGTTCCGTTTTGCGATAGGAAATACCGAGTTCATCCAAATAGGCGCAAACGAACGCAGTTGTTTTTACTTCTTCAAATGATAGTTCCGGTTCGCTATGTAATTTGCGTCGCAACGCAGTTAGTTCGTCGCTATAATTTGTAATAGCTTCTTTTATTTTTTGGTTGATCATAATGTTTTAGCCTCCGTTAGTCGTTTTACCGCTTCATAGATAATAGTCGTACCATCAGCAAGATGACTGGCGTCCGACCATTCTTCCGGGCAGTGGCTGAGCCCGTCTTTGCTTGGGATGAATACCATTCCGCAAGCCGTGAAGTCTGACAACACCATCGCGTCGTGCCCCGCTCCGCTGTTTATCGAGCAATAGGGGATTTCAAGATGGTCGCTCGTTTCTTTTAATAAAGAGCGGATGCCGTTATCAAGTTCTTTCGGCTCGATATAGAGTTGGTGTTCAATTGACGTGCAAATTCCGTTGCCGTCTTGCTGCGCAATCAATTCTTCTACCTTCCGTATTGCATTCAATACATGCTCTTCTTTGCCAGAACGAATATCGATGCTGAAGATAACTTTGTCCGGGATAACATTCGCTCCATTCGGGAATACAGTGAGTCGACCTGTTGTGATGACTGTACCATCCCCTTCGTCGGTTGCAATACCTGGAAGGGCCGCAATGATCTGCGCCGCAGAAACGAGTGCATCGGAACGCCGATCCATCGGTGTTGTGCCGGCATGCCCGGCTTGCCCTTGTACGGTGACGACCAATTGAGTCAATCCCACGATTGCTTCAACGACACCAATTTGAATGCCTTTCTCCTCTAAGATTGGCCCTTGTTCAATATGTAATTCAAGAAAAGCCTTAATTTTTTTCGCGTCTCGCTTTTTTTCATTCGCCGGGTTGACCCAGATATCTGCCATTGCATCTACTGCCAAAATGCCATCTTTATCAGCAAGCGCTTCGAAATCTTCTGCTGTCAATAACCCCATCATTCCGCGCGAGCCCATCAATCCGCCGCCGAAGCGGGAACCTTCTTCTTCGACGAGTGCGATGATTTCAAGAGGGTAGGCGGGTTGAATATTGTTTTCTTTAAACAGTGCAGCAACTTCCAATCCGACCACAACTCCTGCGGCACCGTCATATGCACCGCCATTTGGAACAGAGTCAAAATGAGAACCAACGAAGACAGAAGGGGCGTTGGGTAAAGTACCTTCCAGCTTGCCAAAGATATTACCGAAACCGTCTTCCGTGATAGCAAGACCGTACTCCGCCATTTTTTCTTTAATGTAATTCCGTGCCTGTAAATCTTCTTCACTGTATGTCAGCCGCGTCACACCTGCGCCTGGTGTAGCTGTAAAACGGCTCAACAATTCAATATGTTGTTCAATCCTTTGTTGATTGGCTGTCATGCTATTCCTCCTCATTGATAAGTAGTCTGAATAGTGTCCGAATTGACTGGGTGACTGTCACCCAGTCAATTCAACTCACAAGAATCCGACGAAGAAGCCGGCGAGGATGACTGATACCATGGTGACGCTTATAAATCCGCCGACAAGCATTGGGGGCAACATATGGCTTGTCAATGCATCTCTTTCTTTCTCATCTTCCGTTAACGAGTTGATAACTTCGTTTGTAATAATGTAGTCTGCTGGGAATCCGTATAACGCAGTTAACGAAACGGCAAACGCCATTTCTTTACTTACTTTCAATACCTTTCCGATGAAAAACGAGAAAATATACATGCCGATGACACCCAGAACGATACAGCCGACAAGCGGGTACAAGATTTCCATCATCATGGAAGGTGTAGCGCTTTTTAAACCGTCAAAAATGAACAGCATAAGGGCCATCATCGCTAATCCGAAACCATTCGCTTTTTGGAGTACTTGACGTTCTAAGAATCCGATGCTGGTTGAGATGATTCCGAACAATAAACAAAGCACATAAGGACTGACCGTTACGATAGGTGCCAGCAATGTAGAGACGAGATAGGCAAGGAAACCGACGAATGCGAGTCGGAAAAATTTGAAGTAGTCTGTATTGAATTTATCCGGCATCCACTTAAAGAGTTTAAGTTCACGTGGTTCTGAAGCAACTACTTGAGTGCTTACATTTTTTACTATCAGTTCACCTTTGCGATATTTTTCAAGAAGCATTTTGCCTTCTTTTTTGAGAACAATTGACGTAAGGGGATAACCCGCGAAGCCTTGCATAACGTAAATGACGATCGCGAATACAGCCAATGTTGCGAGGCCGGCATTGGCAGCACCTTCGGACATGATCAATGCGGATACGACACCGCCGACGAGAGGCGGGATAGCGACAATGATTGTTTCAATACCGAATAGAAGTGTCCCGATTCCAAATAAAGCGACGACAATCCCTAAAATTCCTGCGAGGGAAATTAAAATAGTTTTCCATTGTTCTTTTAGTTGTTGAAGTGACAGTAAAGTACCCATATTTGTAATGAGTAAGTAAATCATCATTGAAGCAACAGTGGGAGGGACGCCGGCAAGCGAGACGATGTCTTGCGGGAAAAATGTCCAATAGCCAAGCAAGAAGAGGACAGCACAGACGAAAACTGATGGGATCCACGCTTTCGTCCGGACTGAGATGATGTCCCCAATATAGAGAATAGCGACTAAGATGACTAAAGCTAGCATTTGAGACATTGTATTCATCCCTTTCAGATAACATAGAATTTTAACTACAATAGCATGAAAATTTGTGAATTAAAAGCCTATTTTATATATTTCCAATAATATACTAGAAGAAAGTATAATGAAGACGCTTACATCGTAATCGCAATAAAGTTAAGGTTTAGGAGAGTTTGAAAGCCCATAAATAACATTAAATACCTTCTTTTGTATAATAAAAACCCCTCTTCACTGCAGGCTCAATCATTCTGCAGTGAAGGGGGTTCAATCCATTGTAGGAACCACTTATTTTGTTAGCAATGAATTTTCAATTTTATAATCCGATTTTACTTCATCCAACCAATTGACATACTCTGCTTGTATGCCTTCATCAAGTAAAAGTTGTTTTATCTCTTCCTTATGATCCTCAAAAACAGCTTCTTTTGCTGCTTTCTTATCGGTTACGTGAATAATATGGTAACCGTTTTCTGTTTTCACGGGATCGCTAACTGTATCGGGTTTCAAAGAAAATGCTGCCTTTTCAAATTCAGCGACCATTTTACCGCGTGGGAAATAGCCTAACTCTCCGCCATTTACCGCACTCGCTTCATCTGTCGAGAATTCTTTTGCAAGTGCTGCGAAATCCTCTCCATCTGCAAGTTTCTTCGCGACTTTTTTAGCTGTAGCTTCATCTTCAACTAAAATATGACTCGCTTCCACTTGTTCTTCCTCGTTAAAGGATTCTTTGTTTTCATCAAAGTACGCTTTGATGTCTTCATCAGTTACCTTAATCCGTGGCTCAATTATTTTTTGGATAGATAAAAAGTCCACAATATTTTCTTTAAACTCTTTCTCAGTCATACCATTCTGTTTCAATGCCGCTTCAAATGCTTCTTCTCCGCCGGCACTTTCGACGTATGTCGCGAATTCCGCATCTACTTCTTTATCAGGAACCGAAACTTTTTCCTTTTTCAACTCAAGTGTAACAATTTTATCGTCAATCATTGCTGCGAGCGCTTCTTTTCCGGCGGATTGAACGAGGACTTTATACAATTCATCTTTTGTAATTTTTTCGTCTCCGACAGTTGCGACGGTTTCATCTTTTGCCTTTGAATCTTTTGAACAGCCAGTTGTAACAGTTAGAATAATTGCAAGTAGACCAACTGCCAACAAGGGAAATAACCTTTTTTTACTCATTTTTTAATTCCTCCAATGCTTGATATGACTTCATCGTACACGGAAAATATGAACAAACTATTACCGAATTAAGAAAAGTGCAAGGAGCCCGCTTATGACCTAGGTAGAAATGGCCTCATCTGCCTTTCTTATCGTATAAAAAAGCTGCTACACAAGTTGCGTAGCAGCAGTTAAAGAAAGTTAGTTTTCATTTTGCAGTGGGAACGAAAGGGTAAACTTTGTACCTTTCCCTTTTTCGCTTGTTACATCGATTGTACCGTTATGCATCATGACGAGACTCTTTACAATTGACAAGCCAAGTCCGAATTCGCCATACGGATTCGTAGTTCTAGACACAATCGCTTTATAAAACCGACTCCAAATTTTCTCGATATCATCAGGGTCAATCCCAATGCCAGTATCCTCGATTTCAATGACGCAGTTGCTAGCACTCGTATATCCGCGCAGATAGATCCTGCCATTTTCGGTAAACTGGATACTGTTTTTCGTAATGTTGATCAAAATCTGTGTGAGCCGATCGTAATCTGCAAACACCAAGACGTCAGGGTCTGCAGTCACAATAACTTCATTGCTTCGTTCTTCTGCAACGCCGTCGAGCTGGTCCTTAATAATCCCCAGCAATTCAACGAGCTGGATATCCTGTTTAATCAATGTTACTTGCTTGGACCGGATTTTTTCATAATCCAGGTTTTCATTGACAAGACGGATGAGCCGCATTGTTTCGTTTGTGGCGAGCTGCAGGCCTTTTACTTTTTCGGATTCTGGGATCATATTGTTTTTTAAGCCTTCAATTATGCCTCGAATCGTTGTGAGGGGTGTCCGTAATTCATGTGAAACATCGGCCATGAACTGACGTCGCCTGTTTTCAAGGTTCTCAATTTCCTCCATGGACGCATCCAGCTTTTCAACCATTCCATTAAAATCACCAGCAAGTTCACTGATTTCGTCAAAGTCCGACGAGGGAATGCGCACTGAATAATCTCCTTGTGCAACAGCTGATGTTGCCAGTTGGAGACGTTTAATCCTGCTTACGTGGAAAGTCGATAAAATCCAGCTAAGCAGAAGCGAAATCGCAAGTGCGATAAACGTTGTGACAATTAAATAGGTATTCATTTGAGATATAACTTCTCGTGAACCTTTAATAGGGGAGGTTAACAGAATACCGCCGATAAATTGCCGATTGTGAATATAGGGAAGAAGGACGAATGTGACTGCCTCGTCGAATCGTTTGAAATCCTGTTTCACGATGACGGTTTCCCCGTTTTTAATGTCATGCCATTCTTTTTCGCTTAACTCGATGAGTGGTGTTTTTATGCCTGCCGAGTAAATGATGGCTGACTTTTCATCGAATAAACTGTATTGGATATCCCGGCCATTCAGTACATGCCCGTATGATTGCAGAATCCTGTTTGAATTTCGCTGGTCAGCTTGGATGTCGCGTAAAATCGTTTCTCCATATGTCGCAAGCTCTTCGGTTTTACTATCATAGACAAATTGCTCTACATAATGAGAAAACAGCAAACTTAATAGTAAAAAAGCGATGACAATCACGCTGAAGTGACTCAAGAGTTGCTGGTATAAGTATTTGATTTTCATTTTACATCACCCAGTGTTTCGTCAAAACGGTAACCGACACCCCAGACTGTATGGAAAAATGGTTGGTCGTCAGTTGCGATTTTTGTCCGCAGCCGCTTGATATGTACATCGACAGTTCGATCATCGCCGTAGAAATCATATCCCCATACATTGTCAAGCAGTTGTTCGCGTGAGAAAACTTGTTTAGGATGCTGTGCAAAATGATAGAGTAGATCGAATTCTTTCGGTGTCAGATTTTGGATCCGTACACCATCGCGTAAAACTTCCCGTGTGTTTGGATTAATGTTGAAATGCGCTGTTTCGACAACGCCATCTTCCAATGGCTTGTCTTTAAGAGGTGAGTACCTCCGTGTGACTGCTTTAATGCGGGCCATAAGTGCCAGCGGACTGAATGGTTTCGTGACATAATCGTCTGCACCCATTTCGAGTCCAAGCACCTGATCTGATTCACCGTCTTTGGCGGTTAGCATAATAATCGGTGTCGCAACATTTACTTGCCGCAGTTTACGGCAAATAGAAATACCGTCCATCCCGGGGAGCATCCAGTCGATAATAAGGCAATCCCAGCCGTCCTGCATTGCAAGTTCAAAACCTTCCAGCCCGTCTTTTATAAATGAACCCTCAATTCCTTCTTTTGAGAAAAATAGTTCGATCATTGAAGAGACACTTTCATTGTCTTCAATTACTAGGATTTTCACCAGATTGCACCTCCTGTCGTGCCATAGTTTCCTTCAACTTAAGTCCAAAATGGAAAATTAGCAACTGCAAACACCTCTTCCGCTGCAACGAAGGAAGAGGTGAATGCATGTAATATATTAATTTGCCGTGGATACATTACTCGTGAGTGCCACTTCAATCGTTTTCATTTCCGCACCGCGGTAGATAGTGAAAGTTGCTTTGTCACCAACAGAAAGGTTGGAATACAAGAACTTTCTCAGCTCCGTCGAGTTATTAATAGCGGTGCCATTTATGGCTGTAATGATATCTTCTACATCGAGACCTGCTTTTCCTGCTGCGGATTCAGGATCAATATTTGCAACTACCACGCCACCTTTAACTTTCTCGGGAAGATCTTGCAAATACATGCGAGGTACTTGGTCAAGATCCGCGAGTCCGATGCCGATGTAAGGGCGTTCCACTTGTCCATTCGATGTCATTTCTTCAATAAGCGGAATCACCTCGTTACTCGGAATAGCAAAGCCGAGCCCTTCGACACCGCTTTCAGAAATTTTTAGGCTGTTAATGCCAATGACTTGGCCTGCGGCATTGAGAAGAGCACCGCCGCTGTTCCCAGGGTTAATAGCCGCATCAGTTTGGATAACATTCATTTCCCATTCGCCTGCAGACGTATTCACATTGATGGAGCGATTGACTGCACTAATAATTCCTTGCGTTACTGTACCAGAAAAGTCGAGTCCAAGCGGGTTGCCGATCGCGATGACTTCATCACCTGCACGGAGTGTATCAGAATCGCCGAATTCAAGAACAGTTTTTGCATACTTCGCATCGATTGTCAGTACAGCAAGATCGCTTAGCGCATCCTTTCCAACAAGTTTAGCTGTCGTCGTTTCACCACTTTCAAGTGAAACTTCAAGTTTTTCCGCTCCTTCGATGACATGATTATTCGTTACGATAAACGCTTTGTCACCTTCTATTTTATAAATGACGCCCGACCCTGAACCGCTCTTGGCACTTTCGGTTTGTTGTGAAAAAGGATTATTTGCATTTTGGTAATTAACGATCCCGACAATTGCACTAGATGACTGTTCGACCATATCGGAAAGTGAGGGAATCGTTTTTGCTCCTGTTTGTTGCACATTATAAGAAGCGGTCTCCGTGGAAACAGGTGCCGTTACTTCAGTTTCAGCCTGCAGTAAATCCGTATTTACTACGACTGCTAATGTTAATACCGAACCGATCACACCTGCTCCGAGTGTTGATAAAAATCGTTTACCTGATCTGTTTCTGTTTTCTGTATCCATGATTGGTTCCTCCCGTTATTGTTTGATTACTCTTATCTTAGTAGGTAAATATGAACAAACTATTACGGAGAAATTAACAATTAAAGAAGGCTATCACTATTTCAAAGTGATCATTTTGAAGGTATAGTTTAGTCAATAGTATGATTTTAAAAGGTGTGTGTGAAATGAAGAAGTTAATTACAGCTATGGATGTTGCAAAACGTGCGGGGGTATCTCAGTCATCCGTGTCCAGGGTTTACTTTGAAGGTGCAACGGTATCTGCAAAAACTAGGGAAAAAGTTCTAGCAGCGGCGGAAGAATTAGGCTATCGGCCGAATGAGTTTGCGAGAGGTTTAATCACGAATCGGACGAAAATTATTGGTTTGGTCATGAAAGGTGTTCAGAATCCTTTCTATCCACAAGTTTTAAAACAATTTACAACGACTTTTAAAAGTTTGGGCTATAGCATTATGTTTGTACATACGAATAATGACGAAATACAAAAAGAGGATATTGATATCCTGTTAAATTACAATGTTGCGGGTGTCATTATTACAGATGCATCGCTATCCTTGAACGCCATAGAAGACTTTAAAAAATATAAAATTCCTTTAGTCCTTTTTAACAGAAAAATAGCTAGTAATGATTTTTATTCAGTTTGCTGTAATAACGTAGATGCCAGTAAAGAAATTGCACAATTCCTGATTGAAAAAGGAAGTTCGACTATGGGCTATATTTCAGGAAATCAAAATACCTCAACAAGCAAAGAAAGAGAACAAGGCTTCACTGAAATTTTGAAGAAACATAACATCTCTTTGAAAAAGTATGAATCAGATTATACCTATGAGGGCGGATATAAAATTGCACAGCAACTACTAAGCAAAAATACCATTCCAGATGCATTTTTTGTTGCAAACGATATTATGGCATTAGGCGTGCTGGATGCTCTTCGTGAAAGTTCAATTACCATCCCGGCAGACACGAAAATAATTGGTTTTGACAATATTGAGATGGCTTCATGGCCGGCTTATAATCTGACGACTTGGGTACAGCCGATTGATGAAATGGTCAATCAAACAGTGCTCTATTTGATGTCAGAAATAGAGGAATATACTGGTTTTGCTAAGAATTTAGAGGTGAATGGCGAATTAATTGAGCGTAAAACAACATAAATAAAGGTTGACTTTCTAGAGTATTTACAATATTCTTTTCCTACAACATGATTTGCATACGTATGCAAAGAGGAGGAAGTAAAATGGTTAAAGTATTGAAAGTTGGTAAATCACAAGAAGAATTAACTAAAAACAGTCTTGAGGTATCAAAAATTGTAGCGAATGCTATACAGGAAATTGAGAATAGAGGGGACGAAGCGGTTCGAGAGTTCTCCGAGAAATTCGATAAATGGTCACCAGAATCATTCAAATTATCGGAAGAACAGATCAAAGCAATCGTAGCGCAGGTACCAGCTGAAGTGATTGAAGATATCAAGTTTGCGCAAAAGAACATTCGTGAATTTGCGGAAGCTCAGTTAGCGTCAATGAACGATGTAGAAGTAGAAAATATCCCGGGTGTTATTTTAGGCCATAAAAATATTCCTGTAAGCAGCGTCGGCTGTTATATCCCTGGTGGACGTTACCCTATGGTTGCTTCTGCTCATATGAGCGTGTTGACAGCAAAAGTTGCTGGTGTCAAACGTGTAATCGCTTGCACGCCGCCAATTAACGGTGAGATCCCGAATGCAACAATCACTGCAATGTACTTAGCGGGCGCGGATGAAATTTACTTGTTAGGCGGAATTCAGGCGATGGCTGCCATGGCGATTGGGACTGAAACGATCCAATCCGTCGATATGATTGTCGGTCCTGGAAACGCTTTCGTAGCAGAAGCAAAAAGACAATTATTTGGTCGCGTAGGAATTGATTTGTTTGCAGGACCTACTGAAACATTAGTCGTTGCGGATGAAACAGCAGATGCAGAAATGATTGCTACGGATATTCTTGGGCAAGGTGAACACGGACCCACATCTCCGGGAGCTTTAATCACAACTTCGGAAAAACTTGCATACGAAACTGTAGAAGAAATTGAAAGGCAGCTTAAGGTGTTACCAACGGCTGACGTTGCACGTGTTTCATGGGATGATTACGGTCAAATCCTGTTAGTGGATAGCATCGAAGAAGCGGTTGTAGAAGCTGACCGACTCGCATTTGAACACGTTGAGATCCTAACAGAAAATCCAAATTACTTCTTAGAAAACATGACAAATTATGGTTGCCTATTCTTGGGGCCTGAAACAAACGTGGCATATGGCGACAAAGTAATTGGAACGAACCATACTTTACCGACAAAAGGTGCAGCCCGTTATACAGGCGGTCTATGGGTCGGTAAGTTTATCAAAACTGTAACCTATCAAAAAGTGACGCCGGAAGCGAGTGCTTATATCGGTGAATATGCAGCGCGTCTCTGTCAATTGGAGAACTTTGCAGGTCATGCTGAACAAGCATTATTACGAGTAAGAAGGTACGGAAAGAAAGCGTAATTTCTTTTCTGCAGAGGGGGTAGGCGATTCGATGTTAGGGATGATAGGGTTATTTGGGGGACTAGCATTACTGATTTATTTGACGATGAAAGGTATGAACCTGCTGATAGCGGCTCCGCTGTCAGCATTGGTTGTAGCATTATTAAGTGGCCTTCCCTTATTTCCGGGAGTACCGGATGAAGGGATAGCTAACTATGTGACGAACTATATGGGCGGTTTTTCAAGTTTCATTGGCTCATGGTATTTAATGTTCTTAACTGGAGCGATTTTTGGTAAAGTTATGGAAGATAGCGGTGCAGCTGAAAGTGTTTCGAAATGGATTGTAGGCAAGCTTGGTATGAAGCGGGCAGCTCTTGCCGTTGTAATAGCTTGTGCAATCCTGACGTACGGGGGAGTTAGTTTATTCGTCGTTGCATTTTCTGTTTATCCAATGGCTATCAGTTTGTTTAAAGAAGCAAACTTACCAAGAAGATTCATCCCAGCGACATTAGCTTTTGGATCAACGACATTTACAATGACTTCTGCAGGTTCTCCTGAAATTCAAAACTGGATTCCAATTGAGTTCCTCGGAACAACTGCGTATGCCGGATGGCAAGTAAGTATAATTGTAGCTGCATTTATGGCAATCTTCGGCTATTGGTGGCTGAAAAAAATGATTTCAAAAGCGTTAGCAAAAGGCGAACATTTTGTTGATAGAGAAACGGATCATCATGAGGTTCGGGAGAATTTACCGAATCCGTTGTTAAGTGTAATTCCCTTACTTGTTGTGTTGATCATCTCGTTTATATTCCATAACTCCTTGGGGACATCTGCGTTAATCGTTGCCCTTACAAGTGGTGTGATTGCAACGTATGTAATCAACAGAAAGTATTTCTCGAACTTTGGGAAAGCGGTTTCAGAAGGAACAATGGGTGCAGTTATTGCAATTGCCAATACAGCCGCGGTTGTTGGATTTGGCGGAGTCATAAAAGCAACGCCCGCGTTTGGTGATGCTGTTAGTTTTATGACGGCTATACCTGGGAGTCCGCTGATAGGTGGAGGACTTGCAGTAGCAGTTATTGCAGGTTTAACAGGATCATCTTCTGGGGGACAGGCAATTGCTTTACCGTTGCTTGCACCGCATTACTTAGATTTAGGTGTCGATCCGGATGCGTTACACCGTGTTGTCGCGATTTCTTCAGGCTCCCTGGATTCATTGCCGCAAGGCGGTTATGTTGTAACAACAATCCGCTCAATTGCTGGTGAAACGCATAAGGATGCTTATCCTGCGTTTGGTGCATTAACAGTCATTGTGCCATTATTAGGTGTCATATTGGCTGTCGTATTATTCTCATTAGGACTTTAATTAATAAATACCCAACAAGCTATTCAATCTATAGTTTGTTGGGTATTTTATCATCTGAAAAGTGGAGGTTATGCGGTATGGAAAAACTATCAATCATCGGTTGTGGCACGATGGGACATTCAATTGCGTTATCAGCGGCGTGGGCAGGGATTGAAGTCCAAGTATACGGGATGAACGAACAAGACCTTGAGACAGCGGACAAAGGGCTTCACAATAAATTAACAGTGATGATACATAATGAATTGATTAGTGAAGTAGAAGGTGAAGAAATACGCAGACGCATTGCGTTTTCAACTTCATTGGAAAAAGTCGTAAAAGAGGCTACTTTTATAATTGAAGTAATACCAGAGAACATTCAAATGAAGCGTGAATTGTATAAAGAAATTGAAGAGATGTGCAGTAACAATACTGTTCTTGCGAGTAATACATCAGGGTTCGCGCCAACAGCTTTAGCGGAAGGAACAGAATACCCGAATCGGTTTATCGTTACACACTTTTGGAATCCAGGACATTTAATACCCCTTGTCGAAGTCGTTAAAGGGGAGAAAACTGATCAGGAAACAATTGAGCGGACTATGAATTTATTGAACGAAATGAATAAAAAACCGATCTTGATAAACAAAGAAGTTCCAGGATTTATCGGGAACCGGCTGCAGTATGCCTTATTCCGTGAGGCACAATCGCTGCTCGATGAAGGTGTTGCGACGAAAGAAGACATCGATGCAGCTGTGACATATAGCATTGGGAGACGCTTACCGATAACGGGACCGCTAATGACTGCAGATATGGGAGGCCTTGACGTTTTCGCTGCGATTTCAAATTACTTGTTTGAAGATCTTAGCAATGAAAACAAGTCGGGAACTCACTTATCGAACTTGGTAGAACAAAAGAAGTTCGGTGATAAGAGTGGTGAAGGATTCTATAAGTGGGATCAAGAAACTTCTGAAACACGGAATGCTGAGCGGGAGAAAACGCTTATTCACTTCCTAAAAAACGATCGAAAAGAGTAGGAGATGCTAACATGAAACCATACTTTTCAGATTTGGAAAACAAAACGGTTATCGTAACTGGCGGAAGTAAGGGGATTGGAAAAGAGATTGCGCGCACTTTCGCCGAACTGAAAGCAAATGTCGTTATCGTGGGCCGGGATGAAAATACGCTGCATAAAACGCTAGTAGAATTACAACAATACAATCCGAAGTGCAAATCGTTTCAAGCGGATTTAAAAGATACCGGGCAGGTGCGGGCGATGGTGGATGAGACAGCAGCCCACTTTGGAACGGTTGATGTATTAGTGAACAATGCAGGCGTGAATATAGCCAAACCGGCGCTAGAAGTGACAGAAGATGATTGGGATCAAGTACTGGATACGAATTTAAAAGCTACGTTCTTTTGTAGCCAGGCAGCCGCTAGCTATATGATTCCGCAGGGCAGCGGGAAAATCATTAATATCGTTTCCCAAATGGCATTCGTTGGCTACTATAAAAGGGCGGCCTATTGTGCAAGTAAAGGTGGAGCGGTTCAACTGACAAAAGCGTTGGCGGTTGAGTGGGCGCAAAGCGGAATTAATGTAAATGCTGTTGCTCCAACGTTTATTGAAACAGAATTGACGACTAAAATGTTTGAAGAAGAAGCATTTAAAAAAGACGTGGAAAGTCGAATTCTATTAGGAAAACTGCCTCAACCACGAGATATTTCGGGAGCTGTTCTTTACTTGGCATCGGATCTGTCGAACTTTGTGACGGGAGAAACAATCAAGGTGGACGGTGGATGGACGGCAATTTAAACGGGAAAGGTGGCAAACGAAATGATACAAGATCAAGTATTATTTATAACCGGAGCGGCGCGAGGGATCGGGTTTGATATTGCAAAAGCATTTTCTGACGCGGGTGCCAAAGTCGTCATCTCGGATTTAACGCAACAAGCAATCGATGAAGCGGTTTCCCAATTCGGAAAAAATGTTGAAGGAGTCGTCTGTGATGTAACAAAAGAAGAGGATATTAAAAAGGCGATTGAATTCACGTTGGATAAGTTTGGACGAATTGACATCCTCGTTAATAATGCGGGAATGCAACATGTATCATTTATCGAAGATTTCCCTACTGAAAAGTTTGAACTGCTTGTGAAAATAATGTTGACGGCACCATTTATAGCCATCAAACATGCACTGCCTCATATGAAGAAACAACAATTCGGAAGAATTATTAACATGGCTTCTATTAATGGTGTGATTGGATTTGCTGGAAAAGCCGCCTATAACTCAGCAAAACATGGTGTGATTGGTTTAACGAAAGTGGCAGCTCTCGAATCAGCTGCTGATGGAATTACAGTCAATGCAATTTGTCCTGGTTATGTGGATACGCCATTAGTGAGAAACCAGTTTGCAGATCTGGCGAAAACAAGGAATATTGAAGTTGAACAAGTTTTGGAGGAAGTCTTATATCCACTAGTTCCTCAAAAAAGATTGCTTGATGTGAAGGAGATAACGGATTTAGCATTGTATATTGCAAGTGACTCAGCGAAAGGGATGACTGGACAAGCCATTATTTTGGATGGCGGTTACACCGCTCAGTGAAATCGTTTTTGTTTAATAGTGTCGTCCCTTAAGTTGAATTATTGACTGATGGGATGGCTTTTTATTTTAATTGGTGAGGATAATAAATTAATTTCTAATGAACCTGTCAATCCTTGTCGAACGAATATAAAGTCTAGTAGTTGAAATAATTTATATAGTCTGACAGAATGGGTGGACAAGCTTCTTTTTATTTTTGAATTGTTGTAAGCGTATACATTACTTTATTTTTGGTAGAGGTGCATACGGCAGAAGTTTGCGACGTATAGTGGCATTGCGTGAAAAATACAACTCACGGGGAGGAATGGAAAAATGGTACAAGCAGTAGAAAATCAAATTTATGCATTTCCGAATACAGAAGGTGCGAAAGTAAACTTCAAGGAACGCTATGATAATTTTATCGGCGGAAAATGGACGGCGCCAGTTAAGGGAGAATACTTTGATAATGTAACACCGGTAACGGGCAAAGTATTTACAGAAGTGGCACGTTCAACTGCAGAGGATGTTGAACTCGCGCTGGATGCGGCACACGCTGCAAAAGATGCTTGGGGTAAAACATCTGTTACTGTACGTTCGAATACGTTGCTGAAAATTGCTGATCGCATCGAGCAAAACTTAGAGATGCTTGCTGTTGCTGAAACATGGGATAACGGTAAAGCAGTTCGTGAAACATTGAATGCTGATCTGCCGCTTGCCATTGACCATTTCCGCTATTTCGCTGGTGCAATCCGCGCGCAAGAAGGCGGAGTCAGTCAAATTGACGAAGATACAGTGGCGTATCATTTCCATGAACCAATCGGTGTCGTTGGGCAAATCATTCCTTGGAATTTCCCGCTTCTAATGGCGGTGTGGAAGCTTGCGCCAGCTCTTGCTGCAGGAAACTGCGTCGTGCTGAAGCCTGCTGAGCAAACGCCCGCATCGATTCTAGTATTAGTTGAACTGATTGAAGACTTATTGCCGCCGGGTGTTCTGAATATCGTAAACGGTTTCGGTCTTGAAGCAGGGAAGCCGCTTGCATCAAGTCCGCGTATCGGAAAAATTGCGTTTACAGGCGAAACAACAACGGGACGTCTGATTATGCAGTACGCTTCACAAAACGCAATTCCTGTAACACTTGAACTTGGCGGTAAATCGCCGAACATTTTCTTTGAAGATGTGATGGAAGCAGACGATGCATTCTTGGATAAAGCAGTAGAAGGCTTTGTCATGTTTGCGCTGAACCAAGGCGAAGTATGTACATGTCCTTCGCGTGCATTGATCCAAGAATCGATTTACGATAAATTCATGGAGCGCGCAATTGAACGCGTAAAAGCGATTAAAACAGGAAATCCGCTTGATCCGACAGTTATGATGGGTGCGCAAGCCTCTACTGAACAGCTTGAGAAAATCCTTTCTTATCTCGATATCGGGAAACAAGAAGGTGCGGAATGTTTAGTAGGCGGAGAACAAAACAACATGGAAGGCGAGTTGGAAGGCGGATACTACGTCAAGCCGACTGTCTTTAAAGGCGACAATAAAATGCGGATTTTCCAAGAAGAAATTTTTGGCCCTGTTGTTTCCGTTACAACATTCAAAACGAAAGAAGAAGCGCTTGAAATTGCGAATGATACATTATATGGCTTAGGTTCTGCTGTTTGGACACGCGATATGAACACAGCATATCGTTTCGGTCGCGGAATCCAAGCGGGACGTGTCTGGACAAACTGTTATCACATGTATCCGGCACATGCGGCATTCGGCGGGTACAAAGCTTCTGGTGTCGGTCGTGAAAACCACTTAATGATGCTGGATCATTACCAGCAAACGAAAAACATGCTCGTTAGCTACAGTGAGAACAAACAAGGTTTCTTTTGACTTCATTCAGTCGGGATTCAAACCTCGGCTGAATTGTGGATCTCAGACTAAGAACGCCGCGTCCTGCGGCAACAAGGAGGGATGCAGTTCAATCCCTCCCTGCTACGTGACCCACATCCTGTGGGGCTCCGAGCGGCTGGCGGCTGAAGCTAGACAACAAATCTCCATCGCTTAACTTATCCACACTACGAGAACTTTTTTATTTCCTGTTTAGTACAAAAGCGTCCGCAATTTGGACGCTTTTTCTTATGCCACAGTCGGGCGCTGTTTCAACTTGCCGATAAAAGATACAATGAACAACACAGCTAAAAACAGTGAAATCAATAGTAAAAAACTGAATCCTGCCTCAAATTCAAGAAAGAGACCGCCAAGAAATGGACCTGTCAAACTGCCTAGACTAAAGAAAATTCCGCATAGTAAGTTCCCTGTGGGCAGCAGATGCTTCGGCGTTAAATCGGACATATACGAAATGCCAAGTGAAAATATCGAACCCGCAAAAAGTCCCGCAACGAAAAACATGGCCATAACAGCAGTTGTAGAAACCTCGAGGGTACTTGCGATGAAAAATGAGATAGCCCCTCCTCCAAGCGCGATAAGAAAGACTGAGCTCCTCCCGATCTTGTCTGACAACATTCCAAGAGGCAACTGTGAGATTATTCCTCCTACAGAGAAGGAGGCTAAAATAATCGAGACAGATGTAAATTCAATACCGCTTCTAAGTGCATACACCGGGTACATCGCGTTAAGCGAAGATTCTAGGAATCCGTATCCAAACGGGCCTAGAAAAGCGAGCCAAGCAACAGCCATTGTTGCTTTGAAACGCGAAAAAAACCGACCTTCAGTAGCCTTTCCTTTAATAATATCCGGATAATCATTTTTCAGCATGAAGACGAGTGACCATGCGAGCATGCACAGTACACCGGACACAATGAATGGCAAACCTTCAAACACATTGACGAGTGGAGCGAATAGCGGCCCTGCCGCAAAACCGACGCCAAACGATACGCCGTAAATCGCGATATTGCGGCCTAGTGAATGCTGCGGCGAAAAACTTGTAATCCACGTTTGGGTGGAAAAATGAAGCGCATGATCCCCGATACCGATTATAAGTCTTAAAATATACCAAAAGACGACACTTTTCCATATGGGAAACAACAGCAGGGATATAAAAACCAGCAAGCCGCCTCCGATGATAATCGGCTTATAACCGAAACGCCGGAGCGGAGCTTCCATGAACGGTGAAATAAGTAATGTCCCTATGTATAAACCTGTGGCATTCAAACCGTTCATTGCACTTGAAATACCATCTTTCTCGAAGATCGCTGAAATAAGCGGCAACAGCATTCCTTGCGAAAATCCTGAAATCGATACGATGATGACAAGTATCCAAAAACGTCTTTTTTCAACTTGTGAAAATGTACTCATGCTTCTACCGCTCCCTACATTAAAGTTCCTTTTATGATTTTAGCATAACTGAGCGATGAAACACGATACCTTAAAAATCATAAAGGCCCATCCATATCTGATTGTCAGATTACGGTTGGGCCTTTATGTATGAATTGAATCTTCACTTTCCATTTCCATCTGCATAAGTCGTATTCGTCTCCTGGCATATCGCCATCGGACACTTACGAATCCCCTCCTTCTTAAATTCTTTCTCTTCATCTTCGCTGCATGACTGTTATCAGCTCTTCTTCATTTCTATTTGCCGAATCTAGTACTTGACACTATATTTTACTATTTGGGACTTCACCTCCACTGTTCAAAAGTTGAGTTTTTCTTTTATATTTAAAGTCCCCAACCTCCTTAGTTTTCGGTTTTATTGTCCTTGCTGCACCCTCCCTTTCGTTTGATTAAATGAATCATATCATATTAACTTTGTATTGTAAAGATTCCGTTAAAACTATTTTCAATTAATTCCAAAGTTCTATTCTGCTTCATTGATAATTTCCGTTTTTTCGTTTACGATTACACTAATGAAAAGAGGTGTACGGATTGGAAAAAGCACAAAATAAAGGGCATGTCGAAGGTTTGAAAACACGGCTTCATCAATTCCTTGAGACGCTCGATACAATTGAACCCGAAACAGCGGACCTGCAAGAAATCGACCAACTGATCAGCATGCTCGACGACCTTGAAGAACAAATGGAAAAAATAAAAACAGACAAATAACAGTGTATATGTAGGGGGAAAGCGAGAATGTACATAGAACAGATAGAAAAAAGTATGTATGATCTCATTTGCGAAACATCCACAAATCTTCCAAAAGACGTACGCCGAAAAATTCTTGCAGCAAAAGAGCAGGAAGACGCCGGTACGCGTTCAGCTATGAGTCTTGATACGATTGCAAAAAATATCAATATGGCTGACGAAAAGGTTTCTCCAATCTGCCAAGATACAGGTATGCCGACGTTCAAAATAAAAACTCCTGTCGGGGTCAACCAAATTGAAATAAAAGCCGCTATAAAACGTGCCATCGTGAAAGCTACCAAGGACACCAAACTCCGTCCTAACTCTGTTGACTCGCTTACAGGCGACAATAGCGGAGATAACCTTGGTGAAGGTGTTCCTGTCGTAAAGTTTGAGCAATGGGAACAAGATCATATCGAAGTGAAACTTATTTTAAAAGGCGGAGGCTGTGAAAACAAAAATATTCAATACAGTCTTCCGGCGGAACTTGACGGACTTGGTCGTGCCGGACGCGATCTTGATGGTATTCGTAAATGTATTTTACACTCAGTCTATCAAGCACAAGGACAAGGCTGTTCCGCGGGCTTCATCGGCGTTGGCATCGGCGGAGATCGTGCTTCAGGTTACGAGCTTGCGAAAGAACAGCTTTTCCGTGAAGTGGACGACCTGAATCCGAATCCAAAACTTGCGGATCTTGAGAAATATGTCTTGGAAACAGCAAACAAACTTGGCATCGGAACAATGGGATTTGGTGGCGAAGTTACCCTTCTTGGCTGTAAAGTCGGTGTCATGCACCGTATTCCCGCGAGCTTCTATGTTTCCGTAGCATATAACTGCTGGGCATACCGCCGCATGGCCGTCGATATCAATCCTAAATCCGGTGAAATTATGAACTGGCATTATGATGATGGCGAAAAAATTGCTTTCTCACAACAAGACAACATTCAAGATGAAGTTAAGCAATCTGCTCGCACAGTCGAGCTCACTGCCCCAATTTCAGAAGAACAAATCCGTGATTTAAATGTAGGCGATGTTGTCAAAATTAGTGGGATGATGTATACAGGACGCGATGCTATCCATAAATACTTATCTGAAAATGACTCGCCTATCGATCTTGACGGACAAATCATTTACCACTGCGGCCCAGTCGTGATGAAAGATGAAGACGGCGGTTATGAAATCAAAGCTGCCGGGCCGACGACTTCCATTCGAGAAGAACCATATCAAGGCGACATCATGAAAAAGTTCGGTATTCGCGCCGTCATTGGAAAAGGCGGTATGGGTCCGAAAACGCTTGCTGCACTCGAAGAGCACGGGGGAGTCTACTTGAACGCCATCGGAGGCGCAGCGCAATACTATGCGGACTGTATCAAAGCTGTCGAAGGCGTTGACCTCCTTCAATTCGGTATTCCCGAAGCGATGTGGCATCTGCGCGTTAAAGACTTCACTGCAGTCGTAACAATGGACTCGCATGGCAACAGTTTGCATGCCGATGTAGATAAGTCATCTCTTGAAAAGTTAGCTCAGTTCAAAGAGAAAGTATTCAGCTAAATAAGTCAGGCACCTTTTTTCGGAGAAAGTTACCGGGAGAAGGTGCTTTTTCACTTGATGGTAACTATTTGACAGCCTACCAAAAACCTACGACCAGCCACTTTTTTCTCCCCCCTGTAAGCAAAGCAGTGTCACTTCCCCTATCAACATGCTATACTATTAACAATAATAATTACAATGTGATAATCAATATCATCTATATTTAATTAGTCGGCTCCTGCCATAGGAACCGACTTTCATATTTTATTCAGCAATTTGAAATTGACTATCATTCTCAATTAGGAGGAAGAAACTATGACTACTATCACTGAACATCAGCAGAAAAATCCTTTAGATTGGCGAGTGCACATAGAATTAATTGCAGCTATCCTGTCTGGCACGCTTATTGCCATCGCTTGGTTTAGTGGTGCAAACGGGATTGAAACACTTTCTGTTCCCCTTTACATCATCGCCTTTTTAATCGGCGGTTTTGCCAAAGCGAAAGAAGGAATTGAAGAAACGATTAAACACAAAGAACTGAATGTGGAAATGCTTATGATTTTCGCTGCAATCGGTTCTGCCTTAATCGGTTATTGGGCTGAAGGGGCAATTCTAATTTTCATCTTTGCGCTCAGTGGCGCCCTTGAAACCTACACGTTGAATAAAAGCCATAAGGAAATTTCGTCACTTATGGCCTTACAACCTGAAGAAGCATGGCTCATTCAAGAAGATGGCATGGAAATCAAAGTGCCTACCTCCTCCCTAACGTTAGGGTCAATCCTGCTTGTTAAGCCAGGCGAACGGGTTCCAGTCGACGGAAGTATCACTTTCGGTACCTCCTCCATCGATATGTCTGCTATTAATGGAGAATCGATTCCTGTTACAAAAGACATTGGCGACGAATTATTTGCCGGTACTGTCAATTTGAGCGGTGCAATTCAAATGAAAATGACAAAGCCTAGTTCCGAAACACTTTTCCAGAAAATTATTACACTCGTTCAAAGTGCACAAAGTGAGAAATCACCTTCACAGCAATTTATCGAACGGTTCGAAGGAACTTATGTAAAAGTTGTACTCATTGCAGTATTAGTTATGATGATCCTGCCTCATTATTTGTTCGGATGGGAGTGGACGACTACATTCTATCGTGCTATCGTCCTGCTCGTTGTTGCCTCACCATGTGCGCTGGTTGCATCTATCATGCCGGCAACTCTTGCTTCAGTCTCAAACGGAGCAAGAAAAGGAATCCTGTTCAAGGGAGGTGTTCATCTTGAACATCTTGGTTCCCTCAAGATGATTGCTTTTGACAAGACCGGGACATTGACGAATGGTAAACCGGTTGTTACAGACTTCCATGTACGTAAAGATGCAGCGGCAGACGAAACATTGACGGTTCTTGCAAGTATAGAGTCCCAATCGAATCATCCGCTTGCTATTGCGATTACAAATTACGCCATCGATAATGGTGTAACCTTGAAGCGAAATCTTCAAATTGAAGATGTGCCTGGCCATGGCATCAGGGCACTTGTTGATAAGCAAGAATTGCTTGTAGGAAATCCACGTTTTGTCGGAACAGAAATAGCGGAACAATTTCAGGATGGTATTGCTTTATCGCTAGCAGAAGAAGGTAAAACAGTCATCTTCATGAAAGATGATAAAGGGATTGTAGCCATTGTTGCACTGAAAGATACCTTGCGTTCTGAAGCGGTTGAGGCTATCAAACAGTTAAAGCAGACAGGTATTTTAACAATCATGCTAACAGGTGATAATGAAAAAACGGCTGCAGCTATTGCGAAAGAAGCCGGACTTGATTCATACGTCGCAGAATGCTTGCCAGAGATGAAAGTCAATCATTTGAAACGTCTTCTGATTGAATATAAAAACGTAGGAATGGTCGGAGATGGTATTAACGATGCACCCGCCCTCGCTACTGCAACATCAGGCATTGCAATGGGTGAAGGTACCGACGTCGCGCTTGAAACTGCAGACATTGTTCTGATGCAAAATGACTTGAGGCGTATCTCTTATGCAATCAAGCTATCTCGTAAAATGCAGCGAATCGTGAAACAGAATGTCTTCTTCTCCATCACAGTCATCATGGTACTCATCGTCTCCAACTTTCTGCAAGTCGTCGATCTTCCTCTCGGCGTCATTGGACACGAAGGAAGCACCATACTTGTTATATTAAACGGTCTTCGGATGCTGAATCGCATCGAGTAAGTTATTTTGTATTTCAATTGAACAAAAGCAATGCCGTCATATTACATGACTGCATTGCTTTTTGCTTTTGCTCTTTTCAACTGAGTCCTTTCAAATGTGACGGCATTTAGCTGTCCGCCAAGTATCAAAATGATAGCTGAGAAATATAACCACATCATTAATACAATAATCGCTCCAATACTACCATATGTACTCGAATAGCTTCCGAAGTTACTGACATAGTAGGAGAAACCAAGTGATGTCAGAATCCAGCCTACCGTAGCAAATAGCGCTCCTGGTAGCACACTTATAAAGTGAATCTTCAAGTTAGGTACCAGCCAATAAATCAGCGAAAATACGAAGAAGATTAGTACAGGCGGAACGATCCAGCGCAAATTGCTCCACAAAGTGATGAATCCTTCTTCAAGTCCCATATAAGAGAATACTAGTACGCCAATCTGCTGTCCAAACACTGGTAATACAAGGGCTACTACTAGGACGGCTATGAGCAAAACTGTAAAGACGACTGACATCCCCCGAGCAACTACGAATGAACGTGATTCTTCTGTAAAATAGGAACGGTTCAAAGCTTTAGTAAGAGCATTCATACCTTTAGATGCTGACCACACTGTTGCAAGCGCACCAATTGACAATAAGCCACCATTTCGGTTTTTTAAAATATCACTTAGTGTATCTTCAATAAGCATAGCAACACTCTCAGGCGCATAATCTCTAATCAACAAGAAAATTTCTGCCTGATCAAGATTTAAAAAAGGAAGAAGCGTCATTATAAAGATTAATAGAGGAAATAATGACAACAGGAAAAAGAAAGCGAGTTGCGAGCCAAGGCCCGTTACATCGACTTTTTTTATCCGGACAAGAAGTTCTTTCAAAAATCCAGTTTTTGTCGTGACATCGAATTCTTCAAGGTCGCCTTCTTTTACATCATCTAAAAATTTCATGGCTGCAGTATCTGCCATAAAGCCATCTGTTTTCTTCTTTTGCTTCCCAGCCTTTGCTCTTGGGATTGGCGTAGGTGTTGAACGATCATTATCCTTCAAACTTTCGTCACCCCTTTCAACACTTTTCACTTTTTTGAATCAATATTATCCTCCGATGGAGTTTCACTGACAATTGACTTGTATTCATCTTTCGACTCAACAAACGCATCCTTCGTATCCATGACTAAATCTTTTACTTGTGGTGTTAATGTTTTCAACTCTTCTACCTGCTCCTTAATATAAGATGCATCACCCGATAGTTGCTTGAAGACCGACTGATATTTATCTTTCTTCTCCTCCAGTTTCCATTTGAGCACATCAGGATTTTTCGAATAAAATTTCATTTCCGTTATATAGTCGTTTGATTTCTTGACTAGTTGATTTCTTGTACTCCGATCGAACATGCTTACAATCGCACCTGTAAGTGCACCAAAGATAATAAATTTGCCAAATTTGCTATTACCCATTATAAACCCTCCATTTCAAACTCTTTCGCATATACAATTATACCCCACAAGAAAGAAAAACAAACAAGTTGTCGGAACTATAAAAATAAAGCTTGACGAATGCCGTAAATTTTCGGAATATTAACAATAACGGTAGGGAAATTTAGAGATTGAGAGGATGTGAGGTATCAACGAATACTATGCAAATTAATGTTGCACCTAAAACATATCAACTGGGGGTAATGGGATGGATGGATTAACTACTTTTTTGGATAAGGCCAGCGGATTTATTTGGGGACCGCCTTTGCTTATTCTTCTCGTTGGAACGGGGATCTTTTTAACAGTAAGACTAGGACTTATTCAAATACGTATGTTACCTTATGCACTAAAACTCGTTTTCTCAAGAAATCAGGATAAAACATCGGAAGGTGATATTTCACACTTCCAGGCACTTATGACAGCGATGGCGGCCACAGTCGGTGTTGGGAATATCGTCGGAGTTGCGACAGCAATTTACTTCGGCGGACCGGGCGCAGTGTTCTGGATGTGGATGGCCGGATTCTTCGGAATGGCTACAAAATACGGAGAAGCAATTCTTGCAGTTAAATATAGGGTCAAGGATGCCAATGGACAAATGGCTGGCGGACCAATGTACTATCTTGAACACGGTCTGAAAATGAAATGGCTCGGCGTCTTATTCGCTATTTTTGGCGCGATTGCAGCATTCGGGATTGGTAACGGAACACAATCGAAGGCAGTTGCCGATGTCTTGAATTCAACGTTTAATGTTCCGCATTGGATTACAGGAGCCATTCTTGTCGTTCTAGGTGGAATGGTTATTATTGGAGGCATTAAAACGATCGGTAAGGTTACATCGTTTTTCGTCCCGGTTATGGCAGGTTTCTATTTAATCGCAGGTTTAATCGTAATGATTTTGAACTTCAACTTGATTCCAGAAGCTTTTGCAACGATATTCAAATTTGCGTTTACTGGTGAAGCGGCTGTTGGGGGCGCAATCGGTGCGGCCATCCGTTTCGGGGTTGCACGCGGGCTCTTCTCCAACGAGGCAGGTCTTGGGTCTGCTCCAATTGCTGCTGCTGCAGCTAGAACAGACTTACCAGGTCGTCAAGCACTCGTTTCCATGACACAAGTATTATTCGATACCCTAGTTATCTGTTCAATTACCGGAGTAACTATCGTCATGTCGGGTATGTGGAAAGACAAGAGCATTGAAGCCGGTTCTCTTACAGCTGCAGCGTTCGGTGAGTTTCTTGGAAACGCAGGACCGATTGTTGTTGCAATTGGATTGATATTCTTTGCGACATCTACAATTTTCGGATGGGCCTATTACGGAGAGAAATGTTTCCAATACTTGTTCCCGAATCCAACGGTTTTGATTTACTACCGCATCGTATTTATTGCAGTCATCTTTATAGGAGCTACCGCGACTCTTGATGCAGTTTGGTTGTTCGCAGACGTCATGAATGGGCTGATGGCAATACCGAACTTAATTGGGCTTCTCGGATTGTCCGGTGTCATCGTCTTTGAAACAAAACGTTTCAATGCAAAACTCAAAGAAGAAAGGGAAGCCGCAAAACGAGGATAATCTACTGTTGTCTAGGTAATTATGAAATCTCGTACTGTGTGAAGGAATTCAACTGCAGTTTACTTACTGATCTTGGCTGAATAGCCACTTCCACTTTTGTTCTTCAATTTGACAGTTCGGGAGAATAGTGAAATGATAAGTCCAAAAGAGCAATGGAAGGTGGACAAAACTATGGATTTATCTAACCCGACATCAGAAAATGTGATCTATATGATTGAGAAGATTACAGAAAAACTTCGTATGGTTAATTCAGCTGCATTAAAAGCGGAGAATTTCAGTACTTCTAAATATGAAGATTTGCATTATATGTATAAAATGGTTATGAAACGGGATACGATTACACCAAATGAAATGCAAGCAATTGCAGCAGAACTTGGTACACTACGAAAATGACAATAAAAAAAGATTCACCGGGTTGAATTAACCGGCGAATCTTTTTTTATTCAACTGCTGTCCCATCTTCTAAGACAAGTGGCTGGATAAGTACTTCTACCCGACGATTTTTGCTTCGTCCTTCAGCTGTTCCATTCGATTCGATCGGCTGAAACTCGCCGTATCCTTTAGCACTGAATAAAAGTGGATTGATTTCTTCATTTCTCACAATACTTTTCAAAAAGTTAACAGCTCTCATTACGCTGAGCTCCCAGTTTGATTGAAATTGTGCATTTCCGATTGGAACATTATCCGTATGACCAGTAACGACGATTTGACGAGGCGGGTCAAAAACAAGAAGGTCCGCAATATCATCTGCAACCCCTTTGTATTCCGGCTTAATATCCGCCCTCCCCGGACTAAAGAGGATACTATCCCTAATCGTTACCAACAGTCCTTCATCCGTCAGTTTTGTTTCAAACTGATTCTCCAATTCGTTAACTGCAATATAGTCATCAACTCTGTCCTGTATTTCACCAAGCGACTTCTGATCTTCTAAATAGGATGCATTCTCATCGTTGGAACCAACTGAATCTTTCGGTATCGGGACTGTTGTAGGCGCTGCATTGTCCATCACGCCTTGCCCGCTGTCAAATATTTCACTGAACACAGCTGACATCTGTTTTAGTTTGACTTCATCTACCGAACTTGAGGCAAACAGCACGATAAATAACGCGAGAAGAAGAGTCATAAGGTCGGAGTATGGCAAAAGCCAAGATTCATCTATATGGTGATCATCCTTTTTTCTCTTACGTCTCTTCGACAACCTGGCCATCCCCCTTATCCGCTGAATTCGCTGTAGACAGTTTTCGACGTTCTTCCGCGGATAGGTAGGAAGAAAGTTTCTGCTCAATGACGCGCGGCGCCTCTCCTTCAAGAACTGAAAGAACCCCTTCGATCATCATTTTCTTCTGTCTTACCTCTTCGTGTGATTTACGTTTTAATTTATTCGCAAATGGGTGCCAGAGTACATAACCCGTAAAAATACCAAGTAGCGTTGCTATGAAAGCTGCGGAAATGGCATGGCCGAGTGCATCAATGTCATTCAAATTACCAAGTGCAGCAATCAGACCTACCACCGCTCCCAATACTCCAAGTGTAGGGGCATACGTTCCCGCCTGAGAGAATATTTGTGCTCCCGCGGAATGCCGGTCTTCCATAGCTTCCACTTCTTCACTTAGCACATCACGAATATAATCGGCGTTTTGTCCATCAATTGCGAGGCCCAAACCATTTTTCAAAAACGGGTCATTTATTTCGTCAGTTTTAGCTTCAAGTGATAATAATCCTTCGCGACGTGCAATGTCTGCCCACCCTGAAAACATACGTATGATGTCAGAGTCGGAAGCAAGTTTTTGTTCTTTAAAAAGCACGCCAAATAATTTAGGTACACGTTTTAACTCATTCATTGGAAATGCAATGATAACAGCTGCAAGCGTTCCTACAATTATTATTAGTATAGCTGCCATATTAAATAAGCTATCTACCGGGACACCTTTCATCGTCATACCGACAAGAAGTGCAACAAACCCTAATACTAGACCAATTACTGTTGATAAATCCATAGTTGACCCTCCAAATATTCCATTCTTCTTCTTATTTCGGCATCTTAAGACTATTCTTTAGAAGAGGTGAAGTATTAAATAGTTGAGATTTTCCATAACGTCACATTTCGTCTATTATATTCGACGTTGCAGGCAGGGCTATTAAATTGGTACTATTAAGAAGATAAAGAAAGGAGTAATTATTCATGTCCACTTTTGAAAAACAACTATCCCGCTACGCTAAACTTGCAGTGCAGGTTGGGGTCAACATTCAACCTAACCAATACCTTTACATCAGCGCGTCTACTGAAACTGCAGAATTCGTCCGTCTCGTCACCGAAAATGCGTACGATGCAGGTGCGCGTCAAGTATTTGTAGATTGGTCTGATGATACTGTTTCCCGACTTCGTTTCGAAAAAGCGCCTGCCGACTCTTTTTCCGAATTCCCTGAATGGAAAGTAATGGAGCGCGAACAACTTGCGGAAAAAGGGGCTGCATTCATGAGCATCGTTTCCCAAAGCCCCGACCTATTAAACGGCATCGATTCAACGCGCATTGGAGATTCCCAAAAAGCCACGGGTATTGCACTCGACAAATATCGTCAGTACGTACAGTCTGATAAAATCAGTTGGACTGTAATAGCTGCTCCTTCCAAAGCATGGGCAGCTAAAGTGTTCCCGGATTTATCGGAAGAAGAACAGGTTACTGCGCTTTGGACTGCTATATTCAAAGCAGTCCGTACAGACAAGCAAGACCCTGTACAAGAATGGGTTAACCATGATAATAATTTGCATGCTAAAGTTGACTACTTGAATGAAAAAAGATATCGCAAACTTCATTATAAAGCGCCTGGCACTGACCTTATCGTTGAATTGCCAGAAGGCCACTTATGGTGCGGAGCTGGTAGCGTCAATGAAAAGGGACACACTTTCATGGCGAATATGCCAACGGAAGAAGTATTCACTGTTCCTTTGAAAACGGGTGTCAATGGCTATGTATCAAGTACTAAACCATTAAGCTACGGCGGCAATATCATCGATAACTTCAAAATTACATTTGAAAATGGACGAGTTGCTGACGTATCCGCCGAACAGGGGCAAGACGTCCTACAACGTCTGATTGATACCGATGAAGGCGCAAAACATCTTGGTGAAGTCGCCCTTGTTCCCCATGCATCACCGATTTCACAATCAGGTTTGCTCTTCTATAATACACTGTTCGACGAAAATGCTTCGAATCACTTTGCGCTTGGGAGTGCGTATGCATTTTGTATTGAAGGCGGCAAAACAATGTCACGTGAAGAGTTAGTGGAAAATGGTTTGAACCAATCTATTACTCACGTTGACTTCATGGTTGGTTCTGATAATATGGATATTGATGGGATACATGACGATGGTTCAACAGAGCCAGTATTCCGCAAAGGTAACTGGGCTTTCTAAGAAACGTCACAATTACTAAAAACATTTTATGAAACCCTTAAAACTTTTGGTTTTTTATTGTATAATGAAGACAGTATCAAATTATCATAGTCGAGAGGGGTCATATATATGGGCTTGATGTTTACTACAGTTATCGGTTTCGCAGTTTGTCTCGGTATGGCAGCAACGTTCACAATGCACTATCTTTCTTCAGCTATGCCATCTGCTGACGCTTCTACAATTGATCCAAAACCAGATACGAAATTCTAAGAGTTGCCTCTCGGCAACTCTTTTCTTTTTATATATTTTCTAGTATGATAAAACCAAACTAAAAAATCAATGGGTTTCATTCACCACTGATTATTCTGCTTTCCTTCAAATCTTGAATTTCTCGTTAAGGCGGGATAAATAAAAACTTACAGAATGGGAGTATATGATGACAATTCTTTCAGAAATCCTTAAGTTTAATGAAACATTCGTAACCGAAAAAAAGTATGAACAGTACGCAACAACAAAATTTCCCGACAAACGAATTGTAGTTCTGACTTGTATGGATACAAGGCTGACTGAATTATTGCCTAAGGCGATGAACTTAAAAAATGGCGACGCGAAAATCATTAAAAGTGCCGGCGCAGTTGTCACACATCCATTCGGTGGTATTATGAGAAGCCTACTAGTGGCAGTTTACGAACTGCAGGCCGATGAAGTTTACATTGTTGGACATCACGATTGTGGAATGAGCGCTGTCGATACAGAGCGTATTATAGAAAAAATGGTCCATCGCGGGATTGATGAAAACATTTTTAAAACGCTTAAGTATTCGGGTGTCGATATGGAAGATTGGCTGCATGGGTTTGGTGATGTGATCGAAAGCGTCAAGATGAGTGTCGATGCTGTACGGAATCATCCCCTTATGGATAAAAAAGTAGCTGTCCATGGACTTGTTGTCCACCCTGATACTGGAAAACTCGATACAATTATTGACGGCTACAAATTTAATACCGTAAAATAAATTCGACCTATTTCCCGGGAAATATACAAAAGCCGATTCCTTTTTTACAGGAACCGGCTTTTTATTTTAGCTGATAATCTCCGCAATGCGCTCTTACCCTTTCAAAAATCATCCTCCACTATTGCGTAAATATAATGATCTTCCCAAACACCGTTAATGTATAGAAGTTTGCGCAACAGTCCTTCTTGGAGGTATCCGGACTTCTCCAGAACTTTTAACGAGCCGCCATTACGGGGAGACACATAGGCCTCTACCCGATGTAAGGCGATTTTCTCGAAAGCAAATTTAGTGACAAGGTTGACTGCTTCCGTGCCAATACCCCTGCCCGTTTCACGTTCATCGATTGAATAGCCGACAAAACCGCTGGAAAAAGGGAGTCTTTTGATGCTGTAAAGCGAGATATGGCCAATCAGCTTACTGGTGGCCGACTCAAAGATTCCGAAGTTATACTCTCTGCGGTCCCTCATTTGATAAATCGACTCCCTGATTTTCTCCCTTTGGACTGCTACAGTAAAATAACTGCTTTCATGCCGCGGTTCGAAAATAGACCAATATTCAATATTAGCCTTCAGCAATTTTGTAAAGATAGAGGCGTCTTCCTCCGTCAATATTCGTAAGTAACAAGTTTGCCCTTCAAGCAAAATCAATTCATATTCACCCTTTTACCGAAGTAAGTTCCAAGAACTCCTCTACATCTTTCACGCATAGTGCTACGCCTTTTGCCCAGAACTCTTGTTTTGTAATATCCTCACCAAGGTGTTTCATCGCAAGATCTTCAACACTCATAACTGCAGTGTCCCGCAAAAGCGCCATATATTTCTGTTCAAATCCTGCGCCGTCTTCTAAAGCTTTCGCATAAATGCTCAAGGAGAACAAATAACCAAACGTATACGGGAAGTTATAGAATTGCACACCCGTAATATAGAAATGGAGTTTCGAAGCCCAGAAATGCGGATGAACTGTATCAAGAGCATCCCCGTATGCTTCTTGTTGTGCTTCTGCCATTAATTCGTTCAATCTAGCTGCCGGCACAATACCACTTTTGCGTTCTTCATAGAACCTTGTTTCGAAAAGAAATCTTGCATGGATATTCATAAAGAATGCTACACTACGTTGAATTTTGTCTTCCAGCAACGCAATTTTTTCATCCTTCGTTTCCGCGGCTTTCACTGCAGCATCTGCGACAATCATCTCCGCGAATGTCGATGCTGTTTCAGCTACTCCCATCGCATATTGACGATTCATCCAATGGACGGGGCGCAGCGCGTATGAATGAAACGCGTGGCCTAGTTCATGGGCAAGTGTTGCAACATTTGACATGGTGCCACTATAGGTCATGAATATACGGGACTGTTCGGACACCGGCATACCCGTACAGAAACCGCCTGGACGTTTATTCGGACGGTCTTCCGCCTCAATCCAGCTATCTTCAAAAGCCTGACGGGAAAACGCTTCTAACTCTGGTCCAAATTCACCAAAATGCTTTAAGATAAATTCTGCGCCTTCTTGATAGGACATCTTTTTTGTCGATGCTGTTACTGGTGCATCAATATCATACCAGTTCATCTTTTCAGTACCTAGCATTCTCGCCTTCACCTTTAAGTATTCGACAAACGGCGCTTTATTTGCACCAATTGCTCCCCACATCGCGTCAAGTGTTTCTTCACTCATCCGATTACGAAGAAGAGGTTCTTTTAATACCGAATTCCAGCCTCGTTTTTTGTAAACTTCCAGTCTAAAGCCAGCAATGTGATTTAAAGCCGATGCAAAGAAATCTTCTTTCCCTTCCCAAGCTTCTTCCAATGCCTCAAATGAGCTTTTTCGTACGTTTGCATCTTCATGTGAACTTAGGTTATTCGCCTGGCCTACAGAAAGTTCTTTTTGCTCCCCAGCCAATTCAATTTTTATTTTTATATCGCCGACGAGCATGTCATATAACTGCCCCCAGCCATGATAGCCGTCGACGCTTAGTGAGGTAATTAAACTCTCTTCCTGTTCGGATAGTTTCAATTCGACTTCTTCACGCCACTCGTTCAGTACAAATGCAAACTCTTTGAGTTCGTCCGACTCGATTAACCCATTCCATGTATCCTCATCCGCTTTTGCAAGTGTTTGCCTAATTTTAAGCCCGACCGTAGAAAAGCGTGCCCCAAGTGAGCCCGTTTCACCTTGCAGTTGTAATGCTTTTTTATCTGTTGTATCTGCCGCAAGGAAACACCCGATAACAGCGCCTGCTTGCGACAGATTAAGTGCAACCTCTTTCAGGGATTCAATTAGAATTGACACTTCTTTTGCTACATCTGCTGACTTAGGAACTAGAAATGCAGATGCCGTTTCTTCTAATGAACTGAGACTTTCTTTCAGATTATCCAAGTGTGTTCGCAATTCTTGTGATCCACTTCCACCTTTAAAAAACACATCAAGATCCCACACTTCTGAATACATTTTTTGCGTCATTATAATTCCCCCTGATTCATTCTAAATTTTCCAAAAACACCTCTTGATTATAACATGAATATTCGGCAAGCGAAATATTACAATTGTGACGGAAGGTTCATACTTTCCTTCGCAGGTTCTCCCATTCCTCTGTATACTGTTCAGTAGGAGGATTTAAATATGTTTAGAATTATGATTATGATTTTTTCGCTCATTGCAGTTATCCTAGTCAATGCAGCTGCGAATATAATGCCTATCAACGGTAAAACAACTGGGGAAATTTCAAATAGCTTACCAGTGCTATTTACGCCCGCAGGTTATGTATTTTCAATTTGGGCGGTTATTTACCTGCTTCTCGCTATCTGGTTGTATGGCTTCATGCGAAACAAAGCAACAGTTGAACATGCGTTATTTACCCGAAGAGCTGTCCTATTTGTGACCAGCTGCCTATTTAACATTGCTTGGATTCTGCTCTGGCATTTCGGCTTTTTTGAATGGACGATTGTTGTCATTGTACTACTTCTCGTCACGCTATTGACCATTTACTTTACGTACTCTAAAAGAGATAATCATTTTTACGAAAGAGGTCCGATTGCTGTCTATCTTGGCTGGACTTTTGTCGCCACCATTGCAAACGTCAGCTATGTCCTGACGTTGCACGAGTGGTCTGGGTGGGGTCTAAGTGATCCTTTATGGACCGTTATCTACCTAACGTTTGCTACTGCGATTGCTCTTCATTTTTTGTACCATTATGCAGACATAGCATTCAACGCAGTTTTCATATGGGCATTTATTGGCATTGCAGTAAAAAATGGCGGAGATGAATTATTCGTTTCAGCTGCAGCCCTATTTCTCGCTGCCTCCATCGCAGCCTCTATTTTCTTTAGAAGAAGATCACTTACCTCTACAAAATAAAAAATCGCCGTCCTCCCACAAAGGAGAAAACGGCGATTTTTTATTTACGCTCAAGAAGACGCGGTGCTGTAGTGAACAATAAAGACGTTACAATCGCTGCCAAAATAATTGCCGGTATCATGTAACTTGCATTATAAAGTAATGAATAAAGCCATACAGGCTGTCCTTCGGGTGCATAAGAAGCAAAGAATACGATTCCCCCGATAAAGTGGATTAGATATCGAAGAAAACCACCGATGACTGTTCCTATGACAATTGCAGTAACCATCGATCCTTTGTTACCTTTTGCTTTACTGCTTAACAGCCATGCTAGCGTAACACCAGCTACTCCGACGAGCGTATAAGCGACGAAATAATCGAGCGCCGCCTGTATAGGGTTTAATACAAATCCACCCATCAGAAGTTGCAATACACCTGATACGAACCCTGTCAGCATGCCGCCCATAATGCCCCAACGAAATGCCATGATGACAATCGGTAACATCGATAGTGTCACCGACCCACCCTGTGGCATTTTAAAACCAATCTGATCAAGTACAAATGAAATCGCACCTAAAATAGCTACCTCAAGTAAAAGTTGAAGTTTTTTCCGTTCCAATTTTATTCCTCCCCCTACCAGTTCAGCGTAGGATGTGGCCATAAAAAAAGACATCCCGGATAGATGGGACATCGAATATGTCAATTTCCATCCACATCCCTACGCAAGAATAATCTTACAGGTTCTAAGGGTCAGGACAACTTGTCCAATCTCAGCCAAAATAGGCACCCCTTGTGGTTCCAGTAATTCAGTTGTCCATTACATTGTATAAGATGGCCCCCCTTTAAGCAAGATGATTAATAAGGATGGAAAGTATCCGATATAGTAAAAGTACAATGGAGGGATATCTTTGATGAACAGTAAACTACTAGCTGCCTTATGCTATTTCAGCGTTTTTTTCGCCCCTTTACTTCTGCCTGTCATCGTTTATTTCGTTACGGACGACCGGGAAGTAAAAACCCACGCAAAACGCTCATTTGTTTCCCATCTTGTTCCTACCGTACTTCTTATTGCGGGATTAGTCATTTTTTCTTTTTCAATGTTTTCCTTTACGTACAGCATGGATGAGATGCCGAGCGGAAATTTCGGCTTTTGGCAACTAACTCCCCTTCTTTTCATGCTTGTCTACGGAATACTCTTATTGGCTATTCTTATTTGGAACGTATTTCAAGGCGTCAAAGTATTGAGATAAATGTTTACAAAACAGCCATTACGGGAAAAAGTAAGAAATGCTTTATCTAGGAGTGATTTCTGATGAAACTTGGCAGATTACTGAAAACCGCTATAAAATGGGCACCCGTCGTCTATCCGATTGTACGAAAAGTGATGTCGAAAAAAAAAGCGGCTGGTACTACAATTCCACGAAGATAAATTGAAAGCCTGCAAACATTTTTAAAGTTTGCAGGCATTTTTGTTCACCTCATTATGATATAGTATGGTATGAAAAAGAATGAACGGAAGAAAGGACTTGTGCATAATGATTGCAAAAACTGAGCAAGAAATTGAAGCGTTAAAAAAAATCGGCAAAATTGTTGCTGAAATCAGGGAAGCAATGAAAGAAGCGACCGTCCCCGGTAAAACGACGAAAGAAATCGATGATATTG
This sequence comes from Sporosarcina psychrophila, assembly GCA_020742515.1. GTDB lineage: Bacteria > Bacillota > Bacilli > Bacillales_A > Planococcaceae > Sporosarcina > Sporosarcina psychrophila_B. Next base: position 63,632 of record DYWT01000200.1, read on the forward strand.
GGGGACGCCTATTCGAAGAGAAAGGTGCAATCTCGGGACCCATCGCAGAGTATGATTTCCCTGGCTTTACATGCATCAGCGTTAACAGTGAAGTTGCCCACGGTATGCCTGGTTCACGCATCATAGAAGACGGAGATCTTGTTAATATTGACGTCTCTGGTTCCTACAATGGTTATTTTGCTGACACAGGTATTTCGTTTGTCGTTGGTACACCCGATGACAAGAAACAGCAATTATGCGATGTGGCTAAAAGTGCATTTGAACGTGCAATGACGAAAGTTAAAGCAGGTTCTAGCTTAAATCAAATCGGTAAAGCAGTTGAACGCGAAGCAAAAGAACATGGCTTAAAAGTCATCAAAAACTTGACTGGCCACGGTATCGGTAAAGCGTTGCACGAAGAACCTTCGCATGTACTCAACTATTATGACGCTTGGGATAAGACGCTTTTAAAAGAAGGAATGGTTCTCGCAGTTGAACCTTTTATCTCTGAAAAAGCGGAGCATATTATCGAATCAGGAGATGGTTGGACGTTCATTACACCAGACAAATCCCTCGTAGCTCAAATCGAGCATACAATCATCGTTACAAAAGGCGAGCCAATCATTTTGACACAACTATAATCAGTGTGTGGTGCTTTCTTTCAACAAATATAGAAAAGGGCTATCCGTGGAAATCCAATGTACTTGGATTTCCGGATAGCCCTTTTTACTATTTCTTTTTAGTAGTTGCGATTGTTTTTGAATTTCCTTCTGCTAAGTGGCCTTTATACCAGACTTTTTGGACCGTTTTGATTCCCTTAGTCAGCTTACGGTAATCCCGTTCTTCAGGGTATGATAACAGCGTCAGCACTTCCCCGTCTCCGCCTGCACGCCCTGTTCTGCCTGAACGATGTAAGTATTGCTCAACAGTATGCGGCACATCAACGTGGATGACATGCGTTAATCCGTCAATATCTAGACCGCGTGCTGCAAGATCTGTCGCTATCAAAATTCGAAGCTCGCCTTTACGGAAACTATCCAATGTTTGCTGTCTTTCAAATTTCGTCATTTCTGAATGAAGAACCGCAATCGGCGCTTCATTATACTTAAGCTTCATTTCTTTCATACGAAGCTGATCCACATTATTAATAAAAGCAAGGGCACGAATTCCCTCTAAATAAGAAATTCCCCGCAAGACATCCGTTTTATCACGAGCATCAGTCTTTACAAACGAATGGACAACTTTACCCGATTTCGGCATCTCTTCAGCGCCTACTTGGATTCGAATTGGATCAGTCATAAACTTGCTAGCAACAATTTCAATTTCATCTGTAATTGTTGCGGAGACGGCTACAACTTGTCTTTCCGGGTTTGCTGCTTCAATCATATTTTTTACAACGACACGATGATCGCGCGCCAAAAGCTGATCACCTTCGTCGAGAACAATGTGGCGTATATCGTGCATCTTTAACTTTTTCACTTTGATGAGTTCTGCTAAACGGCCAGGTGTTCCTACTACAATTGATGGTTTTTTCTTCAATTGTTCTATCTGGCGTTGCATATTAGCCCCACCAATTAGTTGTGTAACCGTGATACTTGTTCCGGTCACCCATTCCCTGATGACGTTAACTATTTGCATCGACAGCTCCTGTGACGGCGTAATAATCAGCGCCTGCGTTTGTTTTTTATCGCCATCAACCAATTGTAGAAGCGGTAATACAAATGCCAGCGTCTTACCCGAACCAGTCGGCGATTCTGCAACTATGTCTTTTCCTTCAAGCATCTCTGGAATCATTTTCTCTTGGATAGGCATCTCATAGTCAAATTTCCATTTCTCTTTAAACACATCGTCCATATTTTCTAAGAAGGACATTATTATCCCCACCTTCACTCTATTCCTCTCAGTTTATCATAACAGGCTCTTATACACTCTATTTCTGACAAAACTGATTAAGGTTTCCGTCTTGCGTTGACCCGCTGCTCGAACGCATATGCATAGCCGATCAATTCCGGTTCAGTAAATGCTTTCCCCGAAAAAGTGATACCAAACGGTTCACCAGCATCGGAATAAGCCCCCGGAACGGTAATGGATGGATACCCTGCCGCCGCTCCAAAACTGCATCCATGATCTTGAGGAAATACAAGCGCTTGTACATTGTGCTCTTCCAACGCTTTTCCAAGCGCAATTTCACCTGCAAGATGGCGATTCCGAATAAGTGCTTCGATATAGGCACGTTCAGTCAGCGTTCCGCTTGTCCGCTCCACTTTTTCTAACATCACTTGACCGAATTTCAATGTCTCTTCTGCATGTTCATTGTTGAAACGGATAACATCTGACAAAGTACGGATTGGGTTTGCCGCCGGTGTTTTCCCCAGATAAGCATTCAACGCTGCTTTGAATTCATAAAGAAGTACGTTATAACCAAGATCATTTTCCATCGTCCCTAAATCGATATCATCAATAATGATAGCTCCAGCAGCTTCAAGCTCTTTAAGGGCTATGTCAAAAAGAGACATACGTTCTGTCGATGCCTCTCTTTCAAAAATCGCGCGTGCTACACCAAGACGTACGCCTTCAAGCGCCGCTGTATCGAGGAGAGACATCCAATCAACTCCATCCAAACGAACTGCCTCTTCTGTTACTGGATCTTCCGGATCGTGGCCAATCAGTAGACTAAATGTAATTGTTGCATCTTTCACAGTCCTTGCCATGGGTCCCGGAGTGTCTTGTGTATAAGAAAGCGGTATCACTCCTGTACGGCTAATCGCTCCGACAGTCGGTTTAATACCTACAAGTGAGTTCTGCGCGGACGGATTGAGAATTGACCCCGTCGTCTCCGTACCGATTGCTACTACCGCCAGATTCGCAGCAATACCAGCACCAGCACCTGAACTTGACCCCCCAACATCGAATAGTCCATAAGGATTGTTCACTTGTCCACCGCGTGAACTCCAGCCGTTCGTCATCCGGTCCGACATGAAGTTTGCCCACTCCGTCATATTCGTCTTGCCAAGGATAACTGCGCCTGCTGCACGTAATTTCTTAACTAGGAAGGAATCTTCTGCGGCATAGAAGTCCTTAAATGCAAGAGACCCGCAACTCGTATGCATCCTATCCTTCGTCCCCATATTGTCTTTCAATAACACCGGAATACCATGAAGCAGAGAACGTGGTCCCTTTACTGCTCTTTCCACGTCTAACGCTCTGGCGATTTGTACTGCTTGCAGGTTCAGTTCCAGCACCGCATTCACGTTTTTATTACGACGGGAAATCATATCCATATACATAAGCGTAATTTCCTCAGAAGTTAATTCTCCGCTATCCATCTTCTCTTGCAGGGCAGAAATTGTTGTTTCGTCTAGTTGTTCGCTTTGAAACTTTTTCAATTTATCATTTAGCATCATAGAACCCCCGCCATCCTTAAGCTTATACCACCAGTTTACCTCAATTCGTTAAACATAAGACAGCCCCATATAAAAATGCCGGCATGTGGAGACTTTCCAGCCGGCATGGGATTATTCAGTTCGTACTATATATGCTTTCATAAGTGCGTACAAAGGAAGTTCGTAAAGCTGTTTGCCATGTAATTTAAAAACACCCTTTTTTACAAGTCTCTGAATAATTTCCTCTCTCTTTAAATCCATCTGTGTTTCTTCTATCCTTCTCATGCTGAAATTTCCTCCTTGATGTCGAATCCAAACTATGTATTCCTTTATTTAATTCATCCTAAACATGAAAATCGCTTTTTTTCACTTCATAGGCTATTGAAGAAGATACATTTTCCCTTAGCTGCTACTAGGCTGCCCGCTGTTAGCAGATTTACCATTATTCGTCTCTACACGGTAAATACTTTATCAATCTTTTCTCGATCATAATCCAATATCCAATCATTATATTCAGTGTAAACTTCCCGGAGAGTTTCCGGAGAAGTAGCCACTAAATCACAGCCTCTATCATCATAAACATGAAAGATGGTTTCTTTTTTTATATTTATGAAATAGACTCGATCATCAATACTCGGCTTTATCCCCATATCGGTGTTGCATATCGCTTTTAAAAGGCTGACATATTTAATGTCGGAGGTTTTACATTTAAGTACAAAGCGATGTGTTTTGTATTTGCCTTCTTCATTATCTTCCGGGATGATGTAAGGTATTATTTTATGCTGCAATTTATATAAAATAGCCTTATCTCTTACATACCGTGAGAAGATGTTCAATTTGCCACGGAATGCCCATTTACCTCCGAAGTCGTTTACATTTACCACAATCATAATTTCATCATTTTCATTATGCAAAGATTTAAACAAAGTTATAGCCCTTTCATACACACCTTTAAGATAAACACTTTCTTCCTTACCTTTCCAGTCCACCCCTAATTCAAATCGGATACCAGTATCGCAATTGTAAAACAAAGGTGGTGTAAGGATTAAGTTCGGGAAGTTAGTTGCCATAAACTTTTCTAGATTCATACTTTATAGCTCCTATCGTTATAAATAAATTTTAATCGTATTTCCTACTAATACTATTACGTTGGCTTACCAAAAAGGTTCCCCCTGATTTTTCCAGGGAAGCCTTTTTTCAACCTATAATCTATTTTCCAAATTACGGGCAGTTGGACTCTTCTCCACTTCCTTATTCTCCTTAAATGTTCCAAGTGTTTTATCAAATGACGTATGAGTGACACCGAACCAGTAATTCTCGTTTTTAAAATGATGCAGAAGATGATGTTTCTTAATATTTTTACCCATTTTGGTGCGAGGCTGAATAGGCTTATGTGCTATATAGTGTTTCCATTCGTAGTAGAGGAAATAAGTAATCAGTCCAGTTGCGAATGCGGTTGTCAGCCCGATACTACCTGTACTGAAATAAACGATAAGTGAATAAATTATAAATCCAGGAATACTGAACCATAATGGCAAAAATAATAACTTCAAATCATCCGGATCGACATGATGATCATAATGTAAACGTTTGATCATCTTCAACAAAAATGGATTTTCAGGCGTTTTAATGTGAAATAAAAAGCGGTGTACAATGTATTCGCTTGTTGCATACGTCAACATCCCGATAATTAAAGCAATCCATGTTCCGTAAAATAATACATGGGGCAAAGTAAGGGAAGCACATAGTAATAAAACGATAAACATGACAGTTATATCAGGGAATGCAGCAAATTCCTTCACATACTTTTTCACGTTAAATTTATCCCCCTTTTCCATTAATTATATAACAATAATTCAGACAATTCAATCGCTATATATGTTGAACAAATGAATACGGCTTAGGCGCCTTACAATGGATAGAATCAGAATTCCTGCTAATATCGCTCCGGCTACCACGAAGTCGCCCCTTCGCTGGATGGTCTATTTGAGAAAGCGCATTTCGTTTTCGGGAATGGGACCTACAACCTGGAGTGTCATAAATCGATTGAGTGTGATCAACGAATGTCCCAAGACATATGGAATGAATTAGTCATCCTGCTAATACCGCTTCGACGCTTTGTGGATGCCTCCCGCGATAAGCCGGAAAGGAGGGCGCTTTCAGTCTTATCGCTCCGGCTACCACGAAGTCGCGTCTTCGCTGGATGGTCAATGTGAGAAAGCGCATTTCGTTATC